>NZ_JBEYWE010000006.1:0-327664 GCF_040644295.1 Streptomyces sp. NPDC047000
TACCTCGCCCCACCCGAGAACGCCCTGGTCCTGGCGGTGGACGAGAAGTCACAGATACAGGCACTGGACCGCACCCAGCCGGTGCTGCCGATGGCACCGACCACGCCGGCGAAGATGACCCACGACTACGTCCGGCACGGCACGACCAGCCTGTTCGCCGCCCTGGACATCGCCTCCGGCTCGGTCATCGCCCAGCACTACCGACGCCACCGCCACCAGGAGTTCCTCCGCTTCCTGAAGGTCATCGACGCCGCCGTCCCCCAGGACCTCGAACTCCACCTCGTCCTGGACAACTACGCCACCCACAAGACCGAGCCGGTCAAGAAGTGGCTGCTGCGTCACCCCCGCTTCCACCTGCACTTCACCCCCACCTCGGCATCCTGGCTCAACCTCGTCGAACGCTGGTTCGCCGAACTGACCTGCCGCAAACTCCGCCGCTCCGCCCACCGCAGCGTCGTCGAACTCGAACGCGACATCCGCGGCTGGATCAACGAGTGGAACAAGAACCCCAAGCCGTTCGTCTGGACGAAGACCGCCGACGACATCCTCGACACCCTCGCCGCATACTGCACACGAATTAACGACTCAGGACACTAGAGGCCCCGTCAGCAGATCTGACTCAATCCGGACTCGTACCTCTGTCACGCCGTAACCGCCGGTCTTGCCGCAGACGATGCAAGCAACGGTTCGAGGATGCCTGCCGCTGCCGCAATGGCCCGGTCTTCCTTCGCATCCAGCAAGTCGGCTGCGATCACGGGAGTCGGAGCGTCCCTCCCCTCCTGCGCTTCACACACATCTGATACGAGGAACGCCCAAGCGCTGGCTGGTGGCACACGAACAACAAGGTTGCCGCCCCGAGCATCGGGAACCAGTCCGAACGCAGCTTCTAGCTCACTTATCCGATCTGGATGCACGTAGACCTCGGCGCGCCCAGGAGCCACATAGTCAGCACCCACACGAGGAGCGGCGCTAGCCCCAGCCCGTACTACATCCGAGTGGGAGAGCAAAGCTTGCAACGCACTGCGGTGGACTCGATAGCGCCGTACTTCAGCCCTCGCAGCAAGGAGCTTTTGCAGACGCGCTGCTGGCACGTCTCCATCGGCAGCCAGATCCCGAAGACGCGCAAGTAGGCGAGAGCGCTCTGGGGCCGACAGCCCAGGAGGCCGGCGCCCCGAGAGCATGGCGAGGGCTCCCCAAGCGTTCCGCGCCGACAACGGACGACCAGGATCAGGAGCTGACAGCTCGCGGTCGCGGACGCTGCCGGCATCCACGATCCATCGCCCACCAACCATCGAACCGCGTAGCTGATCATCACGTAGCAGCTGGCGCACACGCGAGTCATCCACGCCCAAGCGCTGCGCAGCTTGCCTCACAGACATGAAGTCCACGTCGCACCTCCTTGCGTCTATCCTCCCGTATTCAGGAGGGAACACGCAATCAGTGTCCACCCCTCGCCGGCTTGCGTCAAACCTCCCGAATGGGGGAGGGAACGCGCAATCGCCCGCTTCGAGACTGAAGCGCCGACCTGGAACGGGTAAAGGTTCAACTATGTCCAGCGGGGCTCCGAACTAGCTCAGATCGTCATCGCTGAACGTAGTAATCACAGGTCAGATACCTGGTTCACTGGAGACCGTAGGCGAGTCAGCTTAGTACTCCAGGTGTAGATCGCGATCTTCATGCTTGAGCGGCTTGTCGCTGGTGGTGGCCGGCCTGGGATCGGGCCTGGTGACGGCGCTGCCAGTGGGGCCGGCCGAGCCGGTGGGCCGCGCCGTGGACAGGCTGGACGACGAGCGCGATGAACAGGTGCTGGATCTCGTTGCAGGTCAGTGGTATCAGCCCGTCCGGCCTCGGGTGGCGTGCGTGTTCGTCGGCGCGGACGCCGGTGAGGAAGGCGTGGGCGAGCATCGCGAGGGTGACCCGGCGGCGCCAGGACGTCCAGCGTCTGACCTGGTGTTCGTCCAGTCCGGCTGGAGTACCAGGCACCGCCAAGACGTCAAGCGAACTAGATCCACTTCCGTAACAGGGTCTAGCAGTAGCCGTCCAGCCGGGCGTGGGCCGGAGCGAGGCGGGGCCAGGGACGTCCTGATCTGCCGGAGGCGGTGAACCGCAGAAGATCGAGGAGAGTGCATCCCGGGTAGCCCTGAAAACTGGCATAGGTGCCACGGTGGTAGCAGTTCCAATAGCTCACTGCCCGCCGTTGGGTGCGCGCGAAGAAGTCCGGGTTGTCCATGATGAACTGCCCGTAGGCGAGGTGGCCGCGGGTGCCGGGCGTGGCGAGATCACGGAGCTCGTCGCGGATGACGACCAGGATCTCCAGGACGTACTCGCCCGCAAGCTGCACGACGAAGGGCACGACCCATGGGTCCGTGGAACCGACGACGTTCTCCAGGTGGCGTTGTCTGACCACTCCGTCGCAGTGCCTTGAGTACAGGCAGTGCAGAAGCTGCTGTTGGCGCGGTGAAAGCTTTGCCACCGCGTCGGTCGGCGGCTCGTCGTTGTAGAGGCGTTCCGGGATCGAGACCTGTCGGCCCTCTACAACGACCGAGGACGAGCCATGCGGTTGGAACCGGGAACCAGGCATCACCGCCAGAACCGCCTCGGCATCGCCTGCAAGATGGGCCGGGAACGCCGTGATCAACGGATCGCTGTGGTCGGAGAGCGGCTGCACGAGCCGAGCATAGGCGGAGGCCCTGCCCAGGTGGCGGGCGTTAAAGGCTCCGCAACCACCCCGTCCGGCAGATGCGTGCGATCGGACGTCGGACAGACCCGGGGAGGCGGGACGGCCTTTCTGACCCGATGGGTAGCGCGTCGTGAAAGGTCAGGTGAGGAGGTCCGTGATCACCTGAAGCTCCAGTTCGTGTCTCGTCTCGTTCCGCAGGATCGCCTCGGTGTGGCGCAACCTGGTGACGAGGATGTCGTCATGGCCGAGGGCGCGGCCCGCCAGGCCGATGAGGGAGTCGTCCTGGTGAGGGGTGGACCAGTCGAACAGCAGGCCGCTCAGCGCGTCACTGCTCTCCTCCGGGTCGGGGGCCATCCGCAGACCGAGCCACGGCTTCTCCGTCCAGTGGCCCAGGAGCGCGGAGAACGCGGCGAGGCAGTGCCGTTCGACGGAGGAGCCGACACCGGAGTCCAGCCGCTCGACGAGCCCGGCGTACAGGTCCGGCATACCGAGTCCCAGCACCCGCGCCCCCGCGTACGCCCAATGGTCCGATCCCGTACCGCCGCCGTACGCCTCCCAGTACGGGTTCCACAGCAGCCGAGTGAACTCGACCCGGGCCGCGTTGCCGCCGTGCAGCGCGATGCCGAGTATCAGCCCGCCGTTGCAGTCGGTGGAGGCGTCGCCCTCACCCCACTCCACGAGCCGTCCCAGCCACGCCGGATCACCGGTCTTCGTCGCGAGGACCGGCAGGAACTCAGGGAACAGATGCGCCCCGGCGTGCCGCTCCAGAGCACCCGATATCTCGTCCCGCAGCCCCCGGCACGGCAGGTGCAGCAACCCGAGGCACGCGTCCTTCGACACGTAGTGGTCGTAGGACTCCCCACCGACGTGCGCCCACAGCACCCGCTCGGCGGTCTCGCACCCCAGATATCCGACGGCGTGCAGCACCCCCGTCGGCACCCCGTCCCGCAACCTGCCGTTCTCGACGCACACGTCGAGCAGTTGCTCGGCGGTGCCGGGGCCCCCGCGCCGGGCGAACACCGGAACCAGCGCTTCTCGCGCTTCCGGGTCGTCGAGGAACGCCGGGAGCAGCGCCTCCGCATCGGCCCGGGACCCGTACCGCAGCACCACGTCCACGACCGTCGACTCCCACCGCCACGGCACGGCGCCCGTGCCGCTCTGGTACCGGTCGAGCAACGCTCGGGTTGCCGGCGAGATCCCCACAGCGGCAGCCGTCCTCTTTCAGTGGTCCCAGCCGCCTCTGCGACTGGCCCTTGCAGTCAGGTGAGGGGATGCTACGGCCTCACGGCGGCACCCACACATGAGCGGAGTCGCTCGGACCTCAGCCGAAGGCGCTGCTGCCGACCGTCGGCTGCGGGCGGCTGTCGAGGGGTCGGCTCGTCTTCCACCAGCAAAGTCCGGAAGGCCGACCAGGCGGTGGCCGTGGCTTGCAGCGAGGGGCCCGTAGGGTTCTTGGAATCTCGTATCGCGACCGTGGTGGGGATGTTGGTGGCTACTTCGACGCACTCGCCCAAGTCGTCGCTGTAACTGGATTTGCGGTACCTGAAGGGAGGCACGGGTCAGAGGTCCTTTCGGAGCTTGTGGATGAACTGCTGTGAGTCCTGCTGGCCGAGAGAGCGGCCAGCGATCATTCCGAACAGTTCGTCGTACTGAGCGGCTCCCTCGCCACCCTCGATCCACAACTGAGTCAGGACGGACTCGGAGTAGACGACGTCCATCGCGCCCGGCTCGGCGAACGAGATGATGTTGAACGAGCCGTTCATGCCTTGGTGCGTGCCGGCACCGAGCGGAAACACCTGGAGTGTGAGGTTCGGGAGGTCGGCCAGTTGCATGAGGTGGTCGAGCTGTTCGCGACCTGTTTCTGTACTGCCGGGGATGTTCCGGAGCGCGGCTTCGTAGACCAAGGCGTGGTACGAGAGCGGAGGTTCGGCGAAGAGGCGCTGCTGTCGTGCGAGCCGTGCGGAGATGAACTCCTTATCGGGACCACGCCTCGGCTCGGTCGCGGCTGACGCGGGAGTCGTCCTCAGAGCGTTCACGTAACCGCGGGTCTGGAGCAGGCCGGGAACGTATCCGGGCTGCCAGGTTCTGATCGCTGTTGCCGCGTTCTCCAGGGTGACGTACTCCTGCATGGCGCCCAAGAGGGTGTAGTCGTCCCACCAGCCCTTGGCCTTGCGGCGCTCCCGGTCGAGACGTGCCAGCTCCAGGAGTCGTCCGACCACGCCGGGGTCGCGGACCTCGTACAACTCGCAGAGGGCGCGGATGTCCGGATCGCGCATGGGGACCAGGCCGCGTTCCATCTTTGTGATCTTGGTGATGGTCGAAGTGAGGACCCTCGCCGCGTCGGTCTGCGTCAGGCCCGTTGCGGTGCGGAGTTTGGTGAGCTCGCCGCCCAGGCGGCGCCCCAGCACCGAGGAAGTGCTGTTGCCCGAGGTCGGCTGAATCGCGCTCAACTTGTGCTCCTCCGAGGGGTCATGTGCGGCAAGTCTGGCGTGACGGCAATCCATCCTGCAACTCATAAGGATTAATTGTTCCGAGACTAACTTGTCCACATCTTCCCTGGTGTTCTACGGTCGGTGACGAACTGCTCGCAGAGCGCATCCGGTTGATCCCGTGTGCCCTCATGCCCGTGGAGGTCAGCGACAAGGTCGCCCCCCAGCCCGCTCTCCGATACGACAGGAGGACGAACATGGCCGAACCGCTGAAGACCTTCGTCGACGGCGTCGAGGTGGAGGTCCCCAACAGCATTCCCGCCATCCGTGCCGCCCTTCCGGAGGACCGCCGCGCGGAGTTCGACCGCGCCGTCGACGAAGCCGGCGTGCAGGACATCCACGCCGTCATGCGGCACTGGAGGCCGTGCCGGACCCGGCGGCCGAGGCCCTGCTTCAGCGGCTCGCCGCCGGCGAGGCGGAGCGGCGGGGGGCGGCTTGAGCCACCGGATCACCTGCGCGCCGCCCGCCGACGACACCCTCGCCAAGATGCCCGACGCCCGGGCGTTCCGGGAGGCCATGGCGCGGACCGTCGGGCGGGACCCGTACGGTCATGGGTCCACCGCGGTCCGCGGTGAACGCGACCGGCGTGAGGTCACCGTGCTCGGTGCCATCGTGCTGTACTACGTCTCCGGGTCCGTGCTCACCGTGACCGTCGTCCGGCTCGTCCCGGGAGTGTCCTGAGCAACTGCCTTGCCGGTCGGCCGGACCGGGGTGGCGTGCTCTGCCCGCAGGGCGGCCGTCGGGTGCGGTGCGAGACGGCTGTTCAGGTCTCGACGCCGCCCGTCGGCAGGGTCCGTACGGCCCGGGTGACGGCGTCGGCGCGGAGTTGCCCGTCATCGACGACATCATCGTCCCGGCTCTGCCGGATGCGTGAGCGTCGGTCGGATGTCATCGGCCGGGCCGCGTCGAGCTGGTGGCCGCACCTGTCGTGGACATCGGGTCAATGGGCATGTTCGTCGCCGTCGTCCTCCGGGCCGGCATCGCCCGGCCGGGCATGGGCAAGGCAGGGGCCAGGCGTGGGGTAGGCGGGGCGGTCGCTCGGTGGTGCCCAGGGCCGGATCGACCCCGCCGGCCAGACATCCGATCATTTGGTCTACAGTGGTCGCCATGGCGGTCACTGATGCAGCGATTCTCAAGATCAAAAATATGATCGTTTCGGGCGAGCTCGCTCCCGGCTCCCGGCTTCCCCCCGAGAAGGAGCTCAGCGAGTCGCTCGGCCTCTCGCGCAACTCCCTGCGCGAGGCCGTGAAGGCGCTGGAGGTCATCCGCGTCCTGGACGTACGGCGCGGCGACGGCACCTATGTCACCAGCCTCGAACCGAGGCTGCTGCTGGAGGCCATGTCGTTCGTCGTCGATCTCCACCAGGACGACTCGATCCTGGAGATCCTCGCCGTCCGGCGGATGCTCGAACCCCAGGTGACCGCCCTCGCCTGCCGCTCGATCACCGACGCCCGGCTCGACGAGATCGAGAAGCAGCTCGCGGACGTCGGTGAGGACGCCGACGTGGAGAGCCTCGTCGCCCACGACATCGCGTTCCACCAGCTCATCGCCGAGGCGGCCGGCAACGCCTACCTGACCACTCTCCTCGACTCCCTGTCGAGCCACACCGTCCGCGCCCGCGTCTGGCGCGGCATCACCGAGGGCGGCTCGGTCGCCCGCACGATCGGCGAGCACCGCAGCATCCTGGAGGCCGTACGGCACCGGGACGCGGAACTCGCCCAGGCACTGATGATCGCCCACGTCTCCGGCGTGGAGCACTGGCTCAGAAAGGCCCGCTGATGCGCGTCGCGCTGCACTCCGAGATCCGGGAGGGTGCCGTCGATTCCTACCGGGAACGGCACCTGCGGATCCCCGACGACCTGGTCGCCGCGTTCGGCAGACTCGGTATCCACGACTGGACGATCTGGCGTTCGGGACGCCGGCTGTTCCACCTGGTCGAGTGCGACGACTGGGACGCCGCCCGCGCGGCGCTGCCCCAGGAACCCGCCGACCGGGCCTGGCAGCAGGACATCGGGCGGTTCGTCGAACTGTTCCGTGACGCCGACGGCGAGGAGGGCACCGCCCCGCTCGAACAGGTCTGGGACCTCGCGGCGCAGCGGGACGGCGGACGGTGAGCGGTCGGACGGACAGGACCGGCACGGACCTGATCGACGCGCATGTGCACGTCTGGGACCCGCGCCGGCTGCGTTACGACTGGCTCGCCGGGACGGCGCTGGACCGGCCGAGGCTGCCGGACGACATCGACGACGCCGGCGGCACGGTCACGCGGTGGGTGTTCGTGGAGGCCGACGTCACCCCGGACCAGGCCCTCGACGAGGCCCGCTGGGTCGCCGGACTGGACTGGCCCGGACTGGCGGCCATGGTCGTCGCGGCCGATCTGGAGGCGCCCGACGCCGCCGCGCGGATCGACCGGGTGGCCCGGCTGCCGCTGGTGCGCGGGGTCCGTCACCTGCTCCAGGGGCTCCCTCCCGAGCGGCTCGCGGCGCCCGCGCTGCGTACGGCACTCGCCGAGGTCGCCCGCGCCGGTCTCGTCTTCGACGCCTGCGTGCGCCGGACCCAGCTCGGCGACCTCGACCGTCTCCTGGACGGCTCCTCCGACGGGATCACCGTCCTCGACCACCTGGGCAAGCCGCCGGTGGACGAGGGACTCGGCTCGGAGGCCGGACAGGCGTGGCTGACGGCGCTGCGCCGCCTCGCCCGTCATGAGCGGCTGACGGTGAAGCTCTCCGGACTCCCCGCCGAGGCGTCCGACGCCGCGACCCTGCACCGGAACGGTCCGGATCTGCTCCGCGCGGCCCTCGACCTGTTCGGCCCGGAACGCTGTCTGCTCGGCGGCGACTGGCCGGTGAGCACCGGCACCGACGCCGGGACGACGGCAGACGCGTGGTTCGGTCTCGTACGCGATGTCGTCGGCGGGCGCGACTGGCCGCAGGTCGCCGCGGGCACCGCGCGCCGGGTCTACGGGATCCGCGACTGAGACGGCGGTCTTCCGACGGAGAACGGCCCGGACTGCGCCGCGTGCGCTGTCCGGGCCGTAGCCGGTCCCGTCGGACTGCCGGTTCCGTCGGACTGACGTGTCCCGGAGACGCCGTCAGGGAATCAGCCCCTCCTCGCGCAGCGTCTCCCACAGCCGGCCCGGTATCACCGTTCTCATGTGCTGGAGGTTGGCGCGCAGCGAGCTGGTGCGTGCCGTGCCGACGACCACCTGGTCCACGGCCGGGTGGAGCAGCGGGTACTGGATGGCGGCGGTGGGCAGCGACACACCGAAGCGGGCGCAGACCTCGCGCAGCCGCTCGGTGCGCTCGACCAGCTCGGACGGTACGGCCCCGTAGTTGTAGTGCGCCGTGGCGGGGTTGTCGGAGGCGAGCAGCCCCGAGTTGAACACCGCGACCGCGAGCACCCGCACGCCCCGCTTCCGGCACAGCGGGAGGAGTTCCTCGGCGGCGGGCTGTTCGAGCAGGGTGTAGCGGCCGGCGATCATGACGACGTCGAGGTCGCCCTCGCGGACCGCGCGGACGGCCGCCTCCACGCTGTTGACGCCGACGCCGATCTCGTCGACCAGCCCGGCCTCCCTGAGGCGCGCGAGCGCGGGCAGCCCCAGCCGCAGTCCCTCGTCGAGGCCGTAGACGTCGGGATCGTGGAGGAAGAGGGTGTCGACGCGGTCGATCCCGAGCCGCTCCAGCGAGGCGTCCAGGCTGCGCCGTACCCCGGCCAGGCTGGGATCCCACTGCCGTACGTGGTCGTCGCGCACCACGAACCCGTGCGCCTCGTCGGTGCCCTGGCGGCGGCCGGTGTTCGGCACGATCAGGCGGCCGACCTTGGTCGACAGGCGGTACGCGTCGCGCGGCTTCTCCCGCAGGAACGCGCCGAGCCGGCGTTCGCTGAGGCCGAGGCCGTAGTGGGGCGCGGTGTCGTAGCTGCGGATACCGCCGTCCCAGGCCTCCTCCAGCACCGCGCGGGCGTCGTCGTCGGACACCTCGCGGTACAGGTTGCCGATGGATGCGGCTCCGAATCCCAGGCGGTCGGTCATACGGCGATTCCCGTCTCTGCGGTCCAGCGGTGGGCGGCGATCGAGGCCGCGTGCATCTCGGTCCCGGCGCCGGGGGCGGTCGGGGTGACGTACCGGCCGTTCCGGATCACCGTCGGGGTGACGAAGTGCTCGTGCAGATGGTCCACGAACTCGATCATGCGTCCCTCGGCCGTCCCGGAAACGGCGACGAAGTCGAACATGGACAGATGCTGCACGGCCTCGCACAGGCCCACGCCTCCGGCGTGGGGGCAGACACGGGTGCCGAACTTCGCGGCCAGCAGCAGATGGGCGATGTTCTCGTTGACCCCGCCGACGCGGGCCGCGTCGATCTGGAGGACCTGGAGCGCCCCGGCCTGCAGGAACTGCTTGACCATGATGCGGTTGTGGACGTGCTCGCCGGTGGCCACCGGCACGGGGGCGATGCCGCGGGCGATGGCCGCGTGCCCCAGGATGTCGTCGGGGCTGGTCGGTTCCTCCACCCAGGCCACGTCGAAGGGCGCGAGGGCGCGGACCCACTCGATGGCGGTGGCCACGTCCCAGCGCTGGTTGGCGTCGACCGCGATGGGGAAGCCGTCGCCGCAGACCTCACGGGCGATGCGCATACGTCGGATGTCGTCGTGGAGATCGGCGCCGACCTTCAGCTTGATCTGCGGGAATCCGGCGTCGACGGCCTCGCGGCACAGGCGGGCGAGCTTGTCGTCGGAGTAGCCGAGCCAGCCGGGGCTGGTCGTGTAGGCGGGGTATCCGTCGGCCAGCAGGATCCGCTCGCGCCCGGCCCGGCCGGGCTCGGCGCGGCGCAGGATGGCGACGGCCTCCTCGCGGGTCAGGGCGTCGGTGAGGTAGCGGTAGTCGACGAGGTCGGCGATCTGTTCGGGGGACATCCGGGCCAGCAGCTGCCACAACGGCAGGCCGGCCCGCTTGGCCTTGAGGTCCCACAGCGCGTTGAGGACCGCGCCGATGGCCATGTGCATGATGCCCTTCTCGGGCCCCAGCCAGCGCAGCTGGGAGTCGTGCGCGAGGATCCGCCACGCCTCGCCCATGTCGTCGAGCAGCGGCTCGATCGCACGTCCGAGCAGATGGCCCTCCAGCATCTGGATGGCGGCCACCTGCACGTCGTTGCCGCGGCCGATGGTGAAGGCGAACGCGTGCCCTTCATGGCCGTCCGGTGCGTCGGTGCGGATGACGACATAGGCCGCCGAGTAGTCGGGGTCCGCGTTCATGGCGTCCGAGCCGTCCAGCGACGCGGAGGTCTGGAAGCGGACGTCCGCCGTGGAGACGGATGTGATCGTGTGCATGGGTCCTCCCGGGAGGCATCTAAACATCGGGTCATTGAAAGGGTCAAATGGTATGGTGCCGTCGACCTGCCCCAGATATGGGCTCAGAGTTCCGATGTTCCGGAGTGAACCCTCATGAAACTCGCACGGATCGGGGAGGCCGGCCGGGAGATACCGGTCGTCGTCGCCGAAGACCACTACCTCGACCTGTCGGCCTTCACGGACGACATCGACGGGGACTTCCTGTCGCACCCCCTGGACCGCGTCGCCGAAGCGGTGCGCGCGGGCCGGCTCCCGCGCATCGAGCGCGCCGGGCAGCGGATCGGCGCCCCCCTCGCCCGGCCGTCCGCGGTCGTCTGCGTGGGGATGAACTACGCCGCCCACGCCGCGGAGTCCGGGGCCGAGCCCCCGGAGGACCTGGTGGTGTTCCTCAAGACGCCCAACACCGTGGCCGGGCCCTACGACGACGTCACCATCCCCCCGGGCAGCGTGAAGACCGACTGGGAGGTGGAGCTCGGCGTGGTGATCGGCCGCCGGGCGAGCTATCTCGCCTCACCCGACGAGGCCCTCTCCCACGTCGCCGGATACACCCTCGTCAACGATCTCTCCGAGCGGGAGTGGCAGATCGAACGCTCCGGCGGTCAGTGGAGCAAGGGCAAGTCCTTCCCCGGCTTCTCGCCCGTCGGCCCCTGGCTCGCCACCGCCGACGAGATCGACCCGGCGAAGCTGCGGCTGCGCAGCTGGGTGAACGGCGAACCCCGCCAGGACTCCAGCACCGCCGACATGATCTTCGACGTCGCCCAGATCGTCTGGCGGCTGAGCCAGTTCCTGGTGCTGGAACCCGGTGACCTGATCATGACGGGCACGCCCGAGGGCGTCGCCCTGTCGGGACGGTTCCCCTATCTGTGCCCCGGAGACGTCGTCGAGGTCGGGATCGACGGGCTCGGCCGGCAGCGGCAGGTGACCCGATGACCGGCTTCGCGGGCGTCCGGGCCCTGGTCACCGGCGGTGCGTCGGGCATCGGGGCCGCGATCGTCGCGCGGCTGCGCGAGGAGGGCGCGCGGGTCGCCGTACTCGATCTGAACCCGCCGGAGGGCGAGGCCGACGCCTACCGCGTGGACGTCGGACGCGACGACGACGTACGGGCGGCGGTGGAGCGGGTCGCCGAGACGTTCGGCGGACTCGACGTCGTCGTCAACAACGCCGGGATCGGCGCGCGGGGCACCGTGGCCGACAACTCCGACGAGGAATGGCACCGGGTCCTCGACATCAATGTGCTCGGCGCCGTACGCGTCAGCCGTGCCGCCCTGCCGTGGCTGCGCGCCTCCTCCTGCGCCGCGATCGTGAACATGTGCTCCATCGCGGCGAGCGCCGGACTCCCCGAGCGCGCCCTGTACGGCGCCAGCAAGGGGGCGTTGTACTCGCTCACGCTCCAGATGGCGGCCGACCATGTGCGCGAGGGGATCCGGGTGAACGCCGTGAGTCCCGGCACCGCCGCGACGCCGTGGGTGACCCGCCTGCTGGACGCCGCCGACGACCCGGTCGCCGAGCGGGCCGCCCTGGACGCCCGCCAGCCCCACGGGCGCCTCGTCGAGGCCGCGGAGGTCGCCGACGCCGTGGCCTATCTCGCCAGCCCCCGGGCGGGCTCCACGACCGGGACGGTCGTCGAGGTCGACGGCGGTATGTCGGGTCTCAGAGTGCGCACCTGAGCGCACTTGTCCGATGTCTTTGTGTGTTACGGGGAGATATCTATCAAATGAGATCCCGTTGACACGTTAGACATCCGATGATTGTATCGCTGCTGCCTGGCCCGGATTATCCCTGCCACCAGGCCGGATGAAATCAAAGGTGATGACATGAGAGTACGTACTGCGGCCGTCGCCGCGATGGCTGCGGGGGCCCTGCTCCTGACAGCCTGTTCCAGCGGCCAGAGCGCGGGCAGCAGCAGCGACACCCTCACCTGGTCGATGTGGATCGGCTCGTCGGACGACCAGAAGGTCTGGGAAGGCGTCGGGAACGCGGGCGCCGAGGCGTCCGGCAAGAAGATGTCCCTCCAGGGGGCGCCGTTCGCCGACTACTGGACGAAGATCTCCACGCAGCTGGGGACGTCCGGCGCGCCCTGCGTCGTCGCGATGCAGAGTCTGCGCGTGAACCAGTTCTCCGACGGTCTCCTGCCGCTCGACGACCTCATCAAGTCGACCGGATTCGACGCCGCCGCCTTCGACAAGGGGGCACTGAAGGCCCTGGCCGTGGACGGCAAGCAGTACGCCCTCCCCTACGACACCGGCCCGCTCCTCCTCTTCTACAACAAGGACGCCTTCAAGAAGGCGGGCGTCGACGCACCGAAGCCGGGCTGGACCGTCGACGACTTCGACGCCGCCGCCAAGGCCCTCAAGAAGAGCGGACAGGTCGCGCTCGCCACCACCGTCGAGGACATCTTCCTTGAAGGAACGATTCTCTCGACCGACGGCGGCAAGATGATCGACGACTCCGGCAAGGTCGCCCTCGACGACCCGAAGGTCGCCGCCGGTGTCGGGCGGCTCGCCGCCCTCGTCAAGGCCGGCACCGCGACCAAGGCCGACGGAGCCGACGCCACCGCCGACGACAACGCCTTCATCAACGGCACGGCCGCGTCCGTGGTGGGCGGTCCCTGGAACACCCTCGACTTCAAGGCCAAGGCCAAGTTCGGCGTGGGCGTCACGACCGTGCCGTCGCCCGCGGGGGCCCAGAAGACCTACTCGGCGGGCAGCGGGTTCGGCATCTCCAAGACCTGCTCCGACCCGGAGGCCGCCTTCAAGGCCATCACCGCGATGACGTCCGAGAAGACCCTGACCTCGCTCGCCAAGGACGGCCGGGCCTTCCCCGCCCGCACGGCGGCTCAGTCGGTGTGGTACGAGAACGCCGGCATCGACGGCGCCGAGGAGGCCCTGGACAGCGCGCTGGCGAGCGCCGTCCCGCTGCCCGGCAGCACCGACGGCGACAAGCTCGGCCAGCTGCTCAGCCAGTACGGCCCGCAGATGGTGAACGGGGAGAAGCCGGCCAAGGACGTGCTCGCGGAGATCTCCCGCCAACTCGGAAAGTAGCCGGAACCCAGCATGGCAAAAACCCTTGTACGTGAGGTGACTGCCACGGCTGCGCCGAAGGTCCACCCCCAGGGTGGCCGTCGGCGCGGCCGGTCCGGAGCGTGGGGCGTCGGATTCGCCGCGCCCCACGCCCTCGGGCTCGCGCTCTTCACCCTGGTCCCCGTCGTCATCGCCCTGTTCATGAGCCTGCACGACTGGCCCATGATCGGCTCCCCGTCATGGATCGGCCTCGGCAACTACAGCGCGCTCCTCGGTGATCCGACGTTTCGCACGGCGCTGAGCAACACGTTCCTGTTCGTCGTCCTCTATGTGCCGCTCAACCTCGTGGTGTCCCTCGGCATGGCGGCCTGGCTGTCCCCGAAGATCAGGCACCGGCAGATCTTCCGGGTCGTCTTCTTCCTGCCCACCGTCACCCCGATCGTCGCCAACGCGGTCGTGTGGCGCATGCTCTACCAGCCGGACGGCGCCATCGACGCGACGGCGCGGTCCTTCCTCGGCATCACGATGCCGGACTTCCTCGCCGACCCGCACTGGGCGATGATCGCGATCGTCGTCATGAGCGTCTGGCAGGGCTTCGGATACAACATGATCGTCTTCTCGTCCGCGCTGGACTCCGTGCCGGAGAGTCAGCTGGAGGCCGCCGCGCTGGACGGCGCGAACGCCTGGACGGTGTTCTGGCGGATCAAGCTCCCGCTGATCTCGCCGTCCCTGTTCTTCGCGACAACGATGACCCTCATCACCTCCTTCCAGGTCTTCATCCAGCCGTACATCATGACGCGCGGCGGCCCCGGCGACTCCACGGTCACCCTCGTGCAGTTCATCTACAACCAGGGCTTCACGTTCCAGAAGCTGGGACTTGCCTCCGCCGCGGCCTGGGTGCTGTTCGTCATCATCCTCGGCGTCACCGCCGTGCAGTTCCTCGGGCAGAAGAAGTGGGTGCACTATGAGTGACGTCGTTTCCCGCAGTCGCGGCGTCCGCAACCTGCGCTCGGTGGTCGGCCACACCCTGCTCGTCCTCGTCGCGCTGATCTTCATGTCCCCGCTGATCTTCATGATCGGCACCTCGCTGAAGGCACCGTCGGAGATCTTCTCGACCCCGCCGTCCCTGGTCGGCTCGGCCCTCCGCTGGAGCAACTACTCCGAGGTCTTCTCCTACGCGCCGTTCACCCGCTACCTCCTCAACGGCGTCCTCGTCGCGGCCGGCGGCACCCTCATCACCCTCGCGGTGTCGGCACTCTCCGGCTACGCCTTCGCCCGGCTGCGCTGGCGCGGACGCACCACGACCTTCCTGGTCTTCCTCGCGACGATGATGCTGCCGCAGGAGGTCGTCATCGTGCCGGCCTTCGTCCTCATGAGAGAACTGGGCTGGGTCAACACCTACCAGGCGCTCATCGTGCCCTGGGCGTTCACCGCGCTCGGCGCGTTCCTGCTGCGCCAGTTCTTCCTGACCGTCCCGCAGGAGCTGGAGGACGCCTCCCGCATCGACGGCCTGGGCCACCTCGGCACCTTCTTCCGCATCATGCTCCCGCTGGCCCGGCCCTCCCTCGCGGTGCTCGCCGTGTTCACCTTCATCACCTACTGGAACTCGTTCCTGTGGCCGCTGGTGATCGTCAACGACGTCACCGACCTCGGCACCATCCCGCTCGGCCTCCAGCAGTTCTTCGGCCAGCAGGGGACCCAGTGGCACCTCGTCATGGCCGCCTCGGTGATCTCCATGCTGCCGTCCACCGTCCTGCTGATCGTCCTCCAGCGCTACCTCGTGCGCGGCATCGTCACCTCGGGCCTCGGCGGCCGCTGACACCGGAGCCGTATCCGAGCCCGGACGACAGACAATCCGACCCCGGACCACAGACATCCGACCCCGGACCGTAGAGATCCGACCCCGGAAAGGACCATCCCGGCATGGCCATGTTCAAGAACGCTCCTGTGCGCCCGCAGCAGTACCAGCGGTTCGAGCGCGCGACGCCGGCCTGGTTCCAGGACGCCAAGCTCGGCATCTTCGTCCACTGGGGCCCCTACTCCGTCCCGGCCTGGGGCGAGCCGATCGGTGCCCTCGGCACCATCGACGAGGAGGAGTGGTTCAGGCACAACCCGTACGCCGAGTGGTACTACAACACCATCCGCATCGAGGGCAGCCCGGCCGGCCGGCACCACCAGGAGGTCTACGGCGGGGCCGACTACGACACGTTCCTCGACCTGTGGAAGGCCGAGTCCTTCGACGCCGACGCCGTCATGGACCTCGTCGCCGCCACCGGCGCCCGCTACTTCGTCCCCACCACCAAGCACCACGACGGCGTCACCCTCTGGGACGCTCCCGGCACCGGCGACCGCAACACCGTCCGCCGCGGCCCCGGACGCGACCTGATCGGCGAGTTCCGCGCCGCCGCCGAACGCAGGGGCATCCGCTTCGGCGTGTACTACTCCGGCGGCCTCGACTGGCACTTCACCCAGACCCCGCCCATCACGCGCCACATCGACGACGCCCTGCGCCCGCGGGACAAGGCCTACGCCGACTACGCCTTCGACCACGTCGCCGACCTCATCGAGAAGTACCGGCCGGAAGTCCTGTGGGGAGACATCGAGTACCCCGACGCCGGCAAGCCCGAGGGGGACAAGAGCCTCGTCGAGCTCTTCCGCCGCTTCTACGCCGCCCGCCCCGAAGGCGTGGCCAACGACCGCTGGGGCGAGACCCACTGGGACTTCCGCACCAGCGAGTACGAGCAGGGCCGGGACGGCGAGGGCGACGGCGCCTGGGAGAACTGCCGGGGCGTCGGCTTCTCCTTCGGCCACAACCGACTGGAGGACGAGTCCAACTCCCTCAGCGGGGCAGGCGCCGTGCGCCACTTCCTGGACGTCGTCTCGCGCGGCGGCAACCTGCTGCTGAACATCGGCCTCACCGCCTCCGGCGAGGTCACCCCGCTCCAGCGCCGCACCCTGGAGGACCTCGGAGCCTGGAACCGCGCCAACGAAGAGGCGGTCTTCGGCTCGCGTCCCCTCGCCGCGGACCTCGCGCGGCCGTCCGACGAACCCTGGGTCCGCTGGACCCGCACCGGGCAGACGGCCCACGCGTTCGTCGACGCGCCGGCGGGCACCCGCGTCACCCTCGACGCCGACGGCGACGCCCTGGACCTCGCCGCCGCCACCGCCGCCGCCGGAGCCACCGCCGAGACCGCCGACGGTGCCCTCGTCGTGACGCCCGGCGAGCGGGACCTCGCCGGCCCCGTCCGGGTGGACGTCCCGCTGCGCTGATCCACGGCCTCCCCGGCAGGACCCGCGCCGGATGACCTCGACGGCCCTGCCGCCACCCGGGAAGGTGGCGGCAGGGCCGTACGCCGTGTGTCCGCCCGCCCCGAAAACCACGTGCCGCGTCCGCCGCCCCTCCCTACCCTTCCCGTCATGGACAGCACCGGGGCCGGGGGCCTCGTCAACGTCGTGGACGTGGAAGCGACCTGCTGGGCCGGTTCCCCGCCGCCCGGCGAGGTCAGCGAGATCATCGAGATCGGGCTGACCGTCGTCGACCTGGACGCGGGGGAGCGCCTGGCCCGGCACCGGATCCTGGTGCGGCCCGCCCGGTCGGAGGTCAGCGGGTTCTGCACGGAGCTGACCGGCCTCACCCAGGACGAGGTCGACGAGGGGGTCACCTTCGCCGAGGCGTGCCGGCTCCTGGCGGCCCGGCACGGCGCGGGCGTGCGCCCGTGGGCCAGTTGGGGCGACTACGACCGCCACCAGTTCACCCGGCAGTGCCGGGCCACCCGGACGCCCTACCCCTTCGACCGCCGTCACACCAACGCCAAGGCCGTCTTCACCGAGGCCTACGGCCTGCGTAAACGTCCCGGCATGGCGCAGGCCCTGAAGATCGCCGGGAAGCGGCTCGAAGGCCGTCACCACCGGGGCGAGGACGACGCCTGGAACATCGCGGCCCTCGTGCTCGGCCTCTCCGGTCGGGGTGCCTGGCCGGCCGCGTCGGAATGCACGACGAACGGATCGCCTCGCCTCGTCTCGCCGTCATCTCCCCGGAGGGGATATGGGTGATATCTGCCGTGAATTCTCCTTTGGTCCCTCCGTGCCACCCGACGCACCGAAATGCAACCGCCGGTTGATCCCCGAGACCATGACGGGGGACACTGCCTCGCGGATGCGTGTTCCCGGCCGAGCGGCACTCGCTCCGGTGTCCTCCGGCGCAGGCCGTCGAAGGCCATTTACCCAAGGATTACTGGGCAGTTGACCTCGGCGTTTCGTGGTAGCGTCCTCGTCCGCAGGGACTGTGCAATCTGAAGGGGAAATCGTGAACACGGAGAAGATCGCCGCTCGCCGCCTCTCGCTGGAAGAGGTAGCGAAGCTCGGCGTGAAGGACAGGCTCTTCGTTTCCGCCGACACGGCAGAACTCAAGCTTCCCGACTGCTATGTCCCTGCTTTTCTGACCAAGTCCGGTGAGGATTTCGAGGGCGGCTCGGTCACGGCGAGGACCGTATTCCAGGAAGAGGTCTCCTGCCTTCCTGACGACGAGAACGAAGCCGGAATCTACCTGGCCGACGAGAACGGGCCGGTGACCATCGAGGTCCTCCAGTCCGCCGGTGTCGTGCTGGACCTGGCGCTTTTCGTCCCCGGCGGGGACAGGGGGGCCCTCACGGCCCTTTACGCCGCGGCCCGGCAGGCGTTCGGCGCCGACATCGTGCAGATCTGGCGTCAGGGCCTCAAGGAGGTTCCCGACGTCAAGGTCGACATCTTCGAGGAGCAGGTTCCCCGGGGACGCAAGGGGGGCGACACCCCCAAGCGTGACCGTCGCGCGATCGACACCTACCCCACCCGTGCGGACTTCATCGAGTTCTCCGCGGGATGGAAGCCGGTGGTCGAGGTCCACAGGCCGGTCGTCGACGACACCCCGACCATCTGAGACGGCGTCACCTCGCCTTTCGGTGACCTCGCGGGACAATCCGCCTGACCGGGATCAAAGCCCGAAGTCCGGGGCACCGGCACTGCCCGCCTGAGGAATTCCGCCGGGCCGCTGTCATGGCCGGACCGTTGAAGACCTCCGCCGACGGCGAGGCCGAGCGTCGAGGCCGAGCGGCGGCGGGGGCGCGGCTCGAGCCGCCGCACCGCCCGGCTCCCTGCCGCCCGGCGCCCTCTACCGTTCCACCGCCTCCAGCCGTACCGCGCACGCCTTGAACTCCGGCATCTTCGACGTCGGGTCCAGGGCCGGGTTCGTCAGGGTGTTGGCGCGGCCCTCGCCCGGCCAGTGGAACGGCATGAACACCGTGTCCGGGCGGATGGCGGTGGTGATGCGGGCGGGGGCGACCGCCCGGCCGCGGCGTGAGACGACCGCCACCGGGTCCGCCTCCGCCACGCCCAGGCTCGCCGCCAGCCTCGGGTGCAGTTCCACGAACGGGCCCGGTGCGGCGGCGTTCAGTTCGGCGACCCGGCGGGTCTGGGCGCCGGACTGGTACTGGGCCACCACCCGCCCCGTCGTCAGCAGCAGCGGGTACTCCGCGTCCGGTTCCTCGGCCAGCGGACGGTGCGTGACGGCGGCGAAGCGGGCCCTGCCGTCCGGGGTCGCGAAGCGGTCCAGGAACAGACGGGGGGTGCCCGGCGCGCGTTCGGCCGTCTCCGTCGCCGGGCACGGCCAGAAGACGCCGTCGCCCTCCGCCAGCCGCCGGTACGTGATCCCCGAGTAGTCCGCCGCCCCGCCCGCGCTCGCCCTGCGCAGTTCCTCGAAGACCTCCTCCGGGTCCGTCGGGAACTTCTTCTCCAGGGCCTCGTCCCCGCCCTCGCCCAGCCGTTCCGCCAGGCCGTGCAGCACCTCCAGGTCGCTGCGCACCCCCTGGGGCGGGGTCAGCGCCCTGCGGCGCAGCAGCACCCTGCCCTCCAGACTGGTCGTCGTACCCGTCTCCTCCGCCCACTGCGTGACCGGGAGGACGACGTCCGCCAGCTCCGCCGTCTCCGACAGCACCACGTCCGCCACCGCCAGGAAGTCCAAGGAGCGGATACGGGACTCCACATGGGCCGCGCGCGGGGCCGAGACCACCGGGTTCGAGCCCATCAGCAGCAGTGCCTTCACGTCCGTGCCCAGGGCGTCGAGGAGTTCGTAGGCGCTGCGGCCGGGACCGGGGAGGGAGTCCGGGTCCACGCCCCACACCTCCGCCACATGGCGACGCGCCTCCGGGTCGGTCAGCTTGCGGTAGCCCGGCAACTGGTCGGCCTTCTGGCCGTGTTCGCGGCCGCCCTGCCCGTTGCCCTGCCCGGTCAGACAGCCGTATCCGGACAGCGGGCGGCCCGGCCGGCCCGTCGCCAGACACAGATTGATCCACGCGCCCACCGTGTCCGTGCCCTTGGACTGCTGCTCCGGGCCGCGTGCCGTGAGCACCATGGCCGACTCCGGCTCGCAGAACAGACGCACCGTCTCCCGGAGTCGGGGGACCGGGACGCCGGTGATGCGTTCCACGTACTCCGGCCAGTGCGCCATCGCCGCCGCCCGCGCCTCCTCCCAGCCCGTGGTGCGCTCGGCGATGTACGCCTCGTCCGTGCGGCCTTCGGCCACCACCAGGTGCAACAGACCGAGCGCCAGGGCGAGATCCGTCCCGGGACGCGGGGCCAGGTGCAGGTCCGCCTGTTCGGCGGTCTTCGTGCGGCGCGGATCGATGACGATCAACGTGCCGCCGTTCGCCTTCAGTTCCGACAGGTACCGCAGCGCCGGCGGCATCGTCTCCGCCAGGTTCGAGCCGACCAGGATCACACAGCCCGTCCGCGGGATGTCCGAGAGGGGGAACGGCAGGCCCCGGTCCAGGCCGAACGCCTTCGTCCCGGCCGCCGCCGCCGACGACATGCAGAACCGGCCGTTGTAGTCGATCTGCGAGGTGCCGAGCGCCACCCGCGCGAACTTGCCCAGCGTGTACGCCTTCTCGTTCGTCAGGCCGCCCCCGCCGAACACCCCGACCGCGTCCGCGCCGTACGCCGACCGCACCGAGGACAGCGCCCCCGCGATCCGGTCCAGGGCCTCCTCCCAGCTCGCCGGGACCAGCTCACCGTCCCCGCCGCGCACCAGCGGCGCCGTCAGCCGCACCCGCGACGACAGCACCGCCGGTGCCGTACGGCCCTTGCCGCACAGCGCGCCCCGGTTCACCGGGAAGTCCGCCCGCTCGGTCACCTCGACCGACCCCTCGGGGGTGGGCGTCAGATTCATGCCGCACTGCAGGGCGCAGTACGGGCAGTGCGTGGGCGTCGCGGAGTTCTGCATACCGCCCAGCGTGCTTCGGACGTGTTACGTGCCCTGACGGCACCCTGTTACACGGCCGGGAAGCCGACCTCTCCGCCGCGGGGCGGGCGCCGTGAGGAGCGGCCTCCCACCGGGGCTGCTCACCCGTCGGCCAGCGCCCGCGTCACCCCCGGCTCCTTCGGGCCCAGGAACTGCGGGTCCGGGTGGAACAGCGCGTCCAGCGCCGCCTTGCCCGCCGCCAGCACCTCACGTGTGCCGCCGTAGTACCAGGTCACGTTGTGCGCCTCGTCCACCCCGATGCCGTACGATGTCACGCCCGCCGCCTCGCACAGCGCCACCGCCCGCCGGATGTGGAAGCCCTGGCTGATCAGGACCGCCCGGTCCACGCCGAAGATCCTCTTCGCGCGCACGCAGGAGTCCCAGGTGTCGAAGCCCGCGTAGTCGCGCACGATGCGGCCGGCCGGGACGCCGCGCCCGCGGAGGTACGCGCGCATCGCGTCCGGCTCGTCGTAGTCCTTGCGGCTGTTGTCGCCCGTGACCAGGAGGACCTTCACCCGCCCCGCGCGGTACAGCTCCGCCGCCGCGTCCAGCCGGTGGGCGAGGTACGGCGACGGCTCGCCGTTCCACAGACCGGCGCCGAAGACCACCGCCACGTCGGTGCGCGGCACGTCGGCCGGGCTGCGGAGCCGGTCACCCGTGGAGACGTACAGCCAGGTCGCCGGGAGCAGCGCCAGTACGCACACCGCCATCGCCGCCTGCACGGCCCTGCGCCGTCCGGCACGGGTGCGCGGCAGACGTACCCACCCCGGCAGCCATGCCGGGCGGCGGATGTCGATCTTCATATCGTGTCCCTCGGTCGGCGCCTCGCCCTCGGTCCATGAGGACGCACCGCCCGGCCTTCCGGTTGGCGGGTCGTAGTATCGAATACGTGGCAGCGGCACGTACGCGCCTCACAGCACCCGCTCCACCACCGTGAACCGCCTGCAAACACCGGTCACTGTCAGGCAACGGCGGTGCAATCTCCGGCCGCGAGGATCCCCACATGACGGTGTCGAACTCCCCCCGCGCCCTGGCCGCCCTCGGCAACCGGCGGCCCCCGAAGCCGTCCGGGCCGCCCCCGCTGGTCCTGGTGGCGCACGGCAGCCGGGACCCCCGCGCCCTGGTCACCGTCCGCGCCCTCCAGGACCGCGTCCGCGAGCAGCGCCCCGGCCTGGACGTGCGCCTCGGTCACATCGAGCTGAACGCCCCCCTGCTGCCCGACACGCTCGCCTCCCTCGCCGCGCCCGCGCCCGGCACGCCGGACACGCCGTCCGTCACCGGGGCCGTCCTCGTCCCCCTCCTCTTCAGCCCCGGCTACCACGTCAAGCACGACATCCCCGAGATGGCCGCGCACGCACCCGTACACGCGCGCGTGGCCGCGCCGCTCGGCCCGCACCCCCTGCTCGCCGAGACCCTGCACGCCCGCCTCACCGAGGCCGGCTGGCCCGCCCGCATGACCGACGCCGAGCGCCGCGTCAGCGCCGTCGTCCTCGCCGCCGCCGGGTCGCGCGACCCGGAGTCCGCCACCGGCACCCGCCGCACCGCACGGCTGCTCGCGGAACGCCTCGGCGTGCCCGTCGTCCCCGCCTACGCCGCCGCGGCCTCGCCCACCGTCCCCGAGGCCCTGCGGGAGCTGGCCGCCCGCGGCCGGGACCGGGTCGCGGTCGCGTCCTGCTTCACCGCGCCCGGCCGGTTCGCCGGCCAGTGCGCCGACGCCGCCCCCTGGGTCGCCGCCGCGCCGCTCGGCGACCACCCCGCCCTGGCCCGCCTGGTCCTGCACCGCTACGACCAGGCGCTCGCGGCCCCCGCCACGAGCGCCGCCTGAACCACACGGCAACTCCATCCCCCGCCGTACCTCCGATTGTCACCGCGGGCGCCTACTGTCATACGCATGGAAGGCACCACACCCGCACCCGGCGACCCCCTGGCACCCGATCCGTCCGCCTACGACGAGCAGGCCGCCGAGCGCTGGGCCCCCGAGCCCGACAAACGCCCCGGCCGCACCGCCTTCCAGCGGGACCGCGCGCGTGTGCTGCACTCCGCGGCCCTGCGCCGCCTGGCGGGCAAGACGCAGGTGGTGGCCCCCGGCACGCACAGCCTCGCCTGGGACGCGAGCCCCCGCACCCGGCTCACCCACTCCCTGGAGTGCGCCCAGGTCGGCCGTGAACTGGGCGCCGCCCTCGGCTGCGACCCCGACCTGGTCGAAGCCGCCTGCCTCTCGCACGACCTCGGCCACCCGCCCTTCGGGCACAACGGCGAGCAGGCGCTCAACGAGTTCGCCCAGGACTGCGGCGGCTTCGAGGGCAACGCCCAGTCGCTCCGGCTGCTCACCCGCATCGAGCCCAAGCGGTTCACCCCGGAGGGCTCCGTCGGGCTCAACCTCACGCGCGCCGTGCTCGACGCGGCGACCAAGTACCCCTGGCCGCGCGGCGCCCACCCCACCGACCCGCACTCCGCGAAGTTCGGGGCGTACGAGGACGACCGGCCGGTGTTCGACTGGGTCCGCAAGGAGGCCCCCGGCACGCGCACCTGCTTCGAGGCGCAGGTCATGGACTGGTCGGACGACGTGGCGTACTCGGTGCACGACGTCGAGGACGGACTGCACGCGGGCCACATCGACCCGGCCGCCCTGCGCGCGGAACCCGAGCGGCAGGCGGTGTTCGCGGTGGCCGTCGGACGGTACGTGCCCGCGGACACCGACCCCGCCGAACTGTCCGCCGCCCTCGACCGGCTCCAGGCCCAGGAGTGGTGGCCGCACGGCTACGACGGCTCGGCGCCCGCCCAGGCCCGCCTCAAGGACGCCACCAGCCAGCTCATCGGCCGCTTCTGCCTGGCCGCCGAGACCGCGACCCGCGCGGCGTACGGCGGCGGGCGCCTCACGCGGTACGCGGCCGAACTCGTCGTCCCGCGCGAGGCACGCACGGAGTGCGCGGTCCTCAAGGCGGTCGCCGTCCGCTACGTCATGCAGCGCGCCGAACAGGAACGGCTCCGCGCCGACCAGCGCATAGTCGTCGCGGAACTCGCCGAGGCGCTCACCGCCCGCGCGCCCGAGGGCCTCGACCCGCAGTTCCGCGCGCTGTTCGACCAGGCTCCCGGCGACAGCGCGCGCAAACGGGTGATCGTGGATCAGATAGCGTCCCTGACGGACGCCTCCGCCCTCTCCCTGCACGCGCGCCTCACCCGGCGGAAGCCGGAATCCGCGTGACGGAACACAAGCGGAGACAGACGCAAGAGGTCTGACGGGGTGTACTCCGGGGCCGGACGGGGACTCCGCGAACGAAGAAGAGCCCGAATGTAACCCTCCGTGGCCTGATCGGGTCACACCCTCTTCCCGCATCACGCACCGTGCGGGACGCTCAACAGTGGCGGAACCCTGACGAGGAGGCAACAAGTGGTCGACGCTGATCAGACATTCGTCATCGTCGGTGGAGGTCTGGCGGGAGCCAAGGCGGCCGAGACGCTCCGCGCGGAAGGGTTCAGCGGCCGGGTGATACTGATCTGCGACGAACGCGACCACCCGTACGAGCGGCCGCCGCTGTCCAAGGGCTACCTCCTCGGCAAGGAGGCCCGCGACAGCGTCTACGTCCATGAACTCGCCTGGTACGCGCGCCACGACATCGAGCTGCACCTCGGCCAGACCGTCGCCGCCGTCGACCGCGCCGCCCGCACCGTCCGGTTCGGCGACGGCACCATCGTCCGCTACGACAAGCTGCTCATCGCCACCGGCGCCGAGCCGCGCCGCCTCGACATCCCCGGCACCGACCTCGTCGGCGTCCACCATCTGCGCCGCCTCGCGCACGCCGAGCGCCTCAAGAGCGTCCTCGCCTCCCTCGGCCGGGACAACGGGCACCTGGTGATCGCCGGAGCCGGCTGGATCGGCCTGGAGGTCGCCGCCGCCGCCCGCGAGTACGGCGCCGAGGTCACCGTCGTCGAGGCCGATCCGACGCCGCTGCACGGCGTCCTCGGCCCCGAGCTGGGCACCCTCTTCGCCGACCTGCACCGCGAGCACGGCGTGCGGTTCCACTTCGGTGCCCGGCTCACCGAGATCACCGGCCAGGACGGCCTGGTCCTCGCCGCCCGCACCGACGACGGCGAGGAGCACCCCGCGCACGACGTGCTCGCCGCGATCGGCGCCGCCCCGCGCACCGCGCTCGCCGAGGCGGCGGGCCTGGAGATCGCCGACCGCGCGCACGGCGGCGGCATCGCCGTCGACGAACAGCTGCGCACCTCCGACCCCGACATCCACGCAGCCGGGGACGTCGCCGCCTTCCCGCACGCCCTCTACGGCACCCGGCTGCGTGTCGAGCACTGGGCCAACGCCCTCAACGGCGGCCCCGTCGCCGCCCGCGCGATGCTCGGCCAGGACGTCACCTACGACCGCGTGCCCTACTTCTTCTCCGACCAGTACGACCTGGGCATGGAGTACAGCGGCTGGGCGCCCCCCGGCTCGTACGACCAGGTGGTGATCCGCGGCGACGCCGGGAAGCGGGAGTTCATCGCGTTCTGGGTGAAGGAGGGACGCGTGCTGGCCGGGATGAACGTCAACGTGTGGGACGTCACAGAGAACATCCAGAAGCTGATCCGCGCCGCCGCCCCCGTGGACACCGACGCCCTCGGCGACCCGCACACCCCGCTGGAGAGCCTGCTGCCGCGCTGATCCGCCCGGCGACACCCGGCCCGCCCGCCCGATCCGTCCGGCCCCGCAGGTCCCCCGAGCTGTCGGCGGGCCACCGTAGAATTCACGCGTGGCAGGACGGATCAACGACGAGGATGTGAAGGCGGTCCGGGACGCGGTCCCGATCGACTCCGTCGTGTCCGAGTACCTCCAGCTGCGCAACGCGGGCGGCGGCAACCTCAAGGGCCTGTGCCCCTTCCACGACGAGAAGTCCCCGTCCTTCCAGGTCAGCCCCAGCAAGGGCTTCTTCCACTGCTTCGGCTGCCAGGAGGGCGGCGACCTCATCACGTTCGTGATGAAGGTCGACCACCTCACCTTCTCCGAGTCGGTGGAGCGCCTCGCCGCCCGCGCCGGCATCACCCTGCGCTACGAGGAGGGCGGCTACAACCCCGCCCACCAGCGCGGCGAACGCATCCGGCTGATCGAGGCCCACAAGATCGCCGCCGACTGGTACGCGGAACAGCTCGCCCTCGGCCCCGAGGCCGAGACCGGCCGGGTCTTCCTCGCCGAACGCGGCTTCGACCAGTCCGCCGCCGTCCACTTCGGCGTCGGCTACAGCCCCCAGGGCTGGGACCACCTCACCCGCTATCTGCGCGGCAAGGGCTTCACCGACAAGGAACTCCTGCTGTCCGGCCTCGCCCAGGAGGGCCGCCGGGGCCCCATCGACCGCTTCCGCGGCCGGCTGATGTGGCCGATCCGCGACATCGGCGGCGACGTCGTCGGCTTCGGCGCCCGCAAGCTCTACGAGTCCGACAACGGCCCCAAATACCTCAACACGCCCGAGACACCGGTCTACAAGAAGTCCCAGGTCCTCTACGGCATCGACCTCGCCAAGGCCAGCATCGCCAAGGCCAGCCGCGCCGTCGTCGTCGAGGGCTACACCGACGTCATGGCCTGCCACCTGGCCGGCGTCACCACCGCCATCGCCACCTGCGGCACCGCGTTCGGCGGCGAGCACATCAAGATCCTGCGCCGGCTGCTCATGGACAACGGCAGCGCGCGCGTCATCTTCACCTTCGACGGCGACGCGGCCGGGCAGAAGGCGGCCCTGCGCGCCTTCGAGGACGACCAGAAGTTCGCCGCCGAGACGTACATCGCGATCGCGCCCGACGGCATGGACCCCTGCGAGCTGCGGCTCGCCAAGGGCGACGAGGCCATCACCGACCTCACCGAACCCCGTACGCCGCTCTTCGAGTTCGCGCTGCGGCAGATCACCGCGCGGTACGACCTCGACACACCGGCGGGACGCGCCGCCGCGCTCGACGAGGCCGGGCCCGTCGTCGCGCGGATCAAGAACAGCGGCGCCCAGCACGAGGTCGCCGTGCAGCTCGCCGGGATGCTCGGCATCCTCGACACGCAGTTCGTCGTCAAGCGGGTCGCCCAGCTGGCCCGGTGGGCGCGTGAGGGGGGCGGCGGGCGGCAGCAGCAGGGCCGGGGGCGCGGCGCGGGGCCGCAGCAGCCGTACGAGGCCGCCTCCCGGCCCGCCGTGCGGGGACCGGCGCTCCAGCTGCGCAACCCCGTCTACGCCACCGAGCGCGAGCTGCTGAAGCTCGCCCTCCAGCGGCCCGAGCTGGTCTCCCCGGCGTTCGACGCGTACGGCGTGGACGAGTTCACCGCGGTGCCCTACGCGGCCGTACGGCAGGCGATCATGGACGCGGGCGGCGCGGAGTACGGCACGCAGGATCCGCGGGAGTACCTGATGCGGGTGCGGGACGCCGCGCCGGACGACACCGTGCGGGCCATGGTGACGGAGCTCACCGTCGAGGCGATCATGCGGCGCACGGTCGACGAGGCCTACGCCGGTGATCAGCTGGTCGCCGTGCGGCGGCGGGCGGTGGAGCGGCGGATCCGGGAGATCCAGTCCGCCCTCGCCCGGCTCGGACCGCAGGCCGATCCGGCCCAGTTCGCCGCCGTGCAGAACGAACTGTGGGTGCTCCAGCAGTACGACCAGGCACTGCGGGAACAGGGGCCCGCGGCGCTCTGACCGCCGGTGGGGCGGCGCGCGGTTCCTCGCCCCCGCCGCCCCTTCCCGTTCCCGTCCCTGGGGGCTGCGCCCCCAGACCCCCCTGTCGGCCCTTCGGGCCTCGTCCTCAAACGCCGGACGGGCTGAAAGTCAGCGCCCCCGGCACGGGGGTCGTCACCTACCGCCCGGGTGCGGATGCAAAAAGTCACCGCACGCCCCTCGTGGCGGCTGTGTGTCGTACTCCACACTGGAAGCGGTGCCTGAGTCCTCGGAGCGCGGCCGGGTCGTATACGCCCCCGCGGTTCCGCTCATCGAGTACGGGACGGACAGCGGCCTGGCCGCCGACTCCGCCCTGGAAGCAGCGCTGCCGCACGCCTCAGCAGCGATGACCCTGGAGGTCGCCCCCGTGCAGACCCAGACCCTCGCCCAGACCGTGACACCGGCCGTGCCGGCGCAGAAGCGCGCCGCGCACCACCCCGAGACGGCACCGGAGCCGCACGACCCGCAGGAGCCGCCCGCCGAGCTGCCGGAGGACGCCCCCGAGGCCGCCGAACCGCCGCCGCCCACCCGCGCCACCGAGACCGCCGGGCCCTCCTCCGACCTGTTCCGGCAGTATCTGCGCGAGATCGGCCGGGTCCCGCTGCTCACCGCCGCCGAGGAGGTCGAGCTCGCCCGGCGCGTCGAGGCCGGACTGTTCGCCGAGGAGAAGCTCGGCAGCACGCCCGACCTGGACAGCGAGCTGGCCCTCGACCTGGACCGGCTCGTCGTCATGGGGCGGATGGCCAAGCGGCGGCTCATCGAGGCCAACCTGCGGCTCGTCGTCTCCGTCGCCAAACGGTACGTGGGCCGCGGGCTGACCATGCTCGACCTCGTCCAGGAGGGCAACCTGGGGCTCATCCGGGCCGTGGAGAAGTTCGACTACGCCCGCGGCTACAAGTTCTCCACCTACGCCACCTGGTGGATCCGCCAGGCCATGTCCCGCGCCCTCGCCGACCAGGCCCGCACCATCCGCGTCCCGGTGCACGTGGTCGAGCTCATCAACCGCGTCGTCCGGGTCCAGCGCCGGCTGCTCCAGGAACGCGGCTACGAGCCCACCGCCGACGAGGTCGCCGCCCAGCTCGACCTGGCCCCGGAGCGGGTCGGTGAGGTGCTGCGCCTCGCCCAGGAACCGGTGTCGCTGCACGCGCCGGTCGGCGAGGAGGACGATGTCGCGCTCGGCGACCTCATCGAGGACGGCGACGCCGCGAGCCCCGCCGAGTCCGCCGCCTTCCTCCTCCTCAAGGAGCACCTGGAGGCGGTGCTGTCCACGCTGGGGGAGCGGGAGCGGAAGGTGGTGCAGCTGCGCTACGGGCTCGCCGACGGGCGCCCCCGCACCCTGGAGGAGATCGGCCGCATCTTCGGCGTGACGCGGGAGCGGATACGGCAGATCGAGTCCAAGACCCTCAACAAACTGCGCGACCACGCCTTCGCCGACCAGCTGCGCGGCTATCTGGACTGACACACGGTGGAGGGGGCCACCGTACGGCGGCCCCCTCCACCCCCGCCGCGCGGAGTCGTTCAGTCGACCTCGGCGACCGCCTGCGCGAACTGCGCCTGGTAGAGGCGGGCGTAGGCGCCGTCGGCGGCCAGCAGCTCGTCGTGCGCGCCCTGTTCGACGATCGCGCCGTTCTCCATCACCAGGATGGTGTCCGCGTCCCGGATCGTGGAGAGCCGGTGCGCGATCACGAACGACGTGCGCCCGTGGGCCAGTTTGGCCATCGCCTTCTGGATCAGCACCTCGGTACGGGTGTCGACGGAGCTGGTGGCCTCGTCGAGGACCAGGATCACCGGGTCGGACAGGAACGCCCGCGCGATGGTGATCAGCTGCTTCTCACCGGCGCTCACCCCGGAGCCCTCGTCGTCGATGACCGTGTCGTAGCCGTCCGGCAGGGTGCGGATGAAACGGTCGGCCAGGGCCGCCCGCGCCGCCTCCTCGATCTCCCCGCGGGTCACCTCGCGTGAGGCGCCGTAGGCGATGTTCTCCGCGATGGTGCCGCCGAACAGCCAGGTGTCCTGGAGCACCATGCCTATCCCGGCGCGCAGTTCGTCGCGGGACATCGTCGCGATGTCGACGCCGTCGAGCGTGATGCGGCCGCCCGAGACGTCGTAGAACCGCATCAGCAGATTGACCAGCGTGGTCTTGCCCGCGCCGGTCGGGCCGACGATCGCGACCGTGTGCCCCGGCTCCGCCTTCAGCGACAGGCCGTCGATCAGCGGGGTGTCGGGGTCGTAGCGGAAGGAGATGTTCTCCAGCTCCACCAGACCGCGCAGTTCGGCCGGCCGCTCGCCGGGCACCGGGTCCGCCTGCTGTTCCTCCGCGTCCAGCAGCTCGAAGATCCGTTCCGCCGAGGCCACGCCCGACTGCACCAGGTTCGCCATCGACGCGACCTGCGTCAGCGGCATCGAGAACTGCCGCGAGTACTGGATGAACGCCTGGACGTCACCGATCGACAGCGCGCCCGACGCCACCCGCAGACCGCCCACGACCGCGATGAGGACGTAGTTCAGGTTCGACACGAACATCATCAGCGGCTGCATGATGCCGCTGTTGAACTGCGCCTTGAACCCGGCCTCGTACAGCGCGTCGTTCTGCTCGGCGAACTGCCGCGCCGACTCCTCCTGGCGGCCGAACACCTTCACCAGCGTGTGGCCGGTGTACATCTCCTCGATGTGCGCGTTCAGCTTGCCCGTCGTGCGCCACTGCTGCACGAAGTGCGGCTGCGAGCGCTTGCCGACCCGCATCGCGACGAGGAACGACAGCGGCACCGTGACCAGGGCGACGAGCGCCAGCAGCCACGACACCCAGAACATCATCACCAGCACACCGATGATGGTCAGCAGCGAGTTGATGAGCTGGCCCAGCGACTGCTGGAGCGTCTGCCCGATGTTGTCGATGTCGTTGGTGGCGCGGCTGAGCACCTCGCCGCGCTGGCGCTTGTCGAAGTACGACAGCGGCAGCCGCGACAGCTTCGTCTGCACGTCCTCGCGCATCCGGTACATCGTGCGGTTGACGGACCGGTTCACCAGCCGCGTCGCCACCGCCATCAGCACACCGGCCGTGAGGAACGCCGCCGTCGCCAGCAGCAGCACATTGCCGACCGCGCCGAAGTCGATGCCCTTGCCCGGGGTGAAGTCGGTGCCCTTCAGCATGTCGGCGACCGCGCCCTGGCCACGCGCGCGCATCGACTCGAGCACCTGCTCCTTGGTCATCCCGGACGGCATCTGCCGGCCGACGATCCCGCCGAACACCAGGTCGGTGGCGTTGCCGAGGATCTTCGGGCCGATCACGCTCAGGGTGACGCTCACCATGACGCACAGCAGCAGCAGGCCGATCGTGACGCGTTCCGGCCTGAAGTGGCCGATCAGCCGCTTGCTGGAGTTCTTGAAGTCGATCGAGCGGCTCTCCGGGCCGCTCCCGGCCATCATCCGCCCCATGGGCCCGGCCATCAGGCGGCCTCCGCTTCCGTCAGCTGGGAGAGGACGATCTCCCGGTACGTCTCGTTGTCCGCCATCAGCTCGTGATGGCGGCCGGTGCCGACGACCCGGCCCTCGTCCAGGACGATGATCCGGTCGGCGTCCCGGATGGTCGCCACGCGCTGCGCGACGATCACCACGGTCGCCTCGGCGGTCTCCCGGCCCAGCGCGGCGCGCAGGGCCGCGTCGGTGGCGTAGTCGAGGGCGGAGAAGGAGTCGTCGAAGAGGTAGATCTCCGGGCGCTGCACCAGGGTGCGGGCGATGGCCAGGCGCTGGCGCTGACCGCCGGAGACGTTCGTGCCGCCCTGCGCGATGGGCGCGTTCAGCCCGCCCTCCAGCTCACTCACGAAGCCCTTGGCCTGCGCCACCTCCAGCGCGTGCCACAGCTCCTCGTCGGTGGCGTCCGGGTTGCCGTAGCGCAGGTTCGTCGCGACGGTCCCGGCGAACAGGTACGGCTTCTGCGGCACCATGCCGACCGTCTTCGCCAGCAGCTTCGGGTCCACGCCCGCCACGTCCACGCCGTCGACCAGCACCTCGCCCTCCGTGCTGTCGAACAGCCGCGGCACCAGGCCCAGCAGCGTGGACTTGCCGCTGCCGGTCGAACCGATCACGGCGGTCGTCTCACCGGGCCGCGCCACCAGGTCCACCGACCTCAGCACCGGCTCCTCGGCACCCGGGTAGCGGAACCCGGCACCGCGCAGCTCCAGATGACCGTGCCGGCGCAGCTCGGTGACCGGCGCCGACGGCGGCACGACACTGCTCTCGGTGTCGAGGACCTCCTCGATGCGCTCGGCGCACACCTCGGCACGCGGCACCATCATGAACATGAAGGTGGCCATCATCACGGACATCACGATCTGCATGAGGTAGGCGAGGAACGCGGTGAGGTCGCCGATCTGCATCCCGCCGCTGTCGATGCGGTGCGCGCCGAACCACACCACGGCGATCGACGACAGGTTCACCACCGTCATCACGATGGGGAACATCAGCGCGAGCAGCCGTCCGGTCGCCAGCTGCATCTCCGTCAGGTCGGCGTTCGCCTTACCGAAACGGTCCTTCTCGTACTCGTCGCGGACGAAGGCGCGGATCACGCGGTTGCCGGTGATCTGCTCGCGCAGCACCCGGTTCACCGTGTCCAGCCGCACCTGCATGGCCCGGAACAGGGGCCGCAGCCTGCGCACGATCAGCGTCACGCAGAGCGCCAGCACCGGCACGACGGCCACCAGGACCGCCGACAGCGGCACGTCGAGGCCGAGGGCCAGCACGATGCCGCCGACGCACATGATCGGCGCCGACACCATCAGCGTGAACGACATCAGGACCAGCATCTGGACCTGCTGCACGTCGTTGGTGGTCCGGGTGATCAGGGACGGCGCGCCGAAGTGGCCGACCTCGCGCGCGGAGAACGACTGCACCCGGTCGAACACGGCCGCCCGTACGTCCCGGCCCAGTGCCGACGCGGTGCGGGCGCCGTAGTACACGGCCCCCATGTTGCAGACCACCTGCGTCAGCGAGATGCCGATCATCAGGGAGCCGTAGGTGAGGATGTATCCGGTGTCGCCCTTGACGACGCCGTTGTCGATGATGTGGGCGTTGAGCGTGGGCAGATAGAGGGTGGCGCAGGTCTGCAGGAACTGCAGCGCCACCAGCAGAACGATGGGTTTCTTATAGGGCCTGAGATAGGTCCGCAGAAGTCGTATGAGCACGCTACTTCTCTCGGAGTCGGCGGCAGGGGCGGTCGGCGTGGAGGGGGCGATCTGGTTGCCCTTGGCCCCTATCGTCGAACACTCCACCGGTGTTACTTCAACTCATTAAGCCAGGAGTGGAGCCGATCACGTGCCCCCGGCCCGGCCCGGCAGGAGCGCCGGGGGCGGTCGGCCGCGGCACGGCGGGGCGTGCGGCCCGCCGAAAACGGGCCGGTCGCCCCTTGCGCCACCGCCGGAACGGCGGCCTCGCGCGACTACGGGCGGAACGCGCCCGGGTGGGTCTGTTCCCGTACGGACACATACTGCTGACGCACCGCCTGCCCTACGGCCAGTTCGTCCCCCGGCTCCAGCACCTGCGCCGCCGCGCCCTGCCAGACGGGCGGGGTACGCGGGTCCAGGGCGCCCTGGGACACGCCGAGCGCCCAGGCGGCCTGCCGGGCGGCGCCGATCGCGGCGTAGTCGGCGGGCTGCGGTACGACGACCTGCGTGCCGAACAGCGCGGGCGCCGCGGCCTGCACGGCTGGCAGTTCCGCGGCCTGCCCCAGCAGGAAGATCCGCCGTACGTCGACGCCCCGGCCGCGCAGCACGTCCAGCGCGTCGGCGAGCCCGCACAGCATCCCCTCGAACGCGGCCCGCGCCAGATGCTCGGCCTTCATCGACTCACGGCGCAGCCCGGCGAGGGTGCCCGCGGTGTGCGGCAGGTTCGGTGTCCGCTCGCCCTCCAGATAGGGCAGCAGGACCAGCCCGTGCGAGCCGGGGGTCGACTTCATCGCCAGGTCGGACAGGGACTCCAGGTCCGGCAGACCTAGCAGCTCGGCGGTGCCGCGCAGGGCGCGCACGGCGTTGAGGGTGGTGACGACGGGCAGGTGCATGCCCGTGGCGTCGGCGAGGGAGGTGATGATCCCGCTGCCGTCGGTGAGGGCCTCGCGGTGCACCGCCATCACGGAGCCGGAGGCGCCGAGCGAGACGACCGCGTCACCGAGACCGATGCCGAGCCCGAAGGCGGCGGCCATGGTCTCGCCGGTGCCGGCCGAGATCAGCAGCCCCTCCGGTGTCGTACCGGCCGCGTCGGAGGGCCCGATGACGTCGGGTAGTACGACCTGGTGACCGAGCGCGAGCTCCACGAGGTCGGGGCGGTAGGAGCCGGTCGCCGCCGACCAGTAGCCGGTGCCGGAGGCGCCGCCGCGGTCGGTGGTACGGCGCGCGGGCCGCCCCAGCAGCTGCCACACCAGCCAGTCGTGGGCCTGGAGCAGCGCTCCGGTCCGGCGGGCGTTGTCGGGCTCGCTCTTCGCCAGCCAGCGCAGCTTGGTGACGGGCTGCGCGGCCTGCGGGACACAGCCCACCGCCTGTGCCCAGGCGGCACGCCCGCCGAGCGCGTCGACGAGATCGGCCGCCGCGACCTGGGCCCGCTTGTCGCCGCCGACGAGGGCGGGCCGCACCGTGTTGCCCTGCGCGTCGAGGGGGACGAGCGCGTTCTGCTGCGCGGACACCCCGATGGCCTGTACGCCCTCCAGCAGACCGCCGCCCGCGGCCTCGCCCAGGGACAGCAGCCAGGCCTGCGGATCGACGTCACTGGGGCGCCGGCCGTCCTCGGCACCCTCCAGCGGATGCGCGGCATACCCCTGCCTGAGCACGGACCCCGTATCCGTGTCGCAGACGACGATCCGAGTGAAAGCGGGCGAACTGTCCAGCCCGGCGACTATCCCCATGGCGAAAATTCTGCCGCACGCCGGGCGGTGTCCGTGCAGGGCCGGTCGGCCTCTGCGCGCCGGGCGTGCCCGGTGTTACGCGGGGTGCCCCGGACGGCCCGCGGCACCCCGCCCGCGTGCCGCTCCCGGACGGTTCACACGTTGCCGCTGCTGCCCCAGTCGTCGTTGCCGGCGCCGCCCGCGTTGTGCGCCCGCAGCGAGCGCACGCGCTGGGCGACGGAGTCGGGGAGCCGGTCACCGACCCGGTCGCTCACCACGTGGTAGGCCCGGCCGGCGATCTCACGGCCCTGCTGCGCCGCGCTCTCCGCGGTGTTGCGCACCGCGGGGTTCTGGGCGACCTGCCGGGCGGACTTCTTGAGCTGCTCGTAGCGCTCGCGTCCCGCCCGTGTGCCGAGCACGTAACCGATGACGAGTCCGGCGACGAACGTGAGCCGGTAACGCATGACGGCCACCCTTCCCTTGCCTTGCCCTGTGACGATGCCCTCTGGTGCTCCATGAGCGCCGGGGGAACCGATTGGCGGAGCACCCCCCAGCTTGCGCTAATGTATGTGTCGCAGCGAGCGCGCGCTCCCCGGGCGGATACCCAGGCAGACACGTTCGATGCGACGAGGCATTCCTCCGTAGCTCAATTGGCAGAGCAGCCGGCTGTTAACCGGCAGGTTACTGGTTCGAGTCCAGTCGGGGGAGCTCGGTCCTCCGTAGCTCAATTGGCAGAGCAGCCGGCTGTTAACCGGCAGGTTACTGGTTCGAGTCCAGTCGGGGGAGCATGCTGAACGAGGACCCCGCAGGGGTCCTTTTTCATGCCCGCTCCGTGCCCTCCGGGAGCCGCGCACAGCGCGGTGCGGCCCTCGTGATCACGAGGCCCGTGCTCGGCCGCCCAGCCGAAGCAGGAGATCGTATGAGCGGCTATGCTGCGGCAGACGGCGCGCACACATGTACGCGACACGCCGCTATGGGGCGGTAGCTCAGCCGGTTAGAGCAGCGGACTCATAATCCGTCGGCCGTGGGTTCGAGTCCCACCCGCCCCACCAGTGCACGCATGTGACCTGCCGAGTCGTCCTGGTGCGGGCCGTCGCCATCGACTCCCCTCTGCCCCGAGGCCGGGCGAACATGCCGGCGCGGATCGGGAGCCGTACCGTCATCGATCTCGGCGACGAGGCGTGGGAAGAAGCCGCCAGGGAACACGCGCCGCGGTGCTGCGGACCTAGCCCGCACGGCCGCGCGGACCGACGTCTAGCCTCCACGATGCGACCGCGTCGTCATATAGGGGACGCGGTGGATGAAGATACAAGATCTTTTGCATGGTTCCGGAAGGAGTCGCCGAGGCCGAGTGATCGGGAGCACCTCAAGTCAGGACGGCACTCCGAAGGTGAGGGCCTGCGGCCCGCGGTCGAGACCTACGGCAAGCAGTCCCTTGAACCAGGTCACCTCCAGGGCCACGTGGCGGACGGGAGCCTCCATGACCCGCGTCGCGGTGGCCGGGTCCCACAGACACACTCCCCGGTGACGGCGTCCCGGAGCCATGTCTCACCGTCAATTGTCGCGGCGGCGATGCCCGATTGCTTGCCGATACGCGAGGAGCACATGGCGAGAACCGCCGATGGTCAGGTGGGGGGGTGGCCGTCGATCGTGCAATTCCCCAGCGCCCTGATGCCTCCGAATCGCGGAGAAGGGTCGGACCTTTGACGGAGCGAGGTCATTGTCCCCGGCCTGCGGATTCCGGCGCCTTGACCCCGTGTATTACCTGGCGTGACGCCATCCGAGAAGCGTGCAGCGCAATCGATGAGTGGAGCTGAGTCGTCGCTCTGCCGGGGGGCATTGACGGTCGGACGAAATGGCAGGTGACCGCCGAAGTGGCCGCGCCTGCCGCCGGTCGGCGGCAGGCGTCACGCGTCGCCCGCGATGCGCCACCACGTCGGCTCCGCCCGCCGGGCCCTGCTGCTGCGCTCGGCCGGGGACGCCGCCGGCTGAGACCGTACCGGGTCGCCGGTCGGGCCGGCCGGGGATACGGTGCTTCTGACAGCACACGCCCCTGATCGGCCCGGTGAGGGCCGGGGTGCGGCCGACGGGGGCGGGCGGCGGCACGGCCGGTTCCGCACCGGACGCGCGGCGGTTCCGCACCGGACGCCCTCCGGTCCGCTCCCGGCCCGCAGGTGTCACCGGGGTCCCCGGGGCGTCGGCCACCCCTTCGTGGAGCGCCTGCGATGACCGAGAACCAGCCCTCCGGCGACGAGACACGGCACCTCACCCCGAAGGAGCGGGCCGCCCGCGGCAGGGCCGCCCGCTCGGACGTGCCCCGGTCCTCCCACGCCGACTTCCGGCCCCCGCCCAAGCGCCCGGACCCCCTGGAGATCATCGGGAGGCAGTCCGCGACGCGGGTGCCGGAACTCGTGCCGATCCGCTACGGCAGGATGAGCGAGACCCCGTTCCGCTTCTACCGCGGGGCCGCGGCCATCATGGCCTCGGACCTGGCGGGGACGCCGCGCAGCGGGATCACCGTGCAGTGCTGCGGCGATGCCCACATGCTGAACTTCCGGCTGCTCGCGTCGCCGGAACGCCGTCTGATGTTCGACATCAACGACTTCGACGAGACCCTGCCCGGTCCGTGGGAGTGGGACGTCAAGCGGCTGTCGGCGAGCCTGGCCATCGCGGGCCGGGCGAACGGGTTCAGCGCCGCGGAGCGGGCGTCGGTCGTGCTGGCGGCGGTGCGCTCGTACCGCGAGCGGATGCGGGAGTTCGCGGGCATGGGCAACCTCGCGGTCTGGTACACCCACTTCGACGCGGACGAACTGGCGCAGCGGTTCGCCTCGGTGATGGGCGCCGGACAGCGCGACCGGTGGGAACGCACCCGGGCCCGGGCCAGGGCGCACGACACGCTGCAGGTCTTCGAGAAGCTCACACGCGTCGTGGACGGCAGGCGGCGGATCGCCCCCGATCCACCGCTGCTGGTCCGGCTCCAGGACCTGCTGCCGGACCTCGAACGCGGCGAGCTGGAGAAGGAGATCGGCCGCCTGGTGGAGCGCTACGGCCGTACCCTGCCGACCGACCGCCGGTTCCTGCTGGAGACGTACCGGCTCGCGGACATCGCCCGCAAGGTCGTCGGCGTGGGCAGTGTCGGAACCCGCTGCTGGATCATCCTGCTGCTCGGCAAGGACGACGAGGACCCCCTGTTCCTCCAGGCCAAGGAGGCCGACGAGTCGGTGCTGGCGCCCTACGTCGGCGGCAGCACCTTCCGTACCCAGGGCGAGCGCGTCGTCGCCGGCCAGCGGCTCATGCAGGCCACCAGCGACATCTTCCTCGGCTGGGAACGCATCCAGGGCATCGACGGCAGACGCCGGGACTTCTACCTGCGCCAGCTGCGGGACTGGAAGGGAATCGTCGTGGCCGAGACCATGGCGCCGAAGCAGATGGCGCTGTTCGGCACGCTGTGCGGTGCCACCCTGGCCCGCGCCCACGCCAGGTCCGGGGACCGGATCGCGATCGCCGCGTATCTGGGCGGCGGCGACGTCTTCGACCGTGCGCTGGTGACGTTCGCCGAGCTGTACGCGGACCTGAACGAGAAGGACCACCAGGCGCTCGTCGACGCCATCGGGGCCGGACGGCTGCCGGCCGAAGCGGCCTGACGGAGGCGTGGCGCCGGGCCGGCGCCAGGCCGGGTCCACGGAAGCCTGTCCGTGCGGACGCCGCCCGGCGGGAATCTCCCGTATTCGCTGATTCCACCCGCACTTACGCATTCCCGCGGTGATCCGGCGGCGGACCGGGTGACTGCGCCTGCCGGCCTTCCGCTCGCTGTCTTTCGGCCGGGAGTTCGGTTTCTCAGAATATGCGCGCCGTGGGGCACCGAACAGAAGTGCGGGTGTGATCAGCCGGGTAGATGTGCACGGAAACTTCGCCTCGTGCGCCTGCCCGGTGCGCTGAATGCGCCCTGATGGCGCGGCCGGTCCTGAATTATCTTTTTGTCGTGCGACAAGACGGTGATATGGCCGCCATCAGCGTTTGATGAATCGGTCCGCCATTGCCGCCATATCCGTTCGGCGGAGTCTTGCGACCGAGATGGGGGGAGTGTTATGGACATGCGCTACGAGGCGTTCTCGTACGCCGACCCTGTGTTCTATGACTCGCCTGTCCGATGGGCGACGGCAGAGGAGTTCGACGCCGTGGGGGAGCCGGTGCCCGCCGGCTGGGTGGGCAACGCGAGAGACGTGTGGGTGGGACGCCAGCTCGCGGACACCGCACTCCCCGACCAGGGCTGGAAGATCCACGTGTCCGCCTGCATGGGCAACGCGCGGCACATCCTCTCCCTGGTCAGCGAGTACTGCTACGAGAACCGGGTGGCGTTCAAGTTCCTGCGCAGCCCCGCACTGGTGCAGACCCAGAACGCGAAGTACGCCTCGCGGGGTTCGAGCGGCAAGTTCATGACGCTGTACCCGGTCGGCGAACCGCAGCTGGAACGCTGTCTCGAGGACCTGGACGAGGCCCTCGCCGGGCAGCCGGGACCGTACATCCTCAGCGACCTCCGCTGGCGGGAGGGCCCGCTGTACCTGCGCTACGGGGGCTTCACCGAGCAGTTCTGCCGGTCCGAGACCGGTGAGCTGGTCCTGGCGCTGCGTGAACCGTCGGGCCGGCTGCGCCCCGACGTACGGCGCGCGGTGTTCGAGGTGCCGGAATGGGCCCCCGTCCCGGCCGTCCTCACGCAGGCGCTGGCCGCCCGGGAGAGAACGAGCACCGCCGACTTCCCCTACACGGTGGAGAGGGCCCTGCACTTCTCCAACGGCGGCGGTATCTACGTCGCCCGGCCCGCCGGCGGCGGCGACGAGGTGGTCCTCAAGGAGGCCCGCCCGCACGCCGGACTCGACCAGCGCGGGGACGACGCCGTACTGCGGCTCGACAGCGAACACGACATCCTGCGGCGGCTGGCGGGCGTCTCCGCCGTGCCGGCCGTGCTCGGCCGCTTCACCGCCTGGGAACACCGCTTCCTGGTCCAGGAGTACGTGGCGGGCGAACCGCTGAACAGATGGTTCGCCCGGCGTTACCCGCTGGTGCACCCGGCCCCGGACCGGGCGGACATCGACCGCTACCGGCAGGAGGCGCTCGATGTCCTGGCCGGCATCGAGGAGGGCCTGCGCGCCATCCACGACCGCGGAATCGTCTTCGGCGACCTCCACCCGCGCAACCTGATCGTCCGCCCGGACGGACGGATCTGCTTCGTCGACTTCGAACTCGCCTCACCCGTCGACGACTTCACCAGACCGGGGCTCGGCGCCGCGGGCTTCGCGGCCCCCGCCGACCTGCACGGCTTCGCGATCGACCACCACGCTCTCGACGCGCTGCGCCTGTGGATCTTCATGCCCCTCATGCAGCTGACATCGCTGGACCCGCACAAACGCGACCAGTTGGCCGGCGCCGCGGCCAGACGCTTCGGACTGCCTCCCGGACCCGTCCCCACCCCGCGGACCACGGCACGCGGACCCGCGTCACCGCCCGGCGCCTCCGGACTCGACCCGCTCGCCGAGCTGTTCAGCGGCGACCGCGCGGACTGGCCGGCGCTGCGCGACTCGATGGCGGCGGCGATCACGGTCAGCGCCACCCCGGAACGCACCGACCGCCTGTTCCCCGGGGATCCCAACCAGTTCACGCACGACGGCCTCGGACTCGCCTACGGCGCCGCCGGAGTGCTGTGGGCCCTGCACTCCACGGGCGCACCCGTCGACCCCGGCCACGTGCAGTGGCTGCTGGACGCCGTCGGACGCGAGCCCTGCCGCCCCGGTCTCTACACCGGCTCCCACGGCGTCGCCCTCGCCCTCGACCGTCTCGGCCACACCCGGCACGCACACAACCTCCTGGACCGGCTCCTCAAGGCACCGCCGGACGACCAGGGCAGCGATCTCGCCGGGGGCCTGCCCGGCATCGGGCTGACGCTGCTGCACTTCGCCGGCACCACCGCCGACGCCTCCCTGCTGGCAGCCGCCACCGACACCGCCGACCGCCTCGCCGCCCGTCTGACCGCGGCCTCCGGCAACGGCGCACCACCGGCCGGCCCGCGCACCGGGCTCCTGCACGGCAGCACCGGCGCCGCGCTGTTCTTCCTGAGGCTCCACGACAGCACCGGCGACCCGGCCCTGCTCGACCTCGCGGAACAGGCACTCGCCCGGGACCTGGCCCGCTGCGTCCTGGGCGAGGACGGCACCCTCCAGGTCGACGACGGCAGCAGGGTCCTCCCCTACCTGGAGTCGGGCAGCGCCGGCATCGCCGCCGTGCTCCACTCCTGGCTGCGTCACCGGCCGGACCCGGAGCTGCGGCAGAGCCTCGACCGGATGCGCGGCGCCGCCGAACCCGAGTTCATCGTCCAGCCGGGGCTGTTCAACGGCCGGGCGGGACTGGTCGCCCTGCTCGACCTGTTGCAGGACGGTACCGCGGTCCACGACCGGGTGATCCGGCGGCACATCCGCCGGCTGGTCTGGCACGTCGTCCCCTACCGAGGCCATGTGGCCTTCCCCGGGGAGCAGTTGCTGCGGCTGTCGATGGACCTCGCCACCGGTTCCGCCGGCATCCTGCTCGCCCTGGGATCGGCCCTCGCCGGCACCCCCGGCCTGCCCTTCTGGACCACCGCGCCCGCCACATCCGCCGCGCCCGCCGTGCCCGAGGCGTCCGCCGCTCCCGTCGCGTCCGGGGCCTCCCGCTCCCGGCTGCGGGCCTCCTGACCCACCGCCGAGCCCGCTCGGCGCACCCGCCGCGGACCACGCGCCGCGGCCCAGAGTTTCCGGCGATCGCCGGGAAAACCGAGCACCACCCGAATGAAGAGGAGTCCACCATGTCCATCCTCAGCCTGCAGGCGCTGGAGACCCCCGAGGAGACCACCGAGTACATGTCGGTGCTCAGCTCCCTCAGCGCGGTCAACTGCACCAACAGCACCGTCAGCACGCTCCTGTGCCTCTAGTCGGTACCTCCGGGGAACCGTGCACCCCGGTCCGGACGGACCGGGTGACCGGCTGACCGGGTGAACAGAGTCGGCCCCAGGCTGAGGGACAGCCTGGGGCCGACGCTCTTCCGCAGCCCGCCCGGACCCCGCCCGTCCGGACCGTCGCCCGTCCGGACCGCCGTCCGCCTGCCGCAGGAGCCCGCATGGGACCGGATCACCGGGAACAGCCGCACCCGTACGACATCCACGACCGAGACCGAGCGACCCCTCCCACCACCGTACGGGACACCCGGACGGCGGCCGGGCGGCACGGCCTCACCGCGACCCTGCTCCGGCTGCGGTGGCCCGCCGTTCTGACGCTGTCGGTGGCGGCGAGTTCGCTCGCCGCGCTGCTCCTGCCCGCCGTGCTCTCCGGAGCCGTCGACCGCGCCCTGGCCGGCCGGGCCGCCGCGGGCATCGGCCCGCTCGCGGCAGTCGTCGGCCTGCTCACGGCGGGCGAGGCCGTCGCGCAGTACGCGGGGCCACGGGCCACCGCCGAGGAGGCGGGCCGGCTGCGCGCCGCCCTGGTGCGGCACATCATGGCCACCGGCCCCTATCCCGTGCGACGCACGGCGACGGGGGACCTGGTGGCCCGGCTCACCGCCGGCACCGCGGAGGCCGGCCTCGGCGCCCAGGCGGCGGTCTACGCCGCCGCCCAGCTGATCATGGCGACCGGTTCCGTCGTCGCCCTGGGGCTGCTCGCCCCCGAACTGGCCGCGGCCTTCCTGGTCACGGCGCCGGCCGGGTACCTGCTGGTACGGCGGAGCCTGCGACGCACCGTGCGGCGCGGCGCCGGCTACCAGAGCGCGCAGGCCGCCGTCGCCGCGCGGCTGCTCGACGCCCTGGCGGGCAGCCGGACCATCGCCGCCGCCGGAACCGTCGAGCAGGAGATCGAACGCGTACTGCGGCCCGTGCCCGAACTCGCCCGGCACGGACGCGCGTTGTGGGACAGCCAGCGCCGCGTCGCCTGGCTCACGGGGCTGCTCGCCCCCGCGACCCAGCTCACCGTCCTCGCCGTCGCCGGGTACCGGCTCTCCACCGGGGCGCTCAGCACCGGCGACCTGGTGGCCGCCCTCGGCTACACCGCCCTCGGCCTGGGCGGCTTCGGCACCGTGCAGAGCCTCCTCGACCTCGCCCGGGCCAGGGCGGGACAGCACAGGGTCTTCGAGGTCCTCGACGACGCCCCCCGGAGGCCGCCGGGGACGCGGGACCTGCCGCCGGGCCCCGGACGGCTGGAGATCCGCGGCGTCACCGTCCGGCGGTCCGGACGCACCGTCCTCGACGGGCTGGACCTCACCGTCGACGCGGGCAGCCGCGTGGCCCTGGTGGGAAGTTCGGGGTCCGGTACGTCCACGCTCGCGGCCGTCGCCGGTGGACTCCTCGCCCCGGACGACGGCGTCGTCCTGCTGGACGGGACGCCCCTGGACGAGGTCCGGCCGGCCGACCTGCGCACCGCCGTCTCCTACGCCTTCTGCGACCCCGCGCTGACCGGAGCCACGATCCTCGACGCCATCACCGCCGCCGCGCAGCCGGTGCCCGCCGCCCGGGCCCGCCCCGCCGCCCGCGCCGCGCAGGCGGACACCTTCATCCGGCGGCTGCCCGCCGGTTACGACACCCCCCTGGCCGACGCGCCGCTCTCCGGCGGGCAGCGGCAGCGGGTGGGACTCGCGCGCGCCCTGGCCCGCGACGCCCGCCTGCTCGTCCTCGACGACGCGACATCGGGCCTCGACACCGCCACGGAGGCCGCGGTACTGCGCGCGCTGGACGCCGGCCACCGGGACCGTACGCGACTGGTCGTGACCCACCGGACGTCCACGGCGGCCTGGGCGGACACCGTGGCGTGGCTCCACGAGGGCCGCATCCGGGCCCTCGCCCCGCACCGGGAGCTGTGGGCCGTCCCCGCCTACCGCGGCATCTTCACCGGCACGGACGACGACCCGGCGGCGGACGCAGGCGGCGGAGCGGGGCACGCGGTCGCGGACGCGGTCGCGGACGCGGACGCCGGGTGCTGAGGCCCGTACGGCCGGACGCGGACCACGGACGAGAGAGCAGGTACACATGACCGACCGCACCGACCGCACCGACCGCACCGACCGCACCGACCGCACCGACCGCACCGACCGCACCGACCGCACCGACCGCACCGACCCCCCTCACCCCGCCACCGGACCTTCCCACGCAGACCCGCGCCCCGACCCGGAACCGGCCTGCGGTCCGGAACCGGACCACGGTGCGAACCCGCCTCCGGCCCGGACCCGGAACCCGGTCTCCGGCCCGACCACGACGCCGACCCGCGCCGTGGACGGGCGGCCCAGCCCCGGCCCGGGTCCGGCACCGGGGCGTGTGCCGGGGGCGGGTCGTGCCGGGGACGGGCGGCTGAGCCCTGGCCCGGGTTCGGAGCCGAGCCGTGGGCCGGAACCGAGCGGTATGCCGGAGCCGAGGCCTGAGCCGAGCTGTGGGCCGGGTTCGGAGCCGAGCCGTGAGTCGGGGTCAGGGGCGGAGCCGGTTCGCGGGGGCGGGGCGGGGGCCGGGGCGTCCTCTCCGTCGTCGCTGGCGAGCAACCGGGCGGCGTTGCGGCTGGTCCGTGGCGGCCTTGCCCGGAGCAGGGCCGCGGCTCTGCGGCTGACCTGGTGGACGCTCCTGTCGGCCGTGCCCGCCTTTGTCTCGGGCAAGGCCCTGGCGCTCGCCGTCGACCAGGGTTTCCTGGCCCACCACCCGCCGGCCGCCGCCCTGGGCCTCGGCCTGTTCGCGCTCTCCACGCTGGGCGGGGCCTGGGCGAGCCGCCAGACCTATCCCTGGCTCGCCGAGATCGTCGAGCCGCTGCGGGACCGTCTGCTGCGCGACGTCGTCACCGGCACACTGCGCCGCGCGGTGGCCCACGGCGGGGTACGGCGGGACGACTTCGCCGCCGTGGCCGTCGCCCAGCTGACCCGGCAGGTGGAGGCCGTCCGCGACTCCGTCGCCGGGCAGCTCATGCTCGTATGGCAGTTCGTCCTCACGGTGGCCGCCGTCGTCACGGGCACCGCGGTCATCGCCCCGGCCGCCGTGCCGTACATCGCCGGTCCGCTCCTGCTGGCGCTCGGCGCCTTCACCGCCCTGGCCCCGGCCACCGTCCGCCGCCAGCGGAAGGCCTTCGAGACCGAGGAACGGCTGGCGCGGGACACCGTCGTCACCGTCGGGGCGCTGCGCGACCTCGTCGCCACCGGGACCCAGGACCGGGCGCAGCACGACCTGCTCGACGCGGTGGACGCCCAGCTGCGCGCCGCACGCGGACTCGCGGCCGTGTCGATGGTGCGGCGGCTGGTCGTGGCGGTGGGCGCGCACAGCCCGCTGCTCCTCGTCGTCCTCGCCGCGCACCGCCTCGTCGGCCACGGCATGACACCCGGCGAGGTCGTCGGCGTGCTCACCTATGTGATGTCCACCCTGGAACCGGCCGTCCGCCTGCTGGTCCAGGGGGTCGGCGCGTCGTGGCTGCGCCTGGCCGTGGCGGCGGAGCGTCTCGCCGACGCCGCGCGCCACCCCGAGCCCGCCGAGCCCGCCGAGCAGGCCCCCGGCGCGGGGCCGGTGCCCGCCGACGGATCGGCCGTGCTGACGGACGTCACCTTCGCCTACGGCCCGGACGCCGCGCCCGTCCTCGACGGCCTGGACCTGTCCCTCGACCACGGCGACCACCTGGCCGTGGTCGGACCCTCCGGCGTGGGGAAGTCCACGCTGGCCGACATCCTGGCCGGGATCCTCCCGCCGGACGGCGGCCGGGTCATCCTGGGGGGCGCGCCCCTGGACCGGGTGACCCCGCACGACCTCGGCCGGGCCAGGGTGCTGCTCCCGCAGAACCCCTACGTCTTCACCGGCAGCCTGCGGGAGAACCTCTGCCAGCTCGCCCCCGGCACCCCGGACGACGTCGTCGCCCGCACTCTGGAGGAACTCGGCGCGGACGCTCTGGCGCGTCGGCTCGGCGGCCTCGACGGCCGGGTGGACCCGGCCGAACTGTCCTCGGGTGAGCGTCAGTTGATCGCGCTGGCCCGGGTCCATCTCTCGGCTGCCGGGCTCGTCATCCTCGACGAGGCGACCCGGCACCTCGACGCCGTCGGCGAACAGCGGGTCGAGGACGCCTTCCGGCGGCGGCCCGGCACCGTCGTCACCATCGCGCACCGCATCGCCCTGGCCCGGCGCGCGGACAAGGTCCTGCTCCTCGACGGGGTGCGGCCCTGGGTCGGCACCCACGACACCCTCCTGGCGGAGAGTCCCCTCTACGCCGATCTGGTGGGCCACTGGGACACCGGTACGGCCGGGCCCGGCGAGCGCGGACCCGGCGCGGACGGTGACGGCGCAGAGGGTGACGGCGGCCCGCTCAGCAGCCCGGACGCAGCATCAGCTCACTCATCGTGGCGTCCCTCGGCAGACCGAGCGCCGTGACGACGGCGGCGGCCACGGTGGCCGGGCTCATATGGGCCTCCGGCGCGTACGGCAGGCCGAACTGCTCGTGCAGCCTGACCTGCATCGGCGTGTCGGTCTCGCCGGGATAGACGGTGGTGACCCGGACGCCGTGCCCGTACTCCTCCGCCCGCAGGGATTCCGCGAGCGCCTTCAGCCCGAACTTGGACGCCGCGTAGGCGCCGAGCCGCGGCGGCGCGTGCACCCCCGCTCCCGAGTTCATGAAGACGACGTGCCCGCGGGCGGCGCGCAGCGCGGGCAGCAGGATCCGGGTCAGCTCCGCGGGAGCGGCCAGGTTGACCGCGAGCATCTCCTGCCAGGCCCCCGCGCCCAGTTCACCGACCGGGCCCGACTCGATCGTCCCGGCGATGTGTAGCAGCGTGTCCAGCCGTGCGGGCAGCGCCTGCGGCTCCAGCCGGGCGCGCAGCGCACCCGGCGCGGCGAGGTCGGCCACCAGGGTCCGGCTCCCCGGGAACCGTTCCCGCAGCGTTCCGGCCCGCGCCCCGTTCCTGGCCAGCAGCCACAGCTCCTCCCCCCGCGCGTGCAGACGAGCGGCGACCGCCGCGCCGATCCCCGAACCGGCCCCTGTGATCAAGTGAACGCCCATAGCCCGATACTTACCCGGAAAGGCTGCCTTTTCCCCTTACCTGCAAGGCGGTTGGGAGCGCAATCGCTCACCGCGCGCCGGTGGGCCACCTGGACCCGGCCGGTCCTGTCCTGTGGCGCCGGCCTGTCCAGGAGCTGATCCCGCGGATCGCGGACATCCGCCTCACCGGTGACATCCCCCGGGTCCGCTCCCACTTCGTCAACGGCGTCAAGCACCTGCCGGTGGAGGTCACCTTGAGGTGACCCCGGGGCGGCTCCGGGGCGACCCCGGGCGGTCCTGCCGCGGTCCTAGAGCGGGGCCGTCCCGGAACCGTCCCCGGCCAGGGACTGCTCGAACCAGACGACCTTCCCCGTGCTCAGCCGGGTCGCGCCCCAGCGGTGCGCGAGCTGGTCGACCAGGAACAGGCCGCGGCCCCCCTCGTCGCTGAGCAGGGCGTGGCGCATCCGGGGGACCAGCGGGGAGTCGTCGCCGATCTCGCAGCGCAGTACGTCGGTGCGCAGCAGCCGCAGCGTGATGGGCCGGTTGGCGTACCGCACGGCGTTGGCGACGACCTCGCTGATCAGCAGCTCGCTGGTCTCCACGAGATGCTCCAGCCCCCAGCGGTACAGGGTGCGGCGGGTGAGACGGCGGGCCTGGCCCGCGGTCTGCGGATGCGGGGCCAGGTACCAGTAGGCGACCGTCTCCGGGAGCACGCCCACGAAGCGGGCGGCGAGCAGCGCGACGTCGTCGTCCCGGACCGCCTTGCCCAGCGGGCCGAGCGCCTCGTCGCACACGGCCTCCAGCGGCGGCAGCGTGGTACCCGCGGCGCCGCCGGTGGTACCCGTGGGGGTGCCGGTGGTGGCGCGCAGCCGGCCGAGGAGTTCCTCCACCCCGGTCAGCAGATCGGCGCCGCGGGACTCGACCAGCCCGTCGGTGTAGAGGACCAGGGTCGACCCGCTGGGTGCGGGCAGGTCCGTGGTCTCGAAGGAGCCGCTGCCCACGCCGATCGGCGCTCCCGGCGGCACCCGCAGGATCTCGCCCCGGCCGTCCGGGTGCAGCAGCAGCGGCGGCGGATGACCGGCGTTGGCGACGACGAGGCGGCGCAGGGCCGGGTCGTAGACGCCGTAGAGGCAGGTCGCGATGTGCTGGCCGCCGAGCCGTTCCGCCTGCTCGTCGAGGTGGTGCAGCACCTCGTCCGGGGGCAGGTCGAGCCCGGCGAGGGTCTGCACGATGGTCCGCAGCTGTCCCATGATCGCGGCCGAGGTCACCGAGTGGCCCATCACGTCGCCGATGACGAGGGCGACCCGGTTGCCGGGCAGCGGGATGGCGTCGTACCAGTCGCCGCCCACCCGGGCGGTCTTCGACGCGGGCAGATAGCGGCTGGCCAGCCGGATCCCGGGCGGCTCCGGCAGTGACGGCGGCAGCATCGTGCGCTGCAACGCGTCCGCCACGGAGGCGTCACGGCCGTAGAGGACCGCCTTGTAGACGCCGAGCGCGGTGTGGGTGGCCAGCAGGGACGCGACCACCAGGTCGTCGCCGGTGAACGGCGGCCGGCCGGCGTCGCGGGTGAGGACGAGGGCGCCGATGACATGGGTACGGGCGTGCAGCGGGGCGATGATCAGACGGCGGCCGGGCGGCGGCGGGAGGGGAGCGCCGCCGACCCGCGGGCCGAGGAGTTCCGCCGCCGCGGGGGCGTCCCCGGGAGCGTTCGCGAACACGGGCCGGCCGGCCAGCAGCAGGCCGGCCAGCGGACCCGTGACGGACGGGTGCACCGCCCGCGGCGGCGCCCCGGCCCCGTCGCCGTCACCCTGCCGCAGCAGGATGACCGGCAGCTCCGGAGTCTCGTCGCCGATGGCCAGCGGCTCGCGCAGCAGCACGTGCACCCGGTCGGCGAACGCCGGGACCGCCACCCGGCGCAGTTCGAGCAGCGTCTCGTCCACGTCCATGCCGCGGGCGATCCGCCCGGTCGCCTCGTCGAGGAACCGCAGCCGGTCGGCGGGGGCCACGGCGCCGTTCCGGGGGCGCGGACGGCCCGGGGAAGGGGCGCGCCGGGCGGCCCTGGCCGCGGTGCGTCCGCTGCCGGGGCCGTCGGCTCCGGGGTGCTTGGTCACTGAAGTCGCTTCCGTCGCTGTCCCGCCGAGGGGGCCGGCCGCCCGCTCAGCCGACCCGCCGGCAGCGGAGGAAGATCTGCTCCTCGGGCTGGACGTCCGCGGTCGCCGGCGCGTACGTGTACGAGGTCTCCTCGACGATCTCGAATCCCGCGTCGCGGACCACGGCGCGCAGCTCGTCACGGAGGTAGCCGGAGACCCGGACGGTGCTGCCGATGAACGGGATCGCGAAGTTGTCGACGTCCGCCTCCACCATCGACAGCACGAACAGGCCGCCGGGGTTGAGGAGGTGGTGGATGGTCCCGAGGGCCAGCGGGATCTCGGCGCGGGGCAGCATCAGCAGGGAGAAGAACGCGGCCACGGCGTCGAACCGGCCGAGGTCGGCGGGACCGCCCGGACGCAGGTCCGCGATGTCCATCTGCTGGAAGTCCGCCTCCGGCACATGCTTGCGGGCCAGGTCCACCATGTTGCCCGACAGATCGACACCCACGACGTCGAGCCCGGCGTCGGCCAGCTGGCGCGCGGTCGGCAGACCGGTACCGCACCCCAGGTCCAGCACCCGGGCCCCGCCGGGCAGCGCCCCCGTCAGCCACTCGACGGCCGCGACCTGGCCTTCCTTGTGCGGAAAGGCCTCGTCGTACCGGTTGCCGATGGCGTCGAAGGCCTCGGCCTGGCCCGAGCGGTCGAGCGGAAGGCCCGCGTAGCCGGCCTTGTCGGTGGAGCTGCTGCTCACGAGAGTCTCCCTTGGGGCTGCCTGGTGCAATTTTTCCATAAGTCGTACGGCTTCACATGGTCCGGGGGCGCGGGGGCGGGCCCGGCGCAGGGGTCCGGGGCGCGGTGCCTGCCGGGGCCGTGGCAGCGGTGGGGGACAGAGCCGTGGCAGATGCGTGGGGCACAGCCGCCGCCGGAGGGCGGGGCAGGACCGTGGCCGGGGTGACGCTGACATGCTCACGGCCGCCCGGAATCATGCCGGGGATCGTACTCCTCCGTTCCGCCGCGGAACCGTCCAGGGGCGGTCCCGGGCCGGCGGATCCGGATCCGGGGCGTGTGCCGGGGATGCCGTCGCGGGGAGCGGGCACCCGGATCCGTAGGACGCAGCCAGGGACAAAACGTGAGAAACGACCACGGACGAAAGCCCGCCGGCCGCAGACAGGAGGAGGTACCCGTGCAGATCCCGGACCCGCCCCAGCCGCCGGCGGCAGGGGCCCCCGGCCCGAGCCGCACCCTTACCGCCGCCGCGCCCGCGGCAACCACGAACCGAACCGTCCCCGCTTCCACAAACGCAGGCACGACCCGAACCGCAAACCGAACCGCAACCGCTTCCACCGCGGTGCACGCCCCGGACCGCGGGGACACGTTCGACCACCCGGCGCTGTTCTACCGCACCGCCGAGGAGTACCTGGCCGGCACCGTGCCGTTCGTCCGCGCGGGCCTGGCGGCCGGCGAACCGGTGGCCGTGGCGGTACCGGCCGAGAACCTGCGCCTGCTGCGCGCCGCGCTCGGCGACGACGCCCGTGCCGTGCGCTGTCTGGACATGCGGGAAGCCGGACGCAACCCCGGCCGGATCATCCCCGGTGTGCTGCGCGCCTTCGCCGACGCCCAGCCGGCCGGCCGCCGGGTGCGGATCGTCGGCGAACCGGTGTGGCCGGACCGCACGGCGGCCGAGTACCCGGCGTGCGTCCAGCACGAGGCGCTGATCAACGAGGCGTTCCGGGACCGGGCGGTGACGATCCTGTGCCCCTACGACGCCGGACGCCTGAGCCACCGCGCACTGTCGGACGCCTGTACGACGCACCCCGCGGTCGTCCTGCCGGGCACGCCGGCCCGGCACGTCAGTCTCGCCTACGCCCCCCGGACGGCCGCCGCCCGCTGCAACCTGCCGCTGCCTCCGGTGCCGCACGCCGCGTGCCACCGTTTCGACGCCGACCGCCTCACCGACGTACGGCACCTGGCCACCGACGAGGGCGCCCGGCTCGGCCTGACCGGCACCCGGTTGCAGGACCTCGGGCTGATCATCGCCGAGCTGACCGCCAACAGCGTCGTCCACGGCGGTGGTTCGGGCACGCTGCGGGTGTGGGCCGAGGGCGCGGCGGTGCTGTGCGAGGTACGCGACGGGGGCCGCCTGACCGACCCGCTGGCGGGCCGCCGGCCCGCCGTCCCCGACCGCCCGGGCGGCCGGGGGCTCCTGCTGGTCAACATGGTCGCCGACCTGGTCCGCGTCCACACCGGCCCGCACGGCACGACGGTCCGCTGCCGGCTGGCCGTGGGCTAGGCCCGGGTACCTGGGGCCGGCCCGGGCCGGGTACCCGGCACCCGGCCGCGTTCCGTCCGGGCGTCAGGAGGCCGCCAGGTCGAGGGTCAGGGGCTGGACCTTGCCCTCCAGCATCGCGCCCAGGCCGCGGGCGGCGCAGATGTCGGGGCGTTCGGCGATGGACACGGGCATCCCGGTCGCCTGGCGGAGCATCTGGTCGAAGCCGGGGAGCAGCGCCGACCCGCCGACCATCATGATCCCCCGGTCGGCCAGGTCGGCGACCAGGTCGGGCGGGCAGTCCCGCAGCACCTTGCCGATACCGTCCAGGACGGCCGTCAGCGGCGTCTGGATGGCGTCCCGTACGGCGGCGGTGTCGACCTGCACCGAGCGGGCCAGACCGGTGGCGACGTCCCTGCCGTGGATCTCCGCCGTCGCCGGGCCGTGCGGGCTGAGGCCGTTGGCCGACAGGGCCAGCTGGAGCGGCCGTACCGACTGGCTCGGCAGCATCAGTTCGTGCCGGTGGCGCAGCAGCTGCACGATCGCGTGGTCCACCGCCTCCCCGCCCACCGGGACCCGCGCGGCCGTCACGATCGAGCCGAGCGACAGCACGGCCACCTGGGTCGTCGCCGCCCCGCACACCAGGATCATGGACGCCTCGGGCTGCTCGACGGGCAGCCCGCATCCCACCGCCGCCGCGATCAGCGTGTCGACCAGCTCCACCCGGCGCGCCCCCAGCCCCACCAGCGTCTCGATCGCCGCCCGCTGGGCCAGCGGATCGGCGTCGTGCGGGGTGCAGGCCGCCGCCCGCAGGAACGGCTTGCGGCGCAGCGCGCGGCGCACCTTGTCGCCGATGAGGTGACGCAGCATCCGCTGCGCCATCTCGATGTCGACCACGGTGCCGCCGGAGACCGGGCGCACCACACGGATGTAGTCCGGCGTGCGGCCCGTCATCCGCTCGGCGAACTCACCGACCGCGATGAGCGCGCCGCTGCGGGTGTTGACGGCCGCGGCCGACGGCTGGTCCACCACGAGCCCGGCCCCCTTCACCCACACCCGGGTTCGGGCCGCCCCCAGATCCACGGCGAAGTGGCAGCGGCGCAGCTGCTCGAGACTGGCGGTCATGGGTGGGTCCTCCCGAGAGCGAGCGGATGAGCGGACGTGCGGACCTGCGGATGAAGGGATCTGCGGGTCGGTGGGTCGGTGGGTCGGCGGGCGTACGGCGGTGCGGGCATGCGTGAGGGCGCGCTGGGCGCGTCGCGGATACGGCGATATGCCGGTATTCCGGTCGTCTTATCGTGCCGGAGGGAAAGGGTGGATGCCCGTTGCACGGGGCCGGGCGGACACGGCCGGACGGGGGATTCTCCGCGCGACCCAGGGCCGTTCGGGGGAGGCAGGGCAGGCAGCCGGACGCCCCCTGTCGGCCACCGGTTGCCGGACGCGCCCGCCGGGCAGCGACCGAACAGGTGCCGGACACGACGGTGCGCACGCGGTGGTGCGCACGCGGTGGTGCGGACACGGTGGTGCGCACACGGTGGTACCGCGCGGACCCGCCGGGTCGGCGGGTCACCGGATCCGTCGGGTCAGCGGGGCGGCGGAGACGCGATGCCGCGGATGACGCCCAGGGCCAGCAGGTCCTGCGGGCGGATCCGGAGCTGGTCCGCCGTGCGCTCGGTCTCCCCCGCCGTCGCCGGACGCTTGAGGATGGCCGCCGCGAGCTCCGGGGCGATCACGGAGAAGTAGCTGTCCGGGGTGGCCCAGGTGTTGCCGGGGGCCGCCAGGGCCAGGGCGCCGCCCGAGCCGCCCTCGCCGACCAGGAGCGTCGTGACCGGCGTACGGACGGAGGCCACCGCGCCGAACAGATCCGCGATGGCGGCCCCCGCCCCCTGCCGTTCCGCCTCCGCGTCGTTCGCCGCGCCCGGGGTGTCCACCAGCGTCAGCACCGGGACGCCGAGCCGGTCGGCCAGCCGGATCAGCCGGGCCGCGGTGCGGTAACCGGCAGGACGGGTCGCCGTACCGCACTGCGCCGCGTAGGCGACCGTACGGCCCTCGTGCGTGCCGAAGCCGCACAGCATGCCGTCGTCCGTGCCGCCGCAGCGGTCGCCGCCGATGGCACGGCGGTCCGTGAAGTACGCGTCCAGGTAGGCGCGGGCGCGCGGATGCCCGGCGGAGCGGGCGCGGCGGACCGCCTCCCAGCCGGTGGCGGGGAGGGCGGGCGCGCCGAGGGCGAAGGGGACCGGGGCGGGTGTGGCGGTGCGCGGTCGGGGGGTCAGCAGGCGCAGCCACACGCCCAGTTCGCGGCGCAGTCCGTCCGGCGGGACCACCGCGTCCGCCGCGCCCGCCGCGAGCTGTGCCTGAGCCGTGTACGCCGCCGGGTCCGCGTCGGCCGGGCGGACCCGGGAGCCGGCGAAGCCGACCTGGGCGTCCGGGAGGGCCAGGACGACATCGGCGCCCGCGCCCAGGGTGGCCCAGCCGCCGCCGGTCGTGGGGTCGCGCAGGACTGCTATCTGCGGCAGGCCCGCCTCCCGGGTCAGCGCCGACTGCCGGGCCACGCGCTGGAGCTGGGTCAGCGCGATCATGCCCTCCTGCATCCGGCTGCCGCCCGTCGCGATCAGCGGGACGACCGGGAGCCGGTGCTCCCGGGCATGGGTGTACGCGGCCTCGAGACGGTCGCCGGTGCCCCGGCCCAGCGAGCCGCCGAGGAAACCGAACTCGAAGGCGATCAGGACCGCCTGAGTGCCCGTCACCTCGGCCGTGCCGGTCACGACCGACTCGGACTCGCCGGTCCGGTCGGCCGCGCGGGCGCGGGCGGCGTCGTAGCCGGGCCAGCCCAGGGGACCGTCCGGGGCCGGCTCCGGCGCGGGGCAGGGCAGTTCGGTGAAGGTGCCGGGGTCGGCGACCAGCGCCAGGACGGCGCGGGCGCTTTGGCCGTCAGCCACCGGTCAGGGCCCGCTTGAGGATCTTGCCCATGTCGTTGCGGGGCAGCGCGGCGAGGTGGTGGACGACCCGGGGCCGTTTGTGCGGGGCCAGGCGGGAGGCCACGTGCGCCGCCAACTCCTCGACGGACGGCGGCGCTTCGGGATCCGAGGGGACGATCCAGGCCACGATCCGCTCGCCCAGGTCGGGATCCGGTTCGCCGGTCACGGCCGCCTCCTTCACCCCGGGATGTTCGAGGAGGGCGTTCTCGATCTCCCCGGCCCCGATCTTGTAACCCCCGCTCTTGATCAGGTCGGTGGCCTTGCGGCCGACGATACGGACGTAGCCGTCGGGATCCCGTACCGCCATGTCACCGGTGCGGAACCAGCCGTCGGCCGTGAACGCCGCCGCCGTGGCGTCCGGACGGTTCAGATACTCCGTGAACAGGTTCGGGCCGCGCACCTGGATCTCGCCGACCGTCTCCCCGTCGTACAACGCCACCGGCGAGCCGTCCTCCTCGACCAGCCGCAGCTCCACACCCGGCAGCGGCACCCCGACCGTCCCGGCGCGGGCCTCGCCGTCCGCCCGCACACTGGTGTTCATCAGCGTCTCCGTCATGCCGTACCGCTCGATCACCCGCCGCCCGGTCGCCGCCGCGATCCGCTCGTGGTCGTGCACCGGCAGCGCCGCGGAACCCGACACCAGCAGCCTCGCCCCGGCCAGCGCCCCGGCCAGCGCGGGGTCGGAGGGCAGCGCCTCGGCGATGCGGTGGTACATCGTCGGCACCCCGAACAGCATGGTCGCGCCGTCCGTCAGCTCCCGTGTCACCCCCTCCGTGCCGAACCGGCCCAGATGGCGCAGCGAACCGCCGCGCCGCAGCGGGCCCAGCACACCGAGGACCAGGCCGTGCACATGGAACAGGGGGAGCCCGTGCACGAGGACGTCGTCCGCCGTCCACTGCCAGGCGCCGGCCAGCGCGTCCAGCGTCGAGGCGATCGCCCGGCGCGGGATGACGGCACCCTTGGGCGGGCCGGTGGTGCCGGAGGTGTAGACGACCAGGGCCGGGGAGCCGTCCTCGGTGTCCACCGCGCCCGGCGGGCCCCCGCCGGTGGCCCGTACGTCGATGTCGATACGCTTCAGACCGCTCACCGGAGGCGGCAGTTCGTCCCCCGGGGCCGCCAGGACCAGGGCCGGGCCGCTGTCGGACACGATGTGCGCCAGCTCCGTGCCGCCCGATTTCGGGTTGAGCGGCACCGCGGCCGCACCGGCGAGCAGCACGCCGACCACGCCCACGGCGGTCTCCAGCGACGGGGTCGCCCACACCGCCACCCGCCCCGCACCGGCGACCCGCTCGGCCACCGCGCCCGCGGCGCCCGCCAGCTCGGCGTACGTCATCGACCGCGCGCCGAACCGCAGGGCGGCCTGACCGCCGGCGACCGTCCGGCCGGCCGGGTCCGGGCGGCCCTCCAGGGCCGGGAAGAGGGAGGACACGCGGCGCACTCCTTCACATGGGGCGGGACGACTGCCCCCTTCATACCCCACCCGCCCCCTCCGCACGACCACGCCCTGGCAGGACCCAAGCAGCGGTTCGGCCGCACACAGGCCCGGCGGGAGAGGCGACACTGTCCGGCGTACCACCCACTTCGCACCACCACCGTCGTCATCGTCACCGCCGCTGTCCGGCCGTACGGAGAGGGAGCCCGCCGTGCCCCGTGTCGCACTCGCCACCTTCGACCCCGCCCCCGCCCCGCACCCCGACCGTGATCTGCCGGTGCTGCTCGCCGCGCTGCGCGCCGCCGGGGCCGACGCCGTCGCCGTGCCGTGGGACGACCCGGACACCGACTGGGGCCGCTTCGACCTCGTCCTCATACGCTCGACCTGGGACTACACCTGGCGGGCCGCCGATTTCATGACGTGGGCACGGCGCACCGGCGCGGTGACCCGGCTGGCGAACCCGGCGGCCGTGGTGCGCTGGAACTCCGACAAGCGCTACCTCGGTGATCTCGCGGCGGCCGGGGTGCCGGTCGTCCCCACCCGCTACGTCGCCCCCGGTGAGGAGGCCGGGCTGCCGGACCCGTCGGACGGCGGCGAGTACGTCGTGAAGCCCACTTCCGGCGCGGGCGCCCGCTACGCCGCCCGGTACGCGCCCGGCGAGCACGAGCGGGCCCTGACCCACCTGGCCCGGCTGCACGGCGAGGGGTTCACCGCGATGATCCAGCCGTACGTCACCGGCATCGACACCGACGGTGAGCGCGCCCTGCAGTTCTTCGGCGGCGGCCTGCTGCACGCGAGCCGCAAGCGGGCGGTCCTCACCCCCGGCACCGGCTACGACGACGCCCGCGTCTCCCACCCCGGCCTGGAGCCCTGGACCCCGGCCCCGGCGGAGCTCGCCGTCGCCGAGGCCGCCCTGGCGGTCGTGGCGCACGCCGTACCCGGCGCGCCGGAGCCGCTGTACGCGCGGGTGGACCTGGTCACCGGTGACGACGGGCGGCCGCTGGTGATGGAACTGGAACTCGTCGAGCCCAACCTCTTCCTGTTCCTGCATCCCGGGTCGCTGGACAAGGTCGTCACGGCGGTACTGGCGGCGGCGGACGGACACCCGGACCCCACGCACTGAGCCGTCAGCCGTCAGCCGTCAGCCGTCAGCCGTCAGCCGTCAGCCGTCAGCCGGTCAGCCGGTCAGCCGTGCGCTGGAGCAGGCCCCAGGTGAACTCCGCGACGACCTGACGGCGGGCGCCCGTCGCGTCGGGGGCCGTGAAGGCGAGGCCCCACCGGGTCGGGGCGCTGCCCTCCAGGGGGCGGGCGGGGGCGAAGGCGCGGGCCGCCTCGTCGACCGTGCAGGACCAGGGGGTGAGGTCGTCGACCGTGCGGAGCTCGGGCCCCGGGGCGCCCGGGGCGCGGACCAGCCACTCGTTCCACACCGCGCCGTTCGCCCCCACCAGCACCTCGAACCGCAGGTCGGGCCAGAGCGGCACCGGCCACCGGCGCGCCTCGCAGTCCAGGTCGCCGAGGCGGCGGGCGGTCACGGACTCCGGGGCGCCGAGGACGGAGCGGTAGCGCGTCGCGGCCGAGCGCCCGTGCGGGGCACGCAGCATCGCCTGCCAGCGCCGGTTGGCCTCCCGCATCTCCGCGACCGACACGCCCAGCTCGTGCCGGGCGTCCTCGACCAGCCCCGGGTTGTGGTCGGCCATCCGGCGCAGCAGGACCAGCTGGAGGTCGAGCGGGGTGAAGGGGCCGGCGGGGCGCTTTCCGGAGGCGGGCATGACCCCATGGTCCCGTACGTCGCCCCGCGGTCCCGTACGGCACCGGCTTCCCACCCATTGCCCGCGTCACCGGGTATGACTAGCCTGTGTTCGTCATGCCGATCAGGTGTTGAAATTTCGAACAGAACCGAACCCCAGACGACAGCCACACCAGACAGCAAGGGAGGGGACCGGTCGTGGGACGCCTCGTACCAGCCGTGACCCGGGCACTCGACATACTCGAGCTCTTCCTCGAAGGGGACGGCACGCTGTCCGCCCCCGACATAGTGCGCCGACTCCAGCTCCCGCGCACCACCGTCCACGAACTGGTCACCACGCTCGCCGCCCGGAAGTACATCGTGCAGGTGACCGGCCAGCCCGGCCGCTACCGGCTGGGCGTACGGCCGTACCAGCTCGGCAGCCGCTACGCCGAGCAGCTCGACCTCGCGGCCGAGGGCCAGCAGGTCGCCCGTTCCGTCGCCGAGACCTGCGACGAGACGGTGCACGTGGCGATCCTGGAGGACACCGACGTCATCTACATCGCCAAGGTCGACTCGACGCACGCCGTGCGCATGGTGTCGGCCGCGGGACGCAGACTGCCCGCCCACTGCACCTCGGTGGGAAAGATGCTCCTCGCCTCCCTCCCCGAGTCCGAGCTCGGCGCGCGCATCCCGGACGGCGCGCGGCTGGCCGCGATGACCCCCAACAGCATCACCGACCCGGCCGCGCTGCGCGACGCCCTGGCGGAGATCCGGCAGCGGGGCCTCGCCCTGGAGAACCGGGAGTCCAACCCGGACGTCAGCTGTGTCGCCGCGCCCGTGCGGGACCGTACCGGCCACGTGGTCGCCGCGCTGTCCATCTCCGTACCGATGATCCGCTGGAGCGAGGACCGGCGCGGTGAGCTGGAGCAGCTCGCCCTGAAGGGCGCCGCCGAACTGTCCGAGCGGCTCGGTCACCGGGGCGCGGTATGACGGCCTACGAGGTGGCGGTGCGCGCCGAGGCGGCCCTGGGCGAGGGCCCGACCTGGGACGCGGCCGCCGGACGGCTGATCTGGCTGGACATCCTGAACTCGCGCGTGCACACCTACGACCCGGTCACCGGCCGCCGTACGGTGCGGGTCACGGAACAGCACGTGGGCGCAGCGAAGCCGCGGGCGGGCGGCGGCCTCGTCCTCAACCTCCGCGACGGCGTCGGCCTCACCGACCCGGACGGCACCTTCCGCTGGCTGCACCACGAGCCGGTGCCCGGCCGCCGCGGCAACGACGCCGCCGTCGCCCCGGACGGCTCGCTGTGGGCCGGGACCATGCGCTACGACGAGGCGCCCGGCGGCGGCACGCTGTCCCGGATCACCGCGGACGGCACGGCCGAGACGGTCCTCGGCGACGTGACGATCAGCAACGGCATCGGCTGGAGCCCCGACGGGCACCTGATGTACTACATCGACAGCCCGACCCGCCGGATCGACGTCTTCCGCTACGAGGACGGCCGGGCCACGGACCGGCGCCGCTTCGCGGAGATCGAGCCCGGCGCGGGCTCCCCCGACGGGCTGACGGTGGACGCCGAGGGCTGCGTGTGGGTGGCCCTGTGGGACGGCTCGGCGGTACGGCGCTACACGCCCGACGGCGAGCTGGAGAGGGCGGTCGTCCTCCCGGTCCCGCGCGTCACGGCCTGCGCCTTCGGCGGCCCCGCCCTCACGGACCTCTACATCACCACGGCCCGCGTCGGCCTCACGGCCCCCCACCCGATGGCAGGCTCCCTCCTGGTAGTCCCCCACGCAGCCAAGGGCCTGCCCCAGCCGCCCTTCACGGGCTGACGGGTCGTCGTCGCATCCGCCGTCGTCACCGACGACCACGGAAGCGCGTCCTCCTCCAGCGCCGCCGCGACAACAACCTGTGGGCGCTGCCCGGCCGGAGCCCCGGCACCGGTCCGTGCGACCCCGGCCGACCAGGGCCACGCCTTATGGCAGCAGAGTGAAGAAGAGAGGCGCCCTGGGGCGGACGACGCTGAAGTGGCGGCGATCGAGCGTGGCGATGGCGTCCGCGCCGAGACGTTCGGCGACGGCGAAGACGGAGGCGTCGACCGCGCCGAGGGGGAAGTCGGCGTACTTCTCCACCAACTCCACCATGCGGTCGACGTCCTGGGCGGCCAGGGGGACCAGGCTGATCTGACCGGTACGGATGGAGCGCAGGAAGGCGGCTTCCGCACGGGTACCGTGCTCGCGCTCCAAGAGGTAGCAGACCTCGGTGAGCACGGGGTAAGGCACCAGCAGCGGGCGAGGGGTGCGTCGCATGAGCTCGACGCAGCGGGCGTGGTCCTGGTCGTCGGCATCGGCGGCCGCGACCAGCGCCCCGGTGTCCCAAATGATCACTCGGCTTCGCGTCCCATCTCGGCGCGGAGGATCTCGCCGGAACGGGCACCCAGATCACCCTTGCCGCTGGACAGCGCGCCGACGAAGTCGGGCAGCGGCCACTCGTCCCCGCCGTCTTCGGCCGGAGTGCTCTCCCGCACGAGAGCCAGTATCGGCGCTACCTGCGACTCCGGAAGCCGGTCGATCAGCTCGTGCAGTTCTTCACGCAAGGTGCTCATGACGCCAGGATAGGGACGCCCCGCAGGGAACGGCGAACAAGGACAGAGACCAGACACCCACGTGATCCGTCCCTTGTTCTTCGCGGAGAGTCCCAGCCTTCAGGATTACCGCAACAAGTGAAACGAAGCCGGCCGGAGGGGCCGCCGAGGGCGACCCGTCTGCCCGGACATGATCCAGGGCCGCGGCCTCGTTCGCGCCTCCGCCGATCCGGTTCGCCACTGGCGCGGCATCGGCGAGCCGGGACAACGGAGCGCGCGGCCGTCGTGGCGTGGGTGGCGCGTGGTCTACAGGCCTGCGGCCTTGCGTTCCTCCGGGGTCAGGGGCGGGCCGGGGAGTGGGGGTTTCAGGGGGCCTATCGCCGCTGCCAGGAGTGTTCCCGGGGTGAGGAGCACCGGGGGCTCGTGTTCCAGGGACGTGACGTCCGTGACGCGGCGGGCCATGCGGCCGTTGCCGGTGGCGGTGTGCATCAGGCGGGCGACGTAGGCCGACACCAGGCGGTCGCGCAGGGTCGGGCCGTGCTCGGTGGCGCCGGGGTAGAACACGTCCTGCCCGATGGCCAGGTCCCATGCCGCGCCGACCGGCCGGGCCACCGCCCGCTGCACCCGGCGGGACAGGCCGGGTGAGCCCCAGCCGTACCGGCGCACGGTGTCCCGCAGCCGTACGGCGCTCTGCGCGGCGACCGACATGCCGTGGCCGTAGACCGGGTTGAACGCGGCGAGCGCGTCGCCGACGACGGTGAGACCGTCGGGCCACACCGGCATCCGCTCGTAGTGGTGACGCCGGTTGACGGTGGAGCGGGTCAGGGTCACGTCGGTGAGCGGCTCGGCGTGCTCCAGCAGCTCGCCGAGCAGCGGGTGGCGCAGCCCGTCGCGGGCGAAGGGCACGAAGTCGGCGTTGCCGGCGGTCGGTTCGCCGCCGCGGGTGCCGGACAGGGTGACGATCCAGCGGCCGTTCTCGATGGGCAGCAGCCAGCCCGAGCGGCCGGGACCGCCACCGCTGCCGTGTCTGCCGTGCCGTGGCGCGGGCTGCACATTGACGACGGGGAAGCCGTCGCGGGCCCCTTCCGGCGCCAGATACAGCCGGCTCGCGTACACCAGACCGGAGTCGACCTCCCGGCGTTCCGCCTCGGGCAGGCCCAGCGAGGTGAGCCAGCGGGGTGCCGACGAGCCCCGGCCGGTGGCGTCGACGACGAGATCCGCCTCCAGGACGCGTTCCCGGCCGCCGGGCTCCCGTACCCGTACGCCCGTCACCGCGAGGTCGGTGCCGGTGAGGCCGAGCGCCTCGGTGCCGTCGAGGAGTCCGATCCGGCCGTCGGAGAGGACCCGCGCCCGTACCGTGGCGTCCAGCAGGTCCCGGCTCGCCAGCACCACGTGGTGGGACTCGGGCCAGCGCCGGAACCAGCCCTGCGCGGACAGCGCGACGACGTCCGTCGTCACCGGGGTGCGGCGGGCTCCCACGGCGGCGAGCTCCACGCCGATGCCCGGCAGCAGCTCCTCCATCGCCAGGACGCCGCCCGACCACAGCATGTGGGCGTGCCGGGCCTGCGGCAGCCCCCTGCGCGGCTGAGGCCCCGCCGGGAGCACATCGCGCTCCACGACGGTGACCCGCGTGAAGCAGGCCAGGGCACACGCCGTGAGCAGGCCGGCCAGGGATCCCCCGAGGACGACGGCGCTTCTCGCGGGGGAGGGGCGGGCGGAGGGGCGGTCAGTCATGCGCGGGCACGCTCTCTGCCGGGGCGGCCGCGCGGGCACGTACCGCCGTGATCTCGTCGGGACGGCTCAGCGCCCGGGACACGGCCTGGATCTCCTGGAGCAGATAGGCCGGGTCCGGGCCGGAGGGCGAGGCGCAGGCGGAGAGCGGCGGTGGCGTGACGGTGCCGGGGTCCGGGGCGTGCCGGCGGGTCTCCACCGCGTCCAGGACCGCCACGGCCGCGGCGAGGGCGTCCGCCCGGCCGGTGTCGTGGCCGAGGGCGAGGGCCGCGGCGCGGGCCCGGGCCCGCAGGCCCTCGTCGAGGTACCGGGAGAGCTGGAGCAGGGCGTCGCGGATGAACGTCTCACGGCGGATCAGCCGCAGTTCGGCGGTGGCACGCGGGGTGAACGGCTCCCGGCCGCCCGTGACACCGCGCAGCAGCCGCTCCAGCGGCCGCAGCGCCCGGTGCCCCGCCCGGATCCGGCGCTGTTCGGCCGCGTACTGCCCGGCGTGCGGGAGGATGAAGCCCACCGCGACCAGGGTGGCGGAGACGCAGGCGGCGGACGGGGCGAGGTCGGTGCTCAGCCAGTCCAGGTCGTGACCGCTCCACCGGGCGCCCACGGCGGTCAGCTTGGCCGCGTCGAACAGCAGGTTGGTGCTGTAGCCGAAGCCGAGGAAGCGCAGGCCTCCGCGCAGCCAGCCGTCGAGACCGGGGGTGCGGATCCAGTTCCAGATCAGCCGGGCGGTGACGGTGCAGGCCACAGTGTGCGCGAGGAGGTAGAGCAGGATCTCCTCGCGCATGAACGGCGTGTTCGCGTAGTACGTGTCGAGGTCGCGCGGGCGTTCCACGGGGACGTCGGCGAGGGCGAACAGCACCCATAACGCGACGACCACCCCCGCGTACGCGGCGATCACCCAGCGGGTGACGCGGCGGGTGGCGGCGGAGCGGTCGGCCAGCCCGTTGCGCCAGGCGATGATCAGCAGCAGCCAGGACGCGCACAGCGCGGTGAGCAGCGAATACACCCACGGCGCAGCGATGTTGGGGACACCGGCGACCTGGTTGGTCCAGGTGATGGTGCGCGGCGCGGCGAACACGAACACCGCGCAGGCGAACACCAGCAGCCCGCCCACCGCACGCAGCAGCGGGTCACGCCACATCTTCACGATGCCGGGCAGTTTGATCGCGAGGGCGGCGGTCAGGACGGTCGTGGGCAGCCAGAAGGAGACGTACGAGGTTCCGCCGCCCGCCGCGAGGACGTCGGCCGCGAGTGGGCAGGCAGCGAGGGGGCCGGGCGCGAGGGGGCCGGCCGCGCCTAAGGCCGTCACCGCACCGCACCGCGGCGGCCGCGGTAGCCCAGGGTCCGCTGCACCGGGTCGAGGGGCCGCTCGGCGTCCCCGCCGGCCAGTCTGCCGCGCAGCAGGGCGGCCAGCCGGTGCCCGAAGTCGTCGGCCTCCGCCTCGTCGGCCTCGCGGGAGCCGTTGCGGGCGGCGATCGGGGTGCCGCCGCGTTCCAGGGAGGCCGACAGGCCGGGGGAGAGCGTCTCGTCGTCCCAGCGGGCCAGCGCGTGCGAGGCGGCCGGGCCGACCGGGCCGATCGGGTGATGTCGGTGCCCGGCGTGCAGATGCCACAACTCGTGTCCGAGGATCACCAGTTGCTGTACCGCTTCGGCGCGCTCCTCCACGATGACCAGGTCGAAGTCGTCGAACTCCACCCACAGACCGGTCACTTCGAGTTCGTCGGGGAACCGCTCGAAGCGCAGCTCGACCGGCCGGCCGCCCCGGTGCGCGCCCATCTCCGCACACAGCGCCCGGCACAACTCCGCTACGTCGGAAAGGGGTTCGGGCCGGGCCCGGAGGGCGCCGGTGAGGTCGGCGGCGAGCTGTCGCATCGCGGAACCGGAACGGCGGGAACCCGGCCTGCGGGAACCCGGACGGCGGGGTCTCAGCCGCGCGGCGAACCGGATCACCCGTGCCCGCGCGCCCGCGAAGTCCATTGAACCCCCATCTCACCGCGTCGGGCGGTGTGTCGGTCGGCAGCGGCACCGAGCCTACGCGCCCGGAAGCGCCCGCGGCAGGGGATCCGGTGCCCGTACCTCGCCGTTGAACGACCGTCCTGAGCGGCGGTCCCGCGGTTGCCCCGCCACCCCACCCCGGCGCTCCGGGAGGCGTCCCCTCCGCTCCGGGACGCGCTCCCGGCGCCCGGAGCGGAACTCCGGCCGCCCCGGAGCGGAGGGCGCCCTCAGTGCCCCGGTGAGGCCACCGCCGTCACCGGCACCCCGCCCGCCGCGCTGCCCAGCAACGTCAGCCGGACGTCCCCCGGCCCCGCCTCCGTGGTGCCGTCGGACAGCACGGCCAGCGCCAGCGTGTTGGTGCCCCGGGTGCGCAGGATGCCGCCCGGCAGCACGAACGTGTGCTGCGGGCCCACGTCGTTGATGTACTGGCCCATGTTCCAGCCGTTGAGGAAGATCTGCGCGCGGTAGGCGCGCCCCGGGTCGTCGTCCAGGTGCAGGCCGACCGACGCGTCCACCCGCTGATCCACCGCCAGCCGGAACGTCGTCCGGTACCAGGTGACCCCCTGCCGTCGCTCCGTGTGCGGGAAGGACACCGGCGTCCAGCCGTGCTCCCCGCCGCCCGGCAGATGCCAGCCGTGCCGCTCCCCGTACAGCCCGCCGTTGTTCTGCGGCCCGCGCACCGGGTCCGGCGCCGCCTCGCCCTGGATGCGCCAGCTCACCTTCGGAGCGGCCCCCTTGGCGGCCTTCAGGGAGACACCGGTCAGGCCGCGCGCCGCCTTGTGGGTGTCCTGCGCCCGGCCGTCCATGTCGTGCTGCATCCGCCGCACCAGCACGGACAGCACCCGTCCGCCCCGCCTGCGCAGCTTCTTCGGCACCCTGAGGACCGCCGTCGCCGTCCAGGTCCCCTTCCGCACGGTCGCACTGTCCGGCACCGGCATCCGGTGCACGCCCAGCGGCACCCCGTCCAGCCAGGCCATCAGCAGTCCCTGCGTGCCGGTGCTGTAGCCGAGGGACACCTCGGTCACGCCGCCCTTGCCGGTGCGGAAGCGGCCCCGGTACCAGACGTCGCCGTAGTGGAAGCCGTAGTCGTCCGCGAAGAGCACCGGCTGCCCGTCCGGGACCGGGGTGGTGCTGTTCGACGCGGTGAGGCCGGCCGGCTGCCACGCCGAGTCGTCGAAGCCGGGCGCCGCCTCCGGGTTCTCGGCGCGCCGCCGCCAGCCCGTCAGCTCGGGCAGCCGTACCGCGGGCACGGCGGGCAGCGGCGTGCGGGCGCGCAGACTGCCCGCGCCGTCGTCGGCCCGCACCGGTACGGCGGTCCCGTTCCAGGTCACCTGCCGTACGCCGCGCGGCGCCCACACCTCGAGATCCGCCGCGTCGGTCACGTCACCGGTGAGCCGGACCGTGTCGCCGTGCACCGCGGCGGAGCGCAGCAGCGCCGGGCCGTGTACCAGGACGGTCCCGGACGGCGTGTCGCGGGGGAACAGGCGCAGCGCCGTCGTGTCGTCCGCCAGCATCACCAGCAGGGGCCGGTCGGAGCCGCCGCCCTCGACCAGGACGCGGGCCGGTCCGCCGTCGCCGAGCCGCGCCGTGATGTGCAGTTCGTCGCCCTCGTACACCCAGGCCGCCGCCTGGTCGAGCCGGGTCGGCCGCGCCGCCGCCGGCAGTTGCAGGACGATGTGGGCCATCTCGTCCCGCGGCCCCGCGAACACGGCGATGTCGCGCCGCCCCGCCGTCAGGAACATCATCGGCGTCACCGTGGCGGACTTCAGTCTCCGCGGCCCGAGCGCGAGGCCGGTGACCAGCAGCCGGGCGTCGTGCGCCGCGACCGGCACGGCGAGTTCGCCCGCCTCGCGGGTGGTGAGCCGCGCGCGGACGTCCTCCGTCCCGTCGTTGCGCAGGACGTACACATGGGTGCCGGTGTCCGGGTTGGTCAGGTGGTACGTCCGTACCCGCGCGTCCCCGGCCGCCACGTCCGCCGCCCGGTCCAGCCGGGCGAAGTCGGGCACCCGCTGGAGCAGATGGCCGAGCTGGTGCATCGGGGCGAGCTTCGCCGTCGCGTTGCGGGCCTCGTCGAGGGCGGCGCCGTAGTCGTACGACGTGTAGACCTGCGGGGCGGGCAGCCAGCCCCACGAGGTGCCGCCGAAGGTCATGTAGACGTTGTGCAGGGAGATGCCGTTGGCGAGGTTGGTGAGGTAGAAACGCCGCTCGTAGGCCGCGTCCCGGGTGCGCCGCGACCCGTCGTACCCCTTGCCGCCGAACTCCGCGCCGCCCCACGGGTCGAACCAGCCGCCCCCGAACTCCGGCACGAACCCGGGTGTGTGCGGGCTGGCCGTCGCCCCGCCCCTGAGCCCGCCGGGCCCGAACCGCCCCCAGTCCGGCGGCACCTGGGACGGCGCCGGATACCCGTCGAAGCCGTACAGCCAACGGCCCTTCTCACCACCGGTGTCGAACGATCCGGGGGTCCAGTAGCCGTTGCGGCCCTTGTCGTTGTGGAAGAGGGGGACGTCGATGCCGTCGGCGCGCACCTTGCGGTACAGGTGCGCCATGTAGGCCGCGCCGGTGCCGTCGGCGACATGGGCGTCGTACTCGTTCTCGATCTGGTAGAGCAGGACGGTGCCGGTGCCGTGGGTGAACAGATGGCGCCGCACGATCCCGTTGACCGCCGTCAGCCATTCGTCGGCGTACGCCAGATACGTCGGGTCGTCGGTCCGGGCGGTGCCCTGCGTCGCGGTGAGCCAGCCGGGGAAGCCGCCGCCGTCGACCTCCGCGTTGATGTACGGGCCGGGCCGCATGATCACGTACAGCCCGGTCTCGGCGGCCGTGCGCAGGAACAGGTCCAGGTCGCGCACGCCGGTGAAGTCGTACCGTCCGGGCGCGGGGGAGTGGTAGTTCCACGCCGCGTACACGCTGACCGCGTTGTAGCCGTACGCCCGCATCTTCTCCAGCACGTCCCGCCACAGCGACGGACTCGGCAGCCGGAACGGGTGCATCTCGCCCGACCACAGCACCAGCCGCTTCCCGTCGATCAGCAGCGAGTGGCGGTCGAACCCGACCGTGTGCCGCGCGCGGTCCGCCCGCGGCGGGGCGGGCGGCGGCCCGGTCGGCACGATGTGTGCCGCGTACGCCGAAGGCGCTCCCGGGCCGCCGCTGCCGCCCAGGGCGAGCCCGAGCGCGGCGGTACCGGTGAGGGCACTGAAAGATCGTCTGCTGAGCGCCAAGGAAAGCCTCCTGCGCGATGTTCACGGGGCGCGGCCCCGACATTCTCCCCGGTCGCGCACCCACAATGGACGCATGAGGATCTCGGCACGCGCGGATTACGCGGTACGGGCGGCACTGGAGCTCGCCGTACGGCAGGGCGACGGCACGGTGAAGGCCGAGGAGATCGCCACCGCACAGGACATTCCGCACAAATTTCTGGAGGGGATCCTCGGTGATCTGCGGCGCGGCGGGATCGCCGTGAGCCGGCGCGGCGGGGGCGGCGGCTACCGTCTCGCCCGCGAGGCGACGGAGATCACCGTGGCCGACGTCATCCGCGCGGTCGACGGCCCGATCGTCTCGGTACGCGGCGAACGCCCGACGGAACTGTCCTACCGAGGCACCGCCGAACCGCTGCTCCCGCTCTGGATCGCCCTGCGCGCGGGCGTCCGGCGCGTCCTGGAGGGCGTCACGATCGCCGACCTGGCGACGGGAACCCTGCCGGAGACGGTGCAACTCCTGGCGGCGGAACCGGCGTCGTGGACCAACCCGTAGCGTCCGCACCCGGTGCGTACGATCGCCCGTATGACGGACATCCGTGAGTTGGACGCGCGCGCACTGAAGATCACCGAGTCCCTCGTCCATCAGGTCGACGCCCGCCTGCTCGACCGTCCTACACCGTGCGGGCAGTGGACGCTGCGGCAGCTGCTGGCGCACATGACGGGGCAGAACCACGGCTTCGCGGCGGCGGCCCGGGGCGAGACCCGTGACCGCGGCGTGTGGGCCGACCGCCCGGTCGACGACGATCCGGCGGGGGTGTTCGCGGCGTCGGCCGCGGAGGTCACGGCCGCTTTCGCCGAGGAGGACGTGCCGACCCGCTCGTTCTGGCTTCCGGAGATCCGCGGCGGGCAGACGTTCCCGGCGCCGCAGGCGATCGGGTTCCACCTCCTGGACTACGTGGTGCACGGCTGGGACGTCGCCGTCTCCCTCGGAATCCGGGCCGATTTCGACGCGGACCTGCTGACCGCCGTGCTGCCGATCGCCGAACAGGTCCCCACCGGACCCGCCCGCGAGCACGAGGACGCCGCGTTCCGGCCCGCGCTGGACACGACGGCCGCGACCGGCCCGCTCGACCGGACACTCCTCCTCCTCGGCCGCGACCCGGGCTGGCCGGGGAAGCGGTAGCCCGGCCGGCGCCAGGACCACTCCGCGGGGATCTCGGGTGGGTGAGGCCCCGGGTTCTGCCACATCTGCCGTGCTGGGCCAAGTCCGCGGTCTGCCGATGGGAGAGAGGACCGGCCGGCGACGGCGCGGGCGGTGTCGCTCAACTGCTCCCGGGGACCGAGGCGACGGGCCAGGGCACGCCAGTTCTTCAGGTGGGCGATGCCATGCGGCAGCTCGACGTCTCTCTGTCTGCCCTGCACGAGATCGTCAGTCACCGATGAACACGAGGCGCCTGTGAGGCTCGGCACGCACCAGCTCACACAGACGGACCAAGCTCTGCACGGCACCGTCACCCACGCCTATGGCCGCCAGGAATTCGGCCCCGTCTCGAAGTTCACCGATGAGGAAATCGCACTGCAGGTAGTTCAGGGCCGTGTCACCGCACGGGTCCAATGATGCCATCGTCGGGTATTTCTTTGCATCCACACCCTTCATTACCGGGTTAAAATTTCCATCTGCCACGATCTTGTCCACGACAAGGCCGTTCTCTTCCAGAACTCGGACGCCGAACGCCATTTACCCTCCTTGGGAGCAGGCCCCAGTCGGCCGGCCCCCGTGGGGTCGGCTCCGAGGAGATCGGCAAGGCCACCGGGGCAGACCTGGTTGATGATCCGGCGGATCGTTGCCGTACTTGGTGCGATGCGGACGCGGAACACCGAGACTGTACGGGCGTCGAGTCGGGCGAGGGCGGCCTGTGCTGCGCTTCGTGCCCACTGACCGATTGCCGCGAAGGACCTGGCACCGGCCACCACGGACGAGCAGGCCGCCAGCAGAACGCTTACGAACGGGTGACGCTTCCCTCGCCGGCAACACAGATCCACCAGCGTCCCAAGCCGCGTCGGCAAGCTGACGATGCTGACACGAAGGTGACTTGGTCAGACAGACACTGGCAGACTGACGGCACATCGAAGCTCCGGTTCGGTTGGGCAGGGCGACTTGGCAAGGTCACCCCTTCAACCGGAGCTTCGTTGCATACGTGGCGGGTTACCGATACACCGTCGCACGCCGTGACCTGCGCAGATTCATGAGCATCAGGACTTTGAAACCCCCCTGGTCGGACGTCCCACACAGGAGCAGAAACAGGCCGCCGGGGATCCGGCGGGCCGTTTACGACGTATGGGCTAATCCGCACTCAGGCTGGGTCTTCGTAGAAATATGCTTCTTCGGCGACCTTCTCTGCCTCGTCTACTCCAATGGCGACCTCGAGCGCGTCGAAAACCTTCTCGCGCAACCGAGCAAGTCGCTGCATCACTTGTCTGTCGACCATGTAGTCAGCCAGGATTTCCGGACGATACTCGCCAGTACCCAGTCGCGAGAAAATTCTGTCAAAACAGACCACGTATTCATTTAGATCCTTAGCAGCTTCGATCGCATCGGCCAATGAAATTTTCACCGGGGTCGCTTCCGCCATCGCCTCACAGTGATATTCGAAACCTCCAGGTCGCCGGTTGCGACCCATTCCGTAAATCCGTACTTGGCGTTGTAGCGCGATGTCACTCGATCCGCCGGGACATCAAACTCGAGCACTTTGTTTCCTCGACCTCGACCGATGCCTAGCGCGCTTTCCGCATCCTTTGGGCTCACCGGTCAGCCGCAGCCCGTCCGCCCGGGCCCGGGCCACCAACTGAGTGACCAGCTCGTCATCCACCCCAGCAGCCGACCCGGCGGCCCAACCTTCACTCTCGAAGACACTCACGTCAGTGGTCATCAACTTCCACTTCCTGCTCGGGAGTTACACCACTCACCGTACAGACCCGAACCAGCCAACCTCGTGGGGGCTCCGGCGTCCCGCGTTGCCGTCAACTGCGCCCAGAGATCATGATCGACCACAGATCGCCAGGCGCGAGCAACTCACCTTCGCTCGCAAATTCATCAACGACGAAGAGAATCACGTGAGATTTCGAGACGCGATAGCACCGATATCCAGATTGCCCCCGGAGCTCCTCCAAGGCATAGGAACCATCCCTTTCGATTTCACTACGCAGAGATTCGAACGAAACCGTTCGCGAGAGCTCAGAAAGGGAGGGTCTCAAGGCGTCGGGAATAACCTGCTCAGGCCCGCCCGTTAGCCGATGAACCTGGACAGCGATGCCCTCGCAGGATCCAGCGAACAAGCTGAATTCCAGAAGACCGTAGTCCAGACGGAGAGACTTCTTCCTGCGGTCTGCGACGCATTGGTCTCCGAGCGCATCACGGATCTGTTCAGCCGAGCTACCGAGGCCCAGACCTGCGACGGTTCCCGTCACTGCCACACGCGCAAGGAAGCTGATGGCCGTCACTCGATCTTCTCCAGCGCCTTGATCAGGAAGTGCATTTCAGGTGCCCGGTTGAGCGAATTCCCCCAGTTGTGGTCATTCATATCAGCCATGGCAGATCGCGCCTTGTCGATAAGGTCGGCCCTAAGCTCCGGATTGTTCATGATGGCACTTCGGGCAGTCGCCACATCGCGCGCGCTAGCCATTCCGTTGCTGAGGCGAATCCCTTCGAAACCGACTCCTCCGTCACCGTTCGGGAAGACTCGTATTTCGGAACTGCCAACGTGCATGTGCGCACCCTTCGTGGCCCAGTCCGATGCCGCCGGAGAAATCCGAATGTTGGGTGCCGCGCAATTGTGCACCAAGACCGGTGTGGCCCCCGCCAGCACATAGTACGTGTGGAGACCGTCGATGGTCAGATTGCGGGTGACGTGCGAGTCGTTGAAGGTGCGTGTCGCGACGACGGGGACGAATGCTCCGGTCTCTGTGCGCAGCGTCATGCCGGGCTGTAGGTCGCTGGCGTCGACCCAGGAGTGGCTGCTGGGAGACCAAAAGGGGTGGTGGGCGGTTGCGATTATGCCGGAGTTGGATTTGTGGGATTTCACCGTGATTTCGGTGAAGTCTTTGTCGTCCTTGGTGATGATGGTGGCGAGGACGGTTCGCGGTTCGGTCTTGCCGGTTTCCGGGTTGGTCGCAAGGACCTTTTCTCTGACCTTCACGTCCTTGATGTGTCGTGCGGTGCCGTCGGCCATTCGGACGTCTTCGTCGGGTAGGAAGCTGTTGGCGCACGGATTTCCCTTGACCGATCCGTAGCCGTTGGCCAGATATTCTCCTGCACCGCCCCACGCTGCTCCGGCGGTCATATCGTAGAGCGTTTCACCATTGGATTCTTTGTCGCTGTCGTTGGCGTCCTTTATGGCAGCGCCCGCAGCGCCTGCCATGAATCCGCATCCGGTGATTCCGGCCCCGGCACTCGCGCCGAGAGTTTCAGGGGCTCCAGCCGCGGCCGCGGCTTCGCACAACGAGTAGGTGACGAAGGTGGTCAGTGCGCCAAGAAGTTCGGCCGCAGCCTCTCTGGCGTCTCCGTTGTAGGCCCCTTGAATGCTGCAGGATTCGGCAGCCATGTATCCGTACGAACTGCAGCCCGTGCCCGTGCCCGTGCCGGTACCGGAACCGGTGTTGGAGCCTGAACCGGTGCCGCCGCCGCTGAGGTCATTGGCAGGGGTTCCCTCTGTGCAATCGACGCGGCTGCAGTCGTTGCTTCGGGACGAAGCAGTCATCGCCCCAAAGTTTGACCATCGTGCCGCCCCTCAGGCACCCCAATTCTCGGCGTGTTCCCTCAGGTAGTCGGCGAGTTCGGGCGGATGGAGTTCAAGCGCTCTCACGGCTGACGCGTCCAACTCGACGCGCACCGGCGAGAAGTCGCCTACGTCGGGATCATCAAGCTCGGGGCCGCTGCGGCGGTTGAGATCCATGTTCAGCACGTCAGCGCGAAAGAAGTGGTGTACAACGCTGACCTTGTCACCAGGCTCGGTCAAGGTCAGGAACTCACTCGCCGGGCCGATCGTGGCACCGATCTCTTCCATCACTTCACGGCGTAGAGCCGCTTCAAGGTCGGCATCGTCAGCTTCGACGCCCCCACCGACGGTCGTGTAGTAGGAGGTCCCGCCCGGCCATCCTCGGCGTAGGAACACCAGCTGACCGCCATCGCGCAGAACCGCACGTACGTTGTGACGGACCTTCATAGGCCCGACGGTAGTGCACCCACCCTGGCGAGGAGGCTCGAACCGAACAGACCAGAACGTGGATGGGCCCGGCGCACCACTAACGCACCAGAACGAGCGGGGAACAGCGGGGAATCACGGGGAAGGCTGCCGGGCTCGACAGGGCCGCTCACCTACCGCTCACCCAGGTCAGCGCTCCCCGCCCTCAAATGCCCGCAGCTTCCCAAGCTGAGAGCTCACGCATCGTCGTCACGGACCCGCTGTCTGAGCTTGCTCTGATCGACGAGGCAACCCAGTAGCGTGGCTGGTGCCGGTGGGGGTGCAGCGAGGCACACGCGTGCGCCGTCTGCCGGCGGACCCGCTGTCGTGGCGGGCTGTCGTCGGCTGAGGTTCGGGCGGGGTGCGTCGAAGGTGACTGCCGGAGGGCGACCGGCGAGGAGGCTTGATCAACTCCGGGCCGTCCCTGGGCCGTGCGAGGGCGGCCAAGGGCACTCGACAGCAACCGGTGACGACAGGCGAGCCGGCGCCTCCACGACCAGGTACCCCAGGTCACCCGCCCCCACCACACGGGTTACCACGCAGCCCTGGACGTCAGGCAAGATGGCGTGTTTCTCACCAGGCGGCTTGCTGGACATGGTGGCGCGTCCTCAGGGTGCCGTCGATAGGGTCGGCGCCGTGAGTGAAGACGCCCGCCTCATGGCAAACCATCGACTCCACCTTGTACCCGTGGTTCTGGCTCTGGCGAATCCACCGTGGCAGCGGGATGTCTGGCTCGATCCGGCAGTGTTTGAGAACCTGGACCACGTCTTCCACACGCTCTTCGACGACTTCTGTGACGCCGATGAGCCCGAGCGGTTCCTCGGTATCAGTCTGAGGACCGAGGAAGAGGTCTCTCTCATGCGCCAGTTGGGGGTCGTACTCAACGCTGTGGTGACCCAGGCGCCCAACGATTCGGACGAGGAGTATCTACAGTCGCCCTCTTGGCCAGAGGTCGTGGCCGTTGCCGGACGCCTTGCTCAGGTCATGGTCGCGAACGACCTTAAGGAACTCGCTGCGCTGCAGGAGTCCACCTGAACCCCGGCACTCGACATAGGCCGCAGCGTTGAGTGTCTGACTGCGTGACAACGCCTGCGGACAGTCGCGGACGCACACGAACGACTACGGACCATCGCTGCACGTCAGATAAACATCGGTCCAAGGCCGGCAATCCGCGCAAGTTGCTTCCGTCGCTGTGGTCTTCGGAGGTGAAGCTCAGTCCGGAGGGGTCGCTGTAGGCGATCGGGTTGTTGCGGCTGTAGCTGTAGCCGGAGAGGTCCTGCGGGTCGTAAGGGGTGAGGAGCGGGTCGTTGCTGAGGAAGCGTCCGAAGTAGGGGTCGTAGGCGCGGGCGCCGAGGAGGGACAGACCGGTGCTGGTGTCTTCGGTCTTGCCGAGGAACCCGTTGCTGGTGCCCGCGGGGAGGGTGCCGGAGCGTTCGTCGCCGGAGGGGGTGTAGCGGCGGCGGGTGGTGGCGTCGACGGCGAGTTGGGTGGAGGCCTGTTTGCCGACCATCAGGAAGGTGAGGGTATCGCTCTCGTCGACCACAGGGGTGGCCTCGACAACGCCGCGCCCGCCTCCTTTGAGAACCGGGAGGCGGGCGCGGGTGGGTCAGGTGCGTTCAGTGCCCCGACGCGAACCTCACGAACGTGTCCCACCTGCCGCGACCCACGGCGAAGGCCGGACGGCTCACGTCCTTGGAGTCCCGTACGTGGACGGCCTGGTCGCTCATGGCGACCTCCACGCAGTCGTCGCCCTGGCTGCCGCTGTAGCTGGACTTGAACCAGGCGAGTTCCGTCTTGCCGCTCTTCATGGCTCTCCTCGGAGTCGCTCCAGCAGGGCCCGGGATTCGCTCGGGGGCAGGGCCTGCGAGCGCAGTGTGTCATAGCGCTGACAGAGGAGGCTCACCTCTTTCCGGTCAGCAATCAGCCGCCCGTTCTGCTGTCCCTCGGAGTAGGCGAGCCGCTGCCCTTCAGCAGTTTCCAAGATCCGCACCGGCCCGTCCAGGCACGCGTGCAACCTGGCTCGCAGGGGCACCACTTGAAGCGTGACGTTACGCAGAGACGTGCGCTCAAGCACGTGATCGATGAGTGCCCGCATCGCCTCCGCATCACCGAATTCACGCCAGAAGACCTGCTCCTCGACGATAAAGCTGAACGGCACCTTCGGCCGCTCCCGCATCATCGCCTGCCGCTCCATCCGGGCGCCGAGTTGCTCCTCGAGCTCCTCATCGGTCCGCAGGGGAATGGTGCCGTCGAACACCGCACGGGCGTAGGCCTCCGACTGCAACAGCCCCGGCACCAACCGGTTCTCGTACGTGCACAGACTCACCGCATCCCGCTCCAGCCGTGCCCACCGCCGGAACCACGCCGCCAACCCCGCCTCCCCCCGCGTCAGATGCCGGGCGGCCTTCCGCAGTGCGCCGGTGTTCCCGGTGGCCTCCTCGGTCCGCTCGACGAAGGAGTCGTCCGGCATCCGGCGCCCCAGTTCCACCGACTCGACGGTGTGCTTGGAGTACCGCACGACCGCGCCCAGTTCGGCCCGGCTGAGCCCCGCGTGCTCCCGCAGGGCCTGGACGACCGCCCCGAACGTCCGCAGACTGTCCGACGGGTGAGGCTCCCGCTCACCGCCGCACGCACCGCTCCACTCGGTCCTGGCCTCGGCCCCGGACCCGGCCAGGGCCTCGTCCCCGTTGACGATGTCCATGCGCCGCCCCTCTCCGCGTACCGCACCACTGCGGCCCCTTGCGCCGCACAGTGTTCAACACCCAGAGTGAGTGATCGGTTCGCGTACTGTCCACCCTCTGTGTCCGTACGCTGACGTGGAGTACGCGGCATGGGGCTCGCGCTCGCCCACCCGGGTCGCCACGCTGGCTCCCATGAACCACCCGACCCCCCAAGTCGACGTCCCCACCAGCGCCTTCACCCAGCTGCTGTCGTCGACCCCGAGAGGCGCCCGCCTGGCCCGGCTCCTGGCCATGAACGAGCTGCGCACCTGGAACGTCCCCGAGAACATCACGGAGCGTGCCGAACTGGTGGTCGCGGAACTGGCGAACAACGCCGCCGTGCACGGCAAGGTCCCCGGCCGGGGCTTCCGTCTGACTCTGACCTGGGCCCTACCGCCGGAAACCCTGCACATCGAGGTCACGGACGCCCGGGGCGACCACCTCCCCGACATCCCCCCGCAGGACACCACCCCGGACCCCTTCGGCATCGGAGGCCGCGGCCTGACCCTCGTGACCGCCCTGGCCGACCACTGGGACACCGTCCCGTACCCACCCACCGGCAAGACGATCCGAGCCCTTTTTCACACCCCTGGCCCCGGCCTGGCCGCCCCAGCCGCCGCTGGCGCTACGCTGCCGTGTCGTGCAGGAGACGCGTCTCGACACCGCTCGGATCCGGGCGGCTCGCCGGTTGATCGACCCGGTCTTTCTCGACAGTCCGCTGTACCGCTGTGAGGCGCTGGAGCCCGGCCTCGGGTGTGCGGTGAGCGTCAAGCTCGAAACGGCGAACCCGGTCCGCAGCTTCAAGGCCCGCGGCACCGAGGTGGTCGCGAGCCTGCTGGCCGGCAGTGGCTCGCGGGCCGCGGTGTGTGCGAGCGCGGGCAACCTCGGCCAAGCCCTCGCGTGGTCCGGCCGCGGCCGGGGGCTCGACATCACCGTCGTGGCATCCCGTCATGCGACCCGGGCCAAGATCGACCGCATCCGGGCACTCGGCGCCCGGCTGGAGCTGGTGGACGGCGACCATGAGACGGCTCGCGAGCGGGCGGCGGCCATTGCGCGGTACGACGGCATCCGGCTGGTCGAGGACAGCCTGGACATCGAGACCTGTGAGGGCGCGGCGACCATCGGCCTGGAACTGGTGGACACCGCGCCGTCGTTCGACACCGTACTGATCGCTCTCGGCGGCGGGGCGCTGGCCACCGGCGTAGGGCATGTCATGAAGGTCCTGGCACCAGGCGTCGAGGTGATCTGCGTCCAGCCGCTGGGCGCACCGGCGATGACACACTCGTGGCGCGCGCGACGTGTCGTCACCACCGACTCGACCGACACCATCGCCGACGGCGTCGCCGGACGGTATCCCATCCCGGCGGTCCTGGACGACCTCCTCCTGGTCGCCGACGACGCCGTTCTGGTCCAGGAGGCGTCGATCATCGCCGGTATGCGGATGCTCCTCGACCACGCCGGCCTGATCGTCGAACCGTCGGCCGCGCTCGGCGTCGCGGCGGTCCTGGAGGACCGTGACCGCTTCGCGGGCCGGCATGTCGTCACCATCCTCTGTGGCAGCAACGTCGACGTGGACGCCTACCACCGATGGGTCGGTGCCGCTCCCCTCAGGTGAGCCGCACCCATGCGCCGCCCCGGGGCGGTTGTTGCGAAGACTTTCGGATATCGGTGCGGGTCATTGACGCGGGAGGGGCGTGAGCTTACGGTCCCGTCCGGCGACGCGAATGTCATTCGGTATTCCGAACAGCAACGGCCCCCGCGCTGAAGGAGCGTCCACGATGAGCCGTACCTCCCGCACCGCCCGCGAGCACCGCCGTGCCTCCCGCCGAACGGCGCTGCTCGCCGTCCCCGCCGCGGTCCTGCTGGCCCTCGTGCCCTCGACCGCCTCCGCGTACCCGAACCCGGGGACGGTCACCGGGTCCGTCGTCGTGCACGACCCGACGATGATCCGCGCCGCCGACGGCCGCTACCTCCTCTACGCCACCGGCGGCGGACTCGCCTACCACACCTCCACCGACCGCGTCGCCTTCAGTGCGGGCGCCGACGCCTTCTCGACGCGGCCGAGCTGGTGGTCGTCGTACGGCACCACCGAGGCGTGGGCGCCGGACATCTCGTACCACGGCGGCAAGTACCTGATGTACTACGCCGTCTCCACCTTCGGCTCCAACAAGTCCGCCATCGGGCTGGCCGGTTCGACGACCGGGCTGCCGGGCTCCTGGAGCGACTACGGCACCGTCTACACCTCCAGCACCTCCAGCGACTACAACGCCATCGACCCGAACCTCTTCGTCGACGACAACGGCACGTGGTGGCTCTCGTTCGGGAGCTGGTGGACCGGGCTGAAGATGATCCGGATCGATCCCTCCACCGGCAAGCAGCTCGCCTCCGACACCACCCGGTACTCGACCGCCTACCGCCCGACCGGGACGAAGGCCGTGGAGGCGCCGTACGTCGTCAAGCGGAACGGGTATTACTACCTCTTCGCCTCGTACGACACCTGCTGCGCCGGCACCAGCTCCACCTACAAGGTCAAGGTCGGCCGGGCCACCTCCGTCACCGGGCCGTACTACGACAAGAGCGGCGTCGCGATGACCGACAACGGCGGGACACCGGTGCTGGAGTCGCACGGGCGCTACATCGGCCCCGGCGGCCAGTCGATCATGAAGGACGTCGACGGGGACCTGATCGTCTACCACTACTACGACGGCGACGACAACGGCACCCCGAAGCTCGGCATCAACCTGCTGGACTGGAGCAGCGGCTGGCCCGTCGCCTACTGACGGCGTCAGGGGTGCGTGCCGGCCCGTCAGCCCGCCTGCCCCGTCCCGGCCGCGCTGGGCCAGCTCTGCGGGTTGGGCCAGCCCGTCGCCGGGGCGGGGGAGAGGCCGTTGGTGCCGCGGACCTGGGCGGCGGTGAGGCCGCCCCGTGCGGGCACGCCGGGCGGGGTGGGACCGGTCATCGGGACGTTCATCGAGGCGTTCATCTGGCCGGGTACCGGTCCGGGCGGGGCCATCGGGGGCGGCGCCTGCATCGGGCCCGGCGCCTGCATCTGGGCCGGTACGGGCATCTGGGCCGGTACCGGCATCGGCCCGCGCGCGACCATCGCGGCGGGGACGCCCTGCACGCCCGGCATGCCCGGTGCGGTCATCGGTGCCGCTACCGCCGCCGCGGCAGGCATCCGCATCGGCTCCGGCATCCGCATCGGCTCGGGGACGCCCAGCGGTTCGGGCAGGCCCAGTGGTTCGGGCACGCCCATCGGGTACGGTCCCGCGGCCAGCGGGTCCGGAGCGGGCACCAGAACAGGCACCGGCACCGGAACCGGTGCGGGCTGTACCGGGGCTGCCGCCGGTACCGGCATCCCGTCGGCGCCCGGCACTGCGGCCTGGGCGGCGACGGGGAGCGGCATGCCGGTGCCGGCGGCCGGGGCGGGGGGCAGCCCCGCGACGGGGCCGGCGCCGGCGGCCTGTGCGAGGCCCCGCATTCCGGCCCCGTTGGTCTCGCTGACCAGCCGGTCGACGGCCGCCGTACCCGAGCTGTAGCCGTTCGCGACGGCCTGCTCGGGCACGGCGGCGCCTCTCCTGGTCCCGTAGAGCACCTGTTCCAGGCCGGACACCAGGCGACGCACGTCGACCTGGGGGCGCACCACGAGACGCAGGAAGCGGCTGGACGAACCGATCTTGTTGCCGCACTCGCGGACCAGGATCCGGTGCTCGGTGAGCATCCGGTCCCGGACCACGGTGCCCTCGGCGCCCACGGGGAGGCGCACGAAGAGGAAGTTCCCCTGGGAGGGGTAGACCGTCAGACCGGGCAGCGCGGAGAGCTGGCTCGCCATGTCGAGACGGTCGCGGCGGACCTGGTGGAGGCTCTGCTGGTACTCGGCGCCGTGCTCCTTCAGCATGAACACCACGTGTTCGGCGAAGGAGTTGAGGTTCCACTTGGGCAGCATGGAGCGCACCCGCCCGGCCAGTGCCGGGTTGGCGACCAGATAGCCGAACCGGATGCCGTGCAGGCCGAAGTTCTTGCCCAGGCTGCGCAGCACGACCACGTTGGGCCGCAGCATCGCCTCCTGGACGACGCTGGGTTCGGCCTCGGCGTCGGCGAACTCGAGGAACGACTCGTCGATCACCACCAGGTCCAGGTCGGCCATCGCGTCCATGAACTGCACCACCGAGTGCTTGGGCAGGAAGCCGCCGTCGGGGTTGTTGGGGTTGCAGATGACGGCGGTCCGGGTGCCGCGCGCGCGGATGAACTCGCCGTACTGGGCGAGGTCGAGGGCGAAACCGGCGGACTCCTGGAGCGGGAACATGTCCACCCGCTTGCCGGTCTCCATCGGCTGGTCGGTCCAGCGGCCGAAGGTGGGCACGGGGACCGCCAGGGACTCGCGCACCAGGAGATGGTCGAGCCAGGTGATGAGTTCGGTGGAGCCGTTGCCCATCGCCACGCACTGCGGGGGCAGCCGGAGCAGACTGCACAGTTCGGCGGTGATGGTGTCCGCGCCGCTCGGGTAGTACGTGATGATGTCGCGCAGCCGGGACGCCATGTCCTCGAACATGGCCGGGGTGGGGAAGTACGGATTGCAGGGGATGCAGAAGTCCACCGGCCCGGCACCCTCGCCGCCCTCCCGCGCCAGCGCAGCCATCGAGGGGCTGTGCGCCGCGGTGCTGCGGAACAGCGAGGTGACGTTGTCGGCCATGGAACCTCCGTACGGGGCGGACCCGGCGGGGGGAGGACCGGGGCCGTCTTCTGGGCGGCCCGCGCGGGGGAACGCGGGCCGCCCTTACGTACGGCGCCGGGCGGCGCGTTGTTCAACCGTTCGGAGATCAGGAGGAGAGTGAGGAGAGGCCGGGGAGAGACGGGCGGAATCCCGGGAGGACGCCGGGCCGAGCCCCGCAGGGCTCCGCGTCCGGGCGGGTCCCGCATCCCCGCCGGTCGCAACCTTCGCTCAGGGGCCGCACGGCCATTGACGGGAATCGCCGTCCCGGCCAGGATAAGGCTGTAATTTCGAACAGTGGTCGATATATCGAACACTTGGGAAGGAGGCGGCGGATGAGCGCCGAGCACGATGGGCAGACGGGTCCCGAACCCTGCGTCGTGGGAGTCGACTACGGCACGCTGTCCGGGCGGGCCGTGGTGGTACGGGTCCGGGACGGCGCGGAGCTGGGAACGGCGGAGTACGCGTACCCGCACGCCGTCCTCGACCGGGAGCTGCCCGACGGCACACCGCTGCCCCCCGACTGGGCCCTTCAGGTGCCCGCCGACTACGTCGACGTCCTGCGCCACGCGGTGCCCGCGGCGCTCGCGCAGGCCGGGGTGCGGCCGGAGCAGGTGATCGGTATCGGCACGGACTTCACCGCCTGCACGGTCCTGCCGGTGCTGGCCGACGGCACCCCCCTGTGCGAACTCCCCGAGTACACCGGCCGCCCGCACGCCTACGTCAAGCTGTGGAAGCACCACGCCGCCCAGGCCCACGCCGACCGGATCACGGCGACGGCCACCGAGCGCAAGGAGCCGTGGATCGAGCGCTACGGCGGCAAGATCTCCTCGGAGTGGGAGTTCGCCAAGGCGCTGCAACTGCTGGAGGAGGACCCGGAGCTCTACCGCCGCACCGAGCGCTGGATCGAGGCCGCGGACTGGATCGTGTGGCAGCTGTGCGGCACCTATCTGCGCAACGCCTGCACCGCCGGCTACAAGGGCCAGCTCCAGGACGGCGTCTACCCCACACCCGAGTACCTCGCCGCGCTGAACCCGGACTTCGCCGGCTTCGTGGCCGACAAGCTGGAGCACCCCATCGGTGAGCTGGGCGCGCGGGCCGGCGGGCTGAGTGCCGAGGCCGCCGCGTGGACCGGGCTGCCCGAGGGCATCGCGGTCTGCGTGGGCAACGTCGACGCCCATGTGACGGCACCCGCGGCGGCCGCGGTGGAACCGGGCCAGATGGTCGCCATCATGGGCACCTCCACCTGCCATGTGATGAGCTCCGACCAGCAGGGCGTGGTGCCCGGCATGTGCGGGGTCGTCGACGGCGGCATCCTGCCGGGACTGTGGGGCTACGAGGCCGGGCAGAGCGGCGTCGGCGACATCTTCGCCTGGTTCGTGAAGAACTGCCTGCCCGCCGGGTACGCCGAGCGGGCGGCGGCGGCCGGGCAGAGCCCGCACGAGTACCTCACCGCCCTCGCCGAGACGCAGAAGGTCGGCGAGCACGGCCTGGTCGCGCTGGACTGGCACAGCGGCAACCGGTCCGTCCTGGTCGACCACGACCTCAGCGGCGTCCTGGTGGGCCTGACGCTCTCCACCCGGCCCGAGGAGATCTACCGCGCGCTGCTGGAGTCCACCGCCTTCGGCACCCGCACCATCATCGAGGCGTTCGAGACCGCGGGCGTGCCGGTCCGCGAGCTGATCATCGCGGGCGGCCTGATGAGGAACGCGCTGCTGATGCAGATCTACGCCGACGTCACCCGCCGCCCGCTGAGCGTCATCGCCTCCAAGCAGGGCCCCGCCCTCGGCTCGGCGATGCACGCCGCGGTCGCGGCCGGCGCGTACCCGGACATCCACGCCGCCGCCCAGGCCATGGGCAAGGTCCACCGGGCCGTCTACGAACCCGACCCGGACCGGGCCGCCGCCTACGACCGCCTGTTCGCCGAGTACAAGCTGCTGCACGACTACTTCGGCCGCGGGGCCAACGAGGTCATGCACCGCCTGCGCCGCCTCCGCACCGAGGCGTCCGAAGCCTCCGCCTGAGCCCTGCCCCGCACGCCCGAAAGGAACCCCGTCATGACCGCACCGAACGACACGCAGCAGGCCCAGGAGATCTGGTTTCTCACCGGCAGCCAGGGCCTGTACGGCGAGGAGACCCTGCGTCAGGTCGCCGACCAGTCGCGGAGCATAGCCGAACTCCTCGGCTCCGCCCCGCAGATCCGCCCCCGCCTCGTGTGGAAGCCGGTCCTCACCGACTCCGACTCCATCCGGCGGATGTGCCTGGAGGCCAACGCGTCCGACACCTGCGCGGGGGTGATGGTGTGGATGCACACCTTCTCCCCGGCCAAGATGTGGATCGCCGGGCTCAGCGCCCTGGACCGGCCCGTGCTGCATCTGCACACCCAGTACAACCTGTCGCTGCCCTGGTCGAGCATCGACATGGACTTCATGAACCTCAACCAGGCCGCCCACGGCGACCGCGAGTTCGCCCACATCGAGTCCCGGCTGGGCGTGACCCGCAAGATCGTCGCTGGTCACGTCACCGACGCCCGGGTCATCGAGCGGGTCGCGGCCTGGTCCCGCGCCGCGGCGGGCCGGCAGGCCTCGCGCACCCTGCGCCTCGCGCGGTTCGGCGACAACATGCGCGACGTCGCCGTGACCGAGGGCGACAAGGTCGAGGCGGAGATGCGCTTCGGGTTCTCCGTGAACACCTACGGGGTCAACGACCTGGTCGCCGTCGTGGACGCCGTCGGCGACAAGGAGGCCGCCGCCCTCGCCGCCGAGTACGGCGAGCAGTACGACCTGGTGCCCATCCTGCGCCCGGACGGCCCCCGCCACGACTCGCTGCTCTACGCCGCCAAGATCGAGATCGGGCTGCGCGCCTTCCTCACCGACGGCGGATTCTCCGCCTTCACCACCAACTTCGAGGACCTGGGCGGCCTGCGCCAGCTGCCCGGCCTCGCGGTCCAGCGGCTGATGGCCGACGGCTACGGCTTCGGCGCCGAGGGCGACTGGAAGACCTCCGCGCTGCTGCGCACCATGAAGGTCATGGGCGACGGACAGCCCGGCGGCACGTCCTTCATGGAGGACTACACCTACCACCTCGGCCCCGGCGTCCCGCGCATCCTCGGCGCGCACATGCTGGAGGTCTGCCCGTCCATCGCCGCGGACCGGCCGCGCTGCGAGATCCACCCGCTGTCGATCGGCGGCCGCGAGGACCCGGTCCGGCTGATCTTCGACGCCGCTCCCGGCCCCGCCATGGTCGTCGGCCTCTCCGACCTCGGCGACCGGTTCCGGCTGACCGCCAACGCCGTGGACGTGGTGGCCCCGAGCCAGCCGCTGCCCAACCTGCCGGTGGCCCGCGCGGTGTGGCAGCCGCGCCCGTCGCTCGCCGAGTCGGCCGAGAGCTGGCTGCTGGCCGGCGCCCCCCACCACACCGTGCTCAGCGCGGCCGTCGACCTCGAGACGCTGACCGACTACGCGGCCATGCTCGACGTCGAGCTGCTCACCATCGACGAGAACACCACGCCGGGTCAGCTCGCCAAGGAGATCAGGTGGAACGCCGCCTACCACCGTCTCGCCCAGGTTCTGTGACGCACGGTCCCGCACGCACGAGAAGAGGAGACACGCGATGACCGTACACGTCAGGGACGGGCTGCGGCAGGAGGTGCTGGCGGCCAACCTGGCCATCCCCAAGGCCGGTCTGGCCACGCTCACCTGGGGCAACGTGAGCGGGGTCGACCGGGAGGCGGGGGTCTTCGTCATCAAGCCCTCCGGGGTCCCGTACGAGGACCTGAAGGACGAGCACCTGGTGACGGTACGGCTCTCGGACGGCGCCGTCGTCGGCGGCGACCTGAAGCCGTCCACCGACACGGAGACGCACCGCTGCCTGTACCTGGCGTTCCCGTCCGTCGGCGGGGTGACCCACACCCACTCCACCCACGCGGTGGCCTTCGCCCAGGCGCGCCAGCAGATACCGGTACTGGGCACCACGCACGCGGACACCTTCAACGGGCCCGTCCCGGTCACCCCGGACCTCACCGCGGAACAGTGCGCGAAGGACTACGAGTACAACACCGGCCGCGTCATCGTCGACATGCTGAACAGTGACGACGACCGGGCGGCCGAGGTGCCCGGCGCGCTGGTCGCCAACCACGGGCCCTTCACCTGGGGTGCCACCGCCCGCAAGTCGCTGGAGCACTCCATCATCTGCGAGGCCGTCGCGGAGATGGCGATCCACACCATGGCGATCGCCGACATGGCCATCCACACCATGGCGCTGGCGTCCACGGCCCCGCCTCCGCGCCACCTCCTGAACCGGCACTACACCCGCAAGCACGGCCCCGACGCCTACTACGGCAACCCGGAGGTGACCGGAACCTGACCACCGCTCCCCGCGTGTGACACGCGAAGGCGGCCCGTGCACGGAGCACGGGCCGCCTTCCTGGTTCGTGACAGGCGTCAGTTGCCGAACGTGTGGACCGTCGTCGAGCGGTACACCTGGCCCGGCCGCAGCACCGTGGACGGGAAGGCCGCCTGGTTCGGCGAGTCCGGGAAGTGCTGGGTCTCCAGGCACAGGGCGTCACCCTGGCGGTAGGTGCGGCCGCCGCTGCCGGTGAGGGTGCCGTCGAGGAAGTTGCCCGAGTAGAACTGCAGCCCCGGCTGGTCGGTCGCGATGTGCAGGGTGCGGCCGGAACGCGGGTCGCGCAGCGTGGCCACGTGCTCGGGCCGCGCCGTGATCCCCTTGTCCAGGACCCAGTTGTGGTCGTAGCCCTTCGCCTGCACCTGCTGGACGTGTCCGGCGCGGATGTCCCGGCCGACCGTCTTGCCCTTGCGGAAGTCGAAGGGGGTGCCGGAGACCTTCGCCAGCTCGCCGGTGGGGATCAGCCCCGTGTCGGTCGGCGTGTAGCGGGAGGCGGCGATCGTCAGCTCGTGGTCCTCGATCGTGCCGCTGCCCTCGCCGGCCAGGTTCCAGTACATGTGGCTGGTGAGGTTGACGACGGTGGCCTTGTCGGTGACGGCCTCGTAGTCGATGCGCCAGTCTCCGTGCCGGGTGAGGGTGTACGTCACCTTCACCTTCAGCGTGCCGGGGTAGCCCATCTCGCCGTCGACGCTCGTGTAGTGCAGGTACAGGCCGACGTCGGAGCCCTTCACGAACCCCTCGACGTCCCAGACCCGCTTGTCGAAGCCCTTGGCGCCGCCGTGCAGGCTGTTCACGCCGTCGTTCACGGAGAGCTGGTAGCTCTTGCCGTCGAGGGTGAACCGCCCCTTGCCGATACGGTTCCCGTAACGGCCGATCAGGGCGCCGAAGTACGGGCTGGAGGCGACGTACTCGTCGACGCTGCCGAAGCCGAGGGAGACGTTCGCGTAGCGGCCGTGCCGGTCGGGGATCTCCAGCGACTGCACGACACCGCCGTAGGAGAGGACCTTCAGCCGGGTGCCGCCGTTCTGCAGCGACCACCGGTAGACCTTGGTGCCGTCGGCGAGCTTGCCGAAGAGCGACTTCACCGGCTTCCCGCCGTCCGAGGCGTGTGCCGTGCCGCCGAGCGCCGTGGCGGCCACACCGGCCGCCGCCGCTCCGGCGATGACCGTGCGTCTGTTCAGTTCCATGTGCGGCTCCTCCTGTCTGCGGCCCGGTCCGGCTCCGGGGGCGTGCCCCCGGAGCCGGACCGGGCCGAACGAGGTCGGTTCCCGCGCCGCGCGCGGCGCGGGAACCGGCTGCTTACGAACCGGACTTGCGCTTGTTCCACACGTCGAAGCCGACCGCCGCCAGGAGCACCAGGCCCTTGATGACCTGCTGCCAGTCGGTGCCGATGCCGACGAGGTTCATACCGTTGTTCAGCACGCCCAGGACCAGGCCACCGATGATCGCGCCGAGGACGGTGCCGACACCGCCGCTCATCGACGCACCGCCGATGAACGAGGCCGCGATCGCCTCCAGCTCGAAGTTGAGGCCGGCCTTGGGAGAGGCCGCGTTGAAGCGGGCGGCGAAGACCAGACCCGCCAGGGCCGCGAGCATGCCCATGTTCAGGAAGACCAGGAAGGTGATCTTCTTGTCCTTGACGCCCGACAGCTGGGCCGCGGGCAGGTTGCCGCCGATGGCGTAGATGTGCCGGCCGATGACCGCGTTGCGCATCACGTAGCCGAAGCCGACGAGCAGCACGCCCAGGATCAGCAGGACGATCGGGGCGCCCTTGTAGCTGGCCAGCAGCATGGTGAGGGTGAGCACCGCGGCGCCGATCGCGACCAGCTTCAGCACGAACAGCTTGGCGGGCAGGACCTCGAGGGCGAACTGGTGCTGCCGCTTGCGGTCACGCAGCTCCTGGAAGACCACGAACGCGATCAGCGCGATGCCCAGCAGCAGGGTGAGGTTGTGGTAGTTGGTGTCCGGGCCGACCTCGGGCAGGAAGCCGTTGGCGACCTTCTGAAGACCGTTCGGGAACGGGCCGAGGGTCTGCCCGTCCAGGACGATCTCGGTCAGACCGCGGAAGACCAGCATGCCCGCCAGGGTCACGATGAACGGTGGTATCCCGCCGTACGCGATGAAGAACCCCTGCGTCGCGCCCGCCGCGGCGCCGACGAGCAGGCACAGCACGACCGCGACCGGCCAGGGCAGGTCGTGCTTGACCATGAACACGGCCGCCATCGCGCCGACGAAGGCGGTCAGCGAGCCGACCGACAGGTCGATGTGGCCCGCGATGATGACCAGCATCATGCCGATCGCGAGGATCAGGATGTAGCTGTTCTGCAGCACCAGGTTGGAGACGTTGCGCGGCAGGATCAGGTCGCCGTTCGTCCAGATGGCGAACAGCACCACGATCAGGCCGAGGGCGATCAGCATGCCGTACTGCCGCATGTTGCGGCGCATGCCGTCCAGCATCAGCTGGAGCAGTCCGTCGCCGCCGGCGGCGCCCTCCTTGCCGGGCGGCGCGGGCGCCGGCGTCTTGGCGGTCACATCCGTGCTCATCGGGTTACCTCTTTGTCCTTAGTCATCTGACGCATCAGCGCTTCCTGCGAGGCCTCGGCCCTCGAGAACTCGCCCGTCAGCCGCCCCGCGGCCATGGTGTAGATGCGGTCACACATACCGAGCAGCTCGGGCAGCTCGGAGGAGATGAAGACGACCGCCTTGCCCTGGGCGGCCAGCTGGTCGATGACCGTGTAGATCTCGTACTTGGCGCCGACGTCGATACCGCGCGTCGGCTCGTCCAGGATCAGCACGTCGGGACCCGCGAAGATCCATTTGCTGAGGACGACCTTCTGCTGGTTGCCGCCGGACAGCTTGCCCGCCGGTTCGAAGACGGTCGGAGCCTTGATGTTCATGGACTTGCGGAAGCCCTCGGAGACCTGCTGCTCCTCGTGCTCGTCGACGATGCCGCGCTTCGCGACCTTGCCCAGGGCGGCCAGCGAGACGTTGCGGTTGATGGTGTCGATGAGGTTGAGGCCGTAGTGCTTGCGGTCCTCGGTGACGTAGGCGATCTTGTGCTTGACCGCCTCCGCGACGGACTTGGTACGGATCTCCACACCGTCCTTGATGACCTGTCCGCCCGCGTACCGGCCGTAGGAGCGGCCGAAGACGCTCATCGCCAGTTCGGTGCGGCCGGCGCCCATCAGACCGGCGATGCCGACGATCTCCCCGCGCCGTACCTGGAGCGACACGTCGTCGACGACCTTGCGCTGCTGGTCGATGGGGTGGTGGACGGTCCAGCCGCGGATCTCCAGGGCCGGGGCGTCGCCGATCTCGCCGTCGTACGCCGTCCGGTCCGGGAAGCGGTGCTCCAGGTCGCGGCCCACCATGCCGCTGATGATCCGGTCCTCGGTCGTCTCCGGGTCCTTCACGTCGAGCGTCTCGATGGTCCGCCCGTCGCGCAGGATCGTCACCGAGTCCGCGACCTTGCGGATCTCGTTGAGCTTGTGGGAGATGATGATGCAGGTGATGCCCTGCTTCTTCAGCTCCAGGATGAGATCCAGGAGCTTGCCGCTGTCCTCGTCGTTGAGCGACGCCGTCGGCTCGTCGAGGATGAGCAGCTTCACCTTCTTCGACAGGGCCTTCGCGATCTCCACGAGCTGCTGCTTGCCCACGCCGATGTCGGCGACGCGGGTGTCGGGGTGATCGCTGAGACCGACCCGCCGCAGCACCTCGGTGGCGTGCCGCAGCGTCTCGGTCCAGCTGATGATCCCGCGCGTGGCGTGCTCGTTGCCGAGGAAGATGTTCTCGGCGATGGAGAGATAGGGGATGAGTGCCAGTTCCTGGTGGATGATGACGATGCCGTGGTGCTCGCTCGCCCGGATGTCCTTGAACCGGCAGACCTCTCCTTCGAAGAGGATCTCGCCCTCGTACGTGCCGTACGGGTGCAGGCCGGAGAGGACCTTCATCAGGGTCGACTTGCCGGCGCCGTTCTCTCCGCAGATGGCGTGGACCTCGCCCTGCTGGACGGTCAGGGTGACGTCCGACAGCGCCTTGACGCCGGGAAAGGTCTTGACGATCGAGCGCATTTCCAGGACGGGTCCCGCCATGGTCGTGCCTTCCAATCAGCGTGGGTTGAGGGGCTGGTGGGGGAAATCCCGCCGGCTCACTTGAGGTCGCTCGCCTTGATGTAGCCGGAGTCCACGACCTCCTTCTGGTAGTTGGTCTTGTCGACGCTGACCGGCGTGAGCAGGTAGGCGGGGACGACCTTCGCGCCGTTGTTGTAGGTCTTGTCGTCGTTGGTCTGCGGCTTCTTGCCGTTGAGCAGGTCGTCGACCATGGTCGAGGCCACGTCGGCGAGCTTGCGGGTGTCCTTGTAGACGGTCATCGACTGCTCGCCGGCGATGATCGACTTCACCGAGGCGACCTCGGCGTCCTGGCCGGTGACGACCGGCAGCGGCTTGTCCTTGGAGCCGTAGTCGTCGGACTTCAGCGCGGAGAGGATGCCGATGGAGATGCCGTCGTAGGGCGAGAGCACCGCGTCCACGCGCTGGCTCTTGTACGCCGAGGTCAGGATGTCGTCCATGCGCTTCTGGGCGGTGCCGCCGTCCCAGCGCAGGGTGGTGACCTGGGTCAGGTTGGTCTGGCCGGAGCGGACCACGAGCTGCTTCTTGTCGATGAAGGGCTGCAGGACCTTCATCGCGCCCGAGAAGAAGTAGCGGGTGTTGTTGTCGTCGTTGGAGCCGGCGAACAGCTCTATGTTGAACGGGCCCTTCTTGGAGCCGTCCTTCAGGCCGAGCTTCTCCAGGATGTAGTTGCCCTGGAGCTCGCCGACCTTCTCGTTGTCGAACGAGGCGTAGTAGTCGACGTTCTTGGTGCCGAGGATGAGCCGGTCGTAGGAGATCACCGGGATCTTGGCGTCCGCGGCCTGCTGGAGCACGTTGTTCATCGACTTGTTGTCGATGGACGCGATGATCAGCGCCTTCACGCCCTGCGTGATCAGGTTCTCGACCTGCGAGACCTGCTGGTCCGGGTCGTCCTCGCCGTAGACCAGCTTGGTCTTGTAGCCCTTGGACTCCAGGTTCTTGACGACGTTCTTGCCGTCGGCGATCCACCGCTCCGAGGACTTCGTCGGCATCGCGATGCCGATGGTGGCGCCCTTGGCGTCGCCGCCCTTCTCCTTGCTCCCGCCCGAGCCGCTCTGGCCGCAGGCGGACAGGGTCAGGGCGAGGGAGGCGGCCGTGGCGATGGCGGCGAGAGTGGCTCTGCGAGTGCGCATGATCATCTTCCTTGATGTCAGTGATGCAGGGTCCGGTCTGGCGGTGTGCAGACGGTGCGAGCAGTGCTAAGACCGAGTGTGTTGGATTGTGTTGGACGGTGTGCCGTTGTGTGAAGGTGGGTTTCCGGAACGTTATGAGGGTGTGTCGAACCGTCTGAGCGTTCCGGGCAGCCGTGACCCGAGGGGCGCCATGTCGCCCTCGGCTCCGTGCCGTGCGAGCAGGTCCAGCGCCAGCCGGCCGCGCCGCACGCGTTCCCGGGCGGTGGCCAGCGTCAGGTCCCGCATGTGATGTCCGTAGGGGTAGATGCCGGGGGCCTTGGAGAGCCCGAACTTCAGATAGAGCGGTGCGCCGCGCCGGATCAGCTCGGCGACCTCGTACATCCGTACGTAGCCGCCCAGATCGTCCGGAGCCTCGATGTACATGTCCATCGGGGCGGCCGACACCCGCCGGATCTCGGTGAGATGAGGGAGTGTCAGATCACTGGGCACGTTGATGGAGTCGGCGCCGAGCATCTCGTAGACCGCGTACGAGGCCGGGTTGACGGGCCCGATCAGCGCCGAGGCCTTGAGGGTGGTGTCCGCCGGCAGGAGCCCGGCGGTCCGTGCCCGGTGCAGGGTCCACAGCACGCCCTCGTCGGCGACCAGCAGGCACCTGACGCCCAGCTCCGTCGCCCGGAGGGCGTCCTCGACGCAGCCGGCGACGGCGTCGTGGCCCCGGGCGCGCGCTCCGGCGCCCCCGGAGTCGGTACGGGTGGACCCGCCGGTGTCCCAGCTGCCGCGCGGGCCGGTGAACAGGCAGAGCTCGATGTCCCGTTCGGCGGTGGCCTCGGCCATCTCGGTGATCTCGGCGTCGGTCAGCATCCACACGCCGCTGCCCTGGCTGATCCGGTGGATCGGCACCTCCAGCAGCGAGGACTCCTTCAGGACGACCGCCAGTGCCTCGGGACCCTCGCAGGAGGGGATCTCGGTGCGCCAGCGGCCGCCGCCCGGGAAGGTGTGCGGCGAGGCGTCGGCGGCGGAGACGGGAGGCGCGCCCAGGCCGAGTGCGGCGAGCGCCGGCTCACCGGGGCGACGGGCCGCCGTGGCGGGGGCGTCGGTCACAAGCTGTCCTTCGTGTTCGGTATGTCGGACGACGTTCGAGACTCGGGGGGTGCGGGAGGGAGGGCGTCACGCCGGTACGGGGATCCTCAGGCCACCCCCGCACCGGTGTACTCCCACGGGTGGAGCACGACCTTCCCGATCTTCGGGTCCCCGGACCCCACCAGTTCGATGGCCTGCGCGAACTCGCTCAGCGGCAGCTCGTGCGTGACGAGTTGCAGCGGATCGAGCAGCCCGGCCCCGAAGACCCGCACCGTGTGCGCCCAGGCCTGCGGCGGCGCCCCGAACACGGTGGACACGTCCAGCTGCCGCACCACCAGGTCCGTCGGGTCGAGACCCTGGGCGCCCGGTGCCGGGATGCCCGTCAGCACCAGGCGGCCGCCGCGCCGCAGCAGCGAGGCGGCGGTGTGCGCGGCGGACGGCGCCCCCGCGGTCTCGATGACGACGTCGAAGTCGTCGGGGAACACCCCGCCCTTGACGCGGAAGTCGGTGGCGCCGTAACGCTTCGCCAGGGCGACGCGGTCGGTGCGGGTACCGATCACCAGCAGCTCGGACGGGGAGCAGGCCTTGAGGAACTGCACGGCGAACATGCCCAGCGTCCCGGTGCCGACGACGGCCACCCGCTCACCGGGCTGGACCTTCGCCTTGAGCGCGGCGGCCGCGATGCACGCGGCGGGCTCCAGCAGGGCGGCGGCCGTCAGATCGGCGTCGTCCGGGAGGATGTGCAGGAGGCGGGCCGGGAGGGTCAGCGTGGCGGCCATGGCCCCCGGCTGGGTGAACCCGGTCTCCTCGTAGCCGGCCGTGCACAGCGTCGTCTCGCCCGCGTGACACCGGTCGCAGACCTGGCAGTTGCGGAAGCCCTCCCCGACCACCTTCCGGCCGAGCAGCGGTTCCGGCACCCCGGAGCCCACGGCCTGGACGGTCCCGGACCACTCGTGGCCGGGCGTGATCGGGTAACGGACGTACCCCTCGGGCCGGTTGCCCTGGTACACCTCGCGGTCGCTGCCGCAGATGCCGACCGTGTGGACGGCGACCAGGGCCTCACCGGGGCCGGGATCGCGCGGCTCGTGGGGGACGAGCTGGTGCGACCCCGGTGCCTGGACGACGACGGCGGTGCTCACGTCCGCGTCCCTTTCGGGGCGCGCTGCTCCCAGCCCTCGGCCCACAGGTCGAACCGGGCCTGCTGCTGCGGGAACTCGGCGGCGGCGTCGGTGTCGAGCTCGACACCGAGACCCGGCGCGTCGGAGAGGTGGAAGTAGCCGTCGACGACCTCCGGGGCGCCCTTGACCACCTTCTTGATCTCCGCGTCCGCGAAGTCGTTGAAGTGCTCCAGGATCTTGAAGTTCGGTGTGGTGAAGCCCACCTGGAGGGAGGCCGCGGTGAGCACGGAGCCGCCCACGTTGTGCGGGGCGATCAGCATGTAGTGCGTCTCGGCGGTCGCGGCCAGCTTCCGGGTCTCCCAGATGCCGCCGAGATGACCGACGTCGGGCTGGATGATGTCGACGGCCTGGCTCTCGAACAGCTCGCGGAACTCGATCCGGTCGTGGATGCGCTCACCGGTGGCCACCGGCAGATCCACCTTGGCGGCGACCTTCTCCAGCGCCTTCAGGTTCTCCGGCGGCACCGGCTCCTCCAGCCAGGCCGGCTCGAACGGCGCCAGCTCCCGGGCGAGCCGTACGGCGGTGGCGGGGGAGAAGCGGCCGTGCATCTCCAGCATCAGCTCGGTGTCCGGGCCTACGGCGTCGCGGACGGCCTCGATGAGGGAGACGGAGTACAGCGTCTGCGTACGGTCCAGCTCGTAGTGCCCGGTGCCGAACGGGTCGATCTTCAGGGCCCGGTACCCGCGGTCGATCACCGCGCGGGCCGCCTTGTGGTAGGCGTCCGGGGTGCGCTCGGTGGTGTACCAGCCGTTGGCGTACGCCTTGACCCGGTCGGTCACCCTGCCGCCCAGCAGCTGCCACACGGGCACGCCGAGCGCCTTGCCCTTGATGTCCCAGCAGGCCATCTCGACGACCGCGATGCCGGACATCACGATCTCACCCGCGCGGCCGAAGTCGCCGTACTTCATCCGGCGGACCAGGTCTTCCGTCGCGAACGGGTCGGAGCCGAGAATGTGGTTCGCCTCGGCCTCGCGGAGGTACCCGACCAGCGCGTCGGTGTGCCCCAGCATGCGGGTCTCGCCGACGCCCGTGACACCCTCGTCGGTGTGCACCTGCACGTACGTCAGATTGCGCCACGGCGTGCCGACCACGTGGGTGGTGAGTCCGGTGATGCGCACGGCGAGTCCCCTTCGGGCCGTTCGAGATTTCGTCACATGTTCGAAATGCTGGCGTGACAGTAGAGACGAGTCGCATCAGGTGTCAATGGGTGCGGCGGGTAACAGTCTCGGCAATCTCCTCGACCACGCTTTCTACCTCACACAGAACCTTCACGGAACGGTCTAGGAACGTTACCTACCGGGAATTTAGTCTTCCCGCGTCATGGATTACTGTCACCCGTGCCGACGGCACCTCAACGGCGCCCTCACCTGTCCGGGCTGCGGAGCACCGGCGGACGGCCCCCCGTCCGGGAGCGGCGGGGTGCGGGGAGCGCATGCCGGACATGACGGATCCGGTGGGACCGGTGAGCCGGGTGGGACCGGTGAGCCCGGCCCGGCGGACATGGCCGAGGAGGCCGCCGCACCGGACGGACCCGGTGCGGAGCCGGACCCGCACGACGGAACCGGCCGCGGAGACCACGGGGACCGCGGGGACGGCCGGGACAGCCGGGACGACGCGGATCGCCCGGATCCCGGGAATCCCAGGGCCCGCCGGGACCGCAGGGGCCGTAAGGCCGCCACGGCACGCCGCAGACGGCGTCGCGCCGTGCTGGTCGCCGCGGGGCTGGCGCTCGCCGCCGGCGGCCTGGGTCTCGCCGAACTCGGCACGGGCGGAACAGGATCGGGCGGCCCGGGACACGCGGCGGCGGCCGGGGACGACACCGCGGACGGGACCGGTACCGCGTCCCCCTCCGCGGGGGCCGGTACGGCACGGCCGGACGGCGGTGCGCAGGGTGACGGGAGCACGTCCTCGCCGGACGCCTCCGCCTCACCGTCGGGGACCGCGTCCGCGTCGCCGTCGGGAACCGCGACCGAGTCCGGCGCGGCGGGCCAGGACGCCGAGGCGGCGACCGCCGGCGGACCGGGCGCCGGTGCGCCGGGGGCCTCCGCTCCGACGGCCACCTCCCGCGCCACGCCCGGCGCCTCCCGGCCCGCGTCCTCCGGACCCGGCGCGGGCGGCGGCTCGGGATCCGGCGCGGGGGCCACCCCGTCGCCGTCCCCCACGGAGACCTGCACCCAGTTCCTGTGGTGGTGCACCTGACGGGAGCCGCTGCCCGGCGGGGCCGGCGGCGCCGAGGGGCTCAGGCGTCGTCCAGCATGCGCCGGAGCAGATCCCGCAGAGCCGTCCGTTCCTCCTCGGAGAGCCCCGCGAGGGGTTCCCGGGCGAACCGCAGCCCGTCGCGCAGCCCCCGGGCCACCTGCCGTCCCTCGTCGGTCGCGGCGGCCAGCTTGACCCGCCGGTCCGCCGGATCGGGGCGCCGCTCGACCAGTCCCCGTGACTCCAGCCGGTCCACTATGCCGGTCACGTTCGACGGCTCGCACTTCAGCTTCTTCGCCAGCTTCCGCATCGGCAGCGGCTCCAGCGACAGCAGGCTCAGCAGCCGCGCCTGGGCACCGGTCAGCGCGTGCTCGCCCGCCGCCTCCTCGTAGTCCGCGTAGAAGCGGGCCACCACGTCCCCGATGAGCTCGACGACCTCGAGGGTCAGGGCGTCGGGGCGGCGGTGCTTCGGTGGCGTTGACATGTACTCAAGCCTACCCGTTACTTGACACGGTTAAATATTGAAGCGCATGGTTGTTTCAGTTAGTGAAGTATTTTTCGGGAAAGGCGCTTACATGATCAACCGCGAGTGGCACCTGCTCAGCCGTCCCGTCGGCTGGCCCGAGCCGGAGGACTTCTCGCTGGTCGAGACGGAGGTGCCGGTGCCCGGCGAGGGCCAGGTGCTCGTACGGAACACGTACCTGTCCGTCGACCCGTACATGCGGGGCAGGATGAGCGCCGCCAAGTCGTACGTCGCCCCCTTCGAGCTGGGCAGGGCCATGCAGGGCGGCGCGGTGGGCGAGGTCGTCGCCTCCGAGGCCGAGGGGGTGGCCGTCGGCGACCACGTCCTGCACTTCCTCGGCTGGCGGGAGTACGCCGTCGTGGACGCGAGGAACGCCGTCAAGGTCGACCCCGCCACCGCCCCCCTCTCCACCTACCTGGGCGTCCTCGGCATGACCGGCCTGACCGCCTACGCCGGGCTGCTGCGCACCGCCTCCTTCAAGGAGGGCGACAGCGTCTTCGTCTCCGGCGCCGCGGGGGCCGTGGGCAGCCAGGTCGGCCAGCTCGCGAAGCTCAAGGGGGCCACGCGGGTGATCGGCTCGGCCGGCTCCGACGAGAAGGTCGAGCTGCTCGTCGAGGAGTACGGCTTCGACGCGGCCTTCAACTACAAGAAGGGCCCGGTGGGCAAGCAGCTGAGGGCGGCGGCTCCGGACGGCGTGGACGTCTACTTCGACAACGTGGGCGGCGACCACCTGGAGGCCGCGATCGGCTCCCTCAACCGGGACGGCCGGATCGCCGTGTGCGGCATGATCTCCGTCTACAACGCCACCGAGCCCGCCCCCGGCCCCCGCAACCTGGCCCGCCTCATCCAGACCCGGGGCCGTATCGAGGGCTTCCTGGTGGGCGACCACTACGACCTTCAGCCGCAGTTCGTGGCGGAGGTCGGCCCGTGGGTCGCCTCCGGCGCCCTGAAGTACCGGGAGACGGTACGGGAGGGGATCGAGGACACCCTGGACGCGTTCCTGGGCGTCCTGCGCGGCGACAACACGGGGAAGATGATCGTCAAGCTGTAACCCCTGCCGGGGGCGTCGGGAGGCCGCGGGGCCGAGGGCGTGCCCGCGCGGACAAGCGGGCACGTGAACTGCCCGGACCCCGCGAGCCGTCCGCCGCCGCCCGGCCCCAACTACAGTTGCCTCATGCGTGATCTAGCCACGGGTTTCGGTTATCTCCTCAAGGGCCAGCGGTGGGTGGCCCGGCACGGCGGGCGGTACGGCTTCGGGCTGCTCCCGGGGCTGATCACCCTGGTCCTGTACGGGGTGGCCCTGGTGTCGCTCGCGCTCTGGGGCCCGGACCTCGTCGGCTGGGCCACGCCGTTCGCCGACGACTGGTCGAGCCCGTGGCAGGGGCTGTTCCGCGGGTTCCTGACCGTGGTGCTGTTCGCCCTGGGGCTGCTGCTGGCCGTCCTGACCTTCACCGCGGTCACCCTGCTGATCGGCCAGCCGTTCTACGACAGCCTCTCGGAGAGCGTCGACCGTGACGTGTCGCCCGACGGCACCGCTCCGGAGTCCGGGCTGCCGCTCTGGCGCGAGCTGTGGGTGTCGGCCCGTGACAGCCTGCGGATCCTGATGCGGGCACTGGTGTGGGGGCTGCTGCTGTTCGCCCTCGGGTTCCTGCCGTTCGTCGGGCAGACCGTCGTCCCCGTGATCGGGTTCTTCGTCACCGGCTTCTTCCTCACCGAGGAACTGGCCGCGGTCGCCCTCCAGCGCCGTGATGTCGAACTCCGCGCCCGGCTGGGCCTGCTGCGCTCCCGCAGGATGCTGGTGTGGGGCTTCGGCACGCCGCTGGGGCTGGCCTTCCTGGTGCCGTTCGTGGCGGTGTTCCTGATGCCGGGCGCGGTCGCCGGCGCCACGCTGCTGGCCCGCGACCTCCTGGGCGAGGAGATCACCGACGACGACCAGGACCCGGGGAACCCGGAGGACGGCGAGAACCGGGACGGCGGCGACGAGGCCCGGCGGGACGCTCAGATCACCCGGTGACCGCCCTCTTCCCCCTCCGTACCGCCCTCGGCGCCCTCCGCGCCCTCTTCCCCCTGCACGCTTCCCCCGCTCTCGCCCAGCAGCACCAGGAAGTCCCGGAACGCCCCCGCCATGTCCGTCCCGCGCGGGTCCAGCAGCCACTGGTACTGGAGTCCGTCCATCACCGCGACCAGCAGCGGAGCCGTCCGTTCCGGGGTGAGGCCGCCCGGGAGGCGGTCGCCGTACTCGGCGCGCAGGGTCTCCGCCATGGTCTCCCGCACCCGTTCGTAGCGCTCGGTGAAGAACGCGCGCGCCGGATGGTCCTCGGTGACGCTCTCGCCCAGCAGCGCCGAGAAGGTCTGGACGATGCCGGGACGCATCGCGTTGTACTCCACCAGCGCGGCCAGCAGGTCGAGTCGCCACGGTGAGTCCGGGACGGCGTCCCACTTGTCGCGCTCGTCGAGGACGGCGACCAGCAGGGCGTCCTTGGTCGGGAAGTGGTGCATCAGCCCCTGCTGGGTGAGCCCCACCCGCTCCGCGACCGCGGCCAGACTGGCCCCCCGGTAACCGCGCTCCGCGATCACCTCCAGCGCCGCCCGCACGATCTCGGCGCGCCGCTCCTCGCTCCTCACCCTGCCGTTCACCCCCTCACCGTAAGGCACCCCCACCGCAGCGACCCGCCAGTAGGATCACGGCGGGATAACGAAACCTACCGTTCACCAGGTAACCGTTGCACGATAGGAGCCAGCAGCCCGCACGGACTCGATGAGGAGGTCCCGCCATGCCGGGAACCCGGGAGACAGCCGCAGCCACCACGGACAAGACCGCCACCGCCACCGCCGCTACGGCCACCGCCACCGCGGCGGCAGACGGCGCCGCCACCGCCGCCGACCGGGCGCGGGAGGCGGCCGTGGAGGAGGCCCTCGGCAGGCTCGGCCTCGACGACAAGGCCCGCCTGCTGGCCGGCCAGGACATGTGGTCCCTGCCCGCCCTCCCGGAGATCGGACTGGCCTCCCTCGTGATGTCGGACGGCCCGATCGGCGTGCGCGGGGTGCGCTGGACGTCCGACGACCCGTCCGTCGCCCTGCCGTCCCCGACCGCCCTCGCCGCCACGTGGGACCCGGAACTCGCCCACCGCGCCGGTGTGCTGCTCGCCCAGGAGGCCCGCCGCAAGGGCGTGCACGTGCTGCTCGCGCCGACCGTCAACCTCCACCGATCCCCGCTCGGCGGACGGCACTTCGAGGCGTACAGCGAGGACCCGTACCTCACCGGCCGGATCGGCACCGGATACGTGGCCGGTGTGCAGTCGGGCGGCGTCGGCACCACCGTCAAGCACTTCGTCGCCAACGACGCCGAGACCGACCGCTTCACCGTGGACAACCTGGTCGGCGAACGCGCCCTGCGCGAGCTGTACCTGGCGCCCTTCGAGGCCATCGTCGGCGACGCCCGCCCGTGGGGCGTCATGACGGCCTACAACTCCGTCAACGGCACCACGATGACCGAGCACCGCCGCCTCGTCGAGGACGTCCTGCGCGGCGAGTGGGGCTTCGACGGCTTCAACGTCTCCGACTGGTCGGCCGCCCGCGCGACCGCCGCCGCCGTCGAGGGCGGTCTCGACGTCGCCATGCCCGGCCCGGACACCGTCTACGGCGCCGCCCTCGCGCAGGCCGTACGGGACGGCGAGGTCGACGAGGCGGCCGTCGACGAGGCCGTACGCCGCGTCCTGCGCCTCGCCGCCCGCGTCGGGGCCCTGGCGGGCGCCGAGCCGGTGGTCACCACGCCGCCCGCGCCGGTCGACGGAGTCGCCCTCGCCCGGGAGATCGCCCACCGCTCCTTCGTCCTGGTCCGCAACGAGCGTGCCGCGCTCCCGCTGCGCCCCGGCGGCACCGTCGCCCTGATCGGCGCCGCCGCACGCGACGCCCGTGTCCTCGGCGGCGGCTCCGCCACCGTCTTCCCGGCGCGCACCGTCTCCCCGCTGGAGGGCCTCACCGCCGCCCTCCCCGAGGGCACCCTGACCTACACCCTCGGTGCCGACCCCAACACCGAACTCAACCTCGGCGAGAAGGAGTTCGAGCTGCGCGCGGTCTGCCGGGACGTCTCCGGCGCGGTCATCGGCACCGGTACCGCGCCCGGCGGGCAGATCCAGTGGATGGGCGCCGACCTGCCCGACGGCGTCACCCACGAGACGCTGCACAGCGTCGAGCTCACCGGCACCTACACCCCGCGCGAGAGCGGCGTCCACACCTTCGGCACCCGCGGCACCGGCGCCTTCACCCTCGCCGTCGGCGGCACCGTCCGCTACGACGACGTCCAGCCCGCCGACGCCGACGACCCCTTCTCCGCCTTCTTCGGCGCCCCCGTCGCCCGCGCCGAGGCCGAACTCACCGCCGGTGAGCCGGTGGACGTCTCCCTCACCTACAAGGTGGCGTACGACCCCGGGCTGCCCTGGCGGAACGTCATCTTCGCCATCGCCCACCAGCCGCCGCGGCGGGACGCGGACCGTCTGATCGCGGAGGCCGCCGAGGCGGCGCGTGCCGCCGACACCGCCGTGGTCGTCGTCGCCACCACCGACCGCGTCGAGTCCGAGGGCTTCGACCGCACCGATCTGCGTCTGCCCGGCCGTCAGGACGACCTGGTGCGCGCCGTCGCCGCCGCCAACCCGAACACCGTCGTGGTCGTCAACTCCGGTTCTCCGGTGGAGCTTCCGTGGCGGGAGGAGGTCGCGGCCGTACTGCTGACCTGGTTCCCCGGCCAGGAGGGCGGCGCCGCCCTCGCCGACGTGCTCACCGGGGACCGTGAACCGGGCGGCCGGCTCACCACCACCTGGGGCCCGCTGGCCGAGGCACCGGTCAGCCAGGTCGTCCCGGTCGACGGAGAACTGCGCTACGGCGAGGGTGTGTTCATCGGCTACCGGGCCTGGGAGAAGGAGGGCCGCAGGCCCGCCTACACCTTCGGGCACGGGCTCGGCTACACCGACTGGACCTATGACTCGGTGACCGTCGAGGGCACCACCGTGACCGTCCGCGTCACCAACTCCGGTGACCGGGCCGGGCGGGAGGTCGTCCAGGTCTATCTCGCGCCGGACGAGGCGGACGCCGGCCGCCCGGCGCGCTGGCTGGCGGGATTCGCGGGCGCCGAGGCGGCACCGGGGGAGAGCGTCGACGTCACCGTCGAACTGCCGCGCCGCGCCTTCGAGATCTGGGACGAGGACGCCGACGCGTGGACCCTCGTGGAGGGTTCGTACAGCGTCCACGCGGGCAGGTCGATCACGGACCTCCGGATCACCGCGACGGTCAGCGTCTGACACGGCGGCCGGCCCGACCGGGCGCCTGCGGTCCTCCGGGCGTCCCCGGACACCGGCAGCCGGCCCCGGCACCACGGACAGCCCCGGTCCGGTACCTGACCCCGGACCGGGGCCCACCGTCTCCCTGCCCGCCACCTCGCGCCTGCCCGCCCCGACGGCCTCCCGCGCCCGGCGGAGTGTCGGCGTTCCGCCCTGGCGGAGTTCGAGCAGCCCGCCCCCGGCGGAGGCTGAACGCCCCGCATGCGGCGAAGTCCGAACGCTCCGCCCCCGAGCGGAGCGTCAACGCCCCCGGGCGGAGCGTCAGCGGGTCGAGAACGCGTACACCGTCTCCGACCGGTACACCCCGCCCGGTCGCAGGACCGTGCTCGGGAACTGCGGGTGGTTCGGGGAGTCCGGGAAGTGCTGGGTCTCCAGGGCGACGCCGTCCCCGGGGGAGAACGGCTTGCCGAGGTGGTCGGCGGTGTAGACCTGGATGCCGGGCTCGGTCGTGGACACCGTCATGACCCGCCCGGACGCCGGGTCGTGCAGCTCGGCGATCTCCTCCGCGGTGGGCGTGACGCCCTTGTCCAGCACGAAGTTGTGGTCGTAGCCGGAGCCCACCTCACGCCCGGCCCGGAAGTCGAACCGGGTCCCCGCGACGTCCTCCAGCACACCCGTCGGGATCAGCTGGTCGTCCACCGCGGTGAACCGGGAGGCCGCGACCCGGAGTTCGTGGCCCGCCGCGCTTCCCGAACCGGACCCGGCCAGGTTGTAGTACCCGTGGTTCGTCAGGTTGATCACGGTCGGCGCGTCGGTGACGGCCTCGTAGGAGATGCGCAGCGCGCCCGCGTCGTCCAGGGTGTACGTCGCCGACACCTCCAGGCGGCCGGGGAAGCCCTCCTCGCCGTACTCGCTGACCCGGCTGAGCCGCACGCCCCGCTCCGTCCGGGCGACCTCCCACACGCGCTTGTCGAAGCCGCGGGAGCCGCCGTGCAGGGAGTTCGCGCCGTCGTTGGGCTCCAGGGCGTAGACCGCGTCGTCGAGCGGGAAACGGGCCCCGCCGATCCGGTTGGCGTAGCGGCCGACCAGCGCGCCGAGGTACGGCTCCGGGTGGGTGACGTAGCCCTCCAGGTCCGCGAAGCCCAGCACCACGTCCGCCGGGCGCCCGTCCCGGTCCGGGACCTCGACCGACTGCACGATGCCGCCGTACGACAGGACGCGCACCCGCACGCCACCGCCCTCCAGCGTCCAGCGGTGCACCGGAGTCCCGTCGGAAAGTGTGCCGAAAAGTTCGCTCATGAGGGAAACCCTAGGCCGTGACTAGAGGTCTAGGCCACCGGTCGCCGCGCCGTGACCGCCCGGTAGGCGATCTCGGCCAGCCGGGCCTGGCCGTCCTTGCTGGGGTGGAACCAGTCCCAGGCGCTCAGCTGGCGCGTCCCGAAGCGGTAGTCGAACACCGCTCCACCGTCGAAGCGGCACCGTTCCGTCTTGGCGCACACGTCCTTCAGCACCGCGTTGTACGCCTCCACCCGGGCCTCCACCCGCTGCCGCCGCAGCGTCGCCCCCGCGGCCAGGTCGTCGGCGTCGGCCAGCATGGAAGGGCAGATGCCGAGCTTCCAGATCTGCCTGCCCAGCGGATTGCCGCGCCCCTGCGACCACAGCCGCTTCAGGTTCGGCACGCTCGCCACGTACACCTGTGTCTTCGGCAGCGCCTTGTGCAGCGCCGCCAGCGCCTCCCGGAACGCGGCGCGGAAGTCGGCCACCGGGGTCATCGCCGAGGTGCTGGCGCGGCAGGCGTCGTTCGCGCCCATCATCACCGTCACCAGCTGCGGGTGCCGTACCGCCGCGCGCCTCATCTGGCCGGGCAGGTCGGCCATCCGGGATCCGGTCACCGCGTAGTTCCAGCTGTGCGACGCCGCGCCGGCCGTCCCCAGCAGCCGCACCGCCAGGCTGTCGACGTCCGGTGAGCCGCCCGTGGCCCAGGACACCTCCGGGCAGTCCGACAGCACCGTGCACGCGTCGAAACCGCGGGTGATGGAGTCACCGACCGCCGCCACCGACGACGGGCTGCGGTCCCACACGGGCGCCGGGGAGGGCTTCGCCTTCTTCGCGGCCGTCCGCGCCGCGTCCGGGGTGCCGTGGCCCGGCGAGCAGCCCGCCACGCCGAGGAGTCCCGCGAGCAGGACGGCGCTGACGGTCCGCGCGCGGCGGCGCCGGCGTCCACTGCCCATGCTCTCGTCCGTCCCTCGTCAACGCCCTCACGGTGTCCAACCCATGACAGCGCCTCAGGGTTCCCGCCGCCGGCAGTGCCGCGGCTCACACCGGGCACAAGCGTCCTCCCGGGTGAACGGGAGGCACTCAGGCGTCCCCACGGGTGAATAGGAGGCGCTTATGGGTACCCGGACCGACGGTACGTCACACTCCGCGCGCCGTCGCACGGTAGCCTCGCCATCGACGCGGCATCCGGAAACCCGGTGACCGCCACCGCCAGTCCGTCCGCCAGCATCACGTCCCGCTCAGCCCGGAGGTCCCCGGTGACGACACGTGGAGTCCTGTACGTGCACTCCGCGCCCCGTGCGATGTGCCCGCACGTCGAGTGGGCCGTCGCGGGGGTGCTGGGCACCCGCGTCAGCCTGGACTGGATCCGGCAGCCCGCCGCGCCCGGCACCTGGCGCGCCGAGTTCTCCTGGCAGGGCCAGGCCGGTACCGCCTCCAAGCTGGCGTCCGCGCTGCGCGGCTGGCACATGCTGCGCTTCGAGGTGACCGCCGAGCCCTGCGCCGGCGCCGAGGGCGAGCGCTACAGCTGCACCCCGGACCTCGGCATCTTCCACGCCGTCACCGGCATCCACGGCGACATCCTCATCCCCGAGGACCGGCTGCGCGCGGCGCTCACCCGCTCCCTGCACGGTGAGACCGACCTGGAGGCCGAGGTCGCCAAGCTGCTGGGCAAACCGTGGGACGACGAACTGGAGCCGTTCCGCTACGCGGGCGAGGGCGCCCCGGTGCGCTGGCTGCACCAGGTGGTGTGAGGCCGGGTACCCGGGTACGACGCCGCGGGGCCCGCAGGGAACGGACACGGGTACGCACGAGGAGAGGGCCCCACCGGCCGGTGGGGCCCTCTCCTCGTGCCGTGTGGCGCCTGACGCCGTCTCTCAGACCGTGCGGAAGGCGAGGACGACGTTGTGGCCGCCGAAGCCGAACGAGTCGTTCAGCGCGGCGATACGGCCCTCGACGGGCAGCTTCCTGGCCTCGCCGCGGACGACGTCGGCGGCCGCCTCGGCCTCGGGGTCGAGGTTGTCGACGTTGATGGTCGGCGGGGCGAGCCGGTGGTACAGCGCGAGGACGGTCGCGACCGACTCCACGCCGCCCGCGCCGCCGAGCAGATGGCCGGTCATCGACTTGGTCGCGGAGACCGCGAAGTGGTCCGTCTCGTCGCCGAAGACCTTGCGCAGCGCCTTCAGCTCCGCCACGTCACCGGCCGGGGTGGAGGTGGCGTGCGCGTTGACGTGCACGATCTCCTTCGGGTCCAGGTCGGTGGACTCCAGCAGGTTCTGCAGGGCGTGGGCGATGCCGCGGCCCTCCGGCTCCGGCTGCACGATGTCGTGGCCGTCGGCGGAGATGCCCTGGCCGACCGCCTCCGCGTAGACGCGGGCGCCGCGCTTGGCGGCGTGCTCCGCGGACTCCAGGACCAGCACGCCGGCGCCCTCGCCGAGGACGAAGCCGTCCCGGGCGGTGTCGTAGGGGCGGGAGGCGCCCTGCGGGTCGTCGTTGTTCTTGGACATCGCCATCATGTTGCCGAAGGCGGCGATGGGCAGCGGGTGGATCGCCGCCTCGGTGCCGCCCGCGACGACCACGTCGGCGCGGCCGGTGCGGATCATCTCGACGGCGTAGCCGATCGCCTCGGCGCCCGACGCGCAGGCGGAGACGGGGGTGTGCACGCCGGCGCGGGCGCCCACGAGCAGACCCACGTTGGCGGCCGGCCCGTTCGGCATGAGCATGGGGACGGTGTGCGGGGAGACCCGGCGTACGCCCTTCTCCCGCAGCACGTCGTACTGGTCCAGCAGGGTGGTCACACCACCGATGCCGGACGCGATGACGGTGCCGAGCCGGTCCGGGTCGACCTGGCCGTCCTCACCGGCCTTGGCGGTGAAACCGGCGTCGGCCCACGCCTCCTTGGCCGCGATCAGCGCGAACTGCGCCGAACGGTCCAGCCGGCGGGCCTGGGGCCGGGGGATGACCTCCGTCGGCTCCACGGCGACCGGCGCCGCGATGCGGACCGCCTGCTCGGCGGCCCAGTCCTGCTCCAGGGGCTTGACACCGGACTTGCCGGCGAGCAGACCCTCCCAGGTAGAGGCTGCGTCGCCACCCAGCGGTGTGGTTGCGCCGATACCGGTGACGACCACGGTGCGATTGGTCGGGCTCACGGGAATTCTTTCTCCAACGGATACGAGGATTCAGCGGCGCCACCGCCGGGTGGCGGGGCCGGGCCTTCCACAGGGGCGTGACCCGGGCGTTCATCCGGATGGGACCCGGATGTTCCCCCGGGCGGGACCCGGGCGTTCCTCCCGGGCAGCGCCCGGGCGGACGGCACCGGCCCGAGCGCGGCTCAGGCCTGGTGCTTGAGGATGTAGTCGGTCGCGTCGCCGACGGTCTTGAGGTTCTTGACGTCCTCGTCCGGGATCTTCACGTCGAAGCGCTCCTCGGCGGCGACGACGACCTCGACCATGGACAGCGAGTCGACGTCCAGGTCGTCGGTGAAGGACTTGTCCAGCTGGACGTCCTCGACCGGGATGCCGGCGATCTCGTTGACGATCTCCGCGAGACCTTCGACGATCTCTTCCTGAGTGGCGGCCATCTTGGCGCTCCTTCTTGGTTTTCAGAGGGTGTGGCGGTAGTGCCGGGCCCGTACCGGACGCATGATCCGGCACGGAGTGCCTAGGGGAGGGTAACGACCGTCGCGGCGTACACGAGACCCGCCCCGAATCCGATGACGAGCGCGGTGTCGCCGCTCTTCGCCTCGCCGGTCGCCAGGAGCCGCTCCATCGCGAGCGGGATCGAGGCGGCCGAGGTGTTGCCGGTGGTGCGCACGTCACGGGCGACGGTCACGTGCTCCGGCAGCTTCAGTGTCTTCACCATCGAGTCGATGATCCGCTCGTTGGCCTGGTGCGGGATGAAGACGTCCAGGTCGTCCGCGGTGATCCCGGCCGCGTCCAGCGCCTGCTGGGCGACCTTCGCCATCTCGAACACGGCCCAGCGGAAGACCGCCTGGCCCTCCTGCGTGATCGCGGGGAACTTGGCGACCGTACCGTCGCGGTAGTCCGTCCACGGCACGGTCTGCTTGATGGTCTCGGACTTGTCGCCCTCGGAGCCCCAGACCGTCGGGCCGATGCCCGGCTCGGCCGCCGGGCCCACCACGACCGCGCCGGCCCCGTCGCCGAAGAGGAACGCGGTGGCCCGGTCCTCCAGGTCGGTGAGGTCGGAGAGCCGCTCGACGCCGATGACGAGCACGTACTCCGCCGAGCCCTCCACGATCATGCCCTTGGCGAGCGTCAGTCCGTACCCGAACCCGGCGCACCCGGCGGAGATGTCGAAGGCGGCGGCCCTGTCCGTGCCCAGCTTGTCGGCGATCTCGGTCGCGACGGCCGGGGTCTGCTTGAAGTGCGAGACGGTGGAGACGACCACGGCGCCGATCTGCGCGGCGGTGATCCCGGCGTCGGCGATCGCCTTGCCGGACGCCTCGACCGACATCGCGGCGACGGTCTCCTCGTCGTTCGCCCAGTGCCGGGTCTCGATGCCGGAGCGGGAGCGGATCCACTCGTCGGACGAGTCGATCGTCTCGAGGATCACCTCGTTCGGCACGACCCGGGTCGGACGGTATCCGCCCACACCGAGGATGCGTGCGTACGGGGCGCCCTTGCTGGGCTTGATCTTCGACATGATCGGTCGGCTCCTTAGGGGACGTCAGGAGTGCTCGGAGATGAGCTCACGCGCGGCGTCGAGGTCGTCGGGGGTCTTCAGGGCCAGCGTCTTCACGCCGGGCAGCGCACGCTTGGCCAGCCCGGTGAGCGTACCTCCGGGGCACACCTCGACCAGCGCGGTGACCCCGAGCGACGTGAACGTCTCCATGCACAGGTCCCAGCGGACCGGGTTGGCGACCTGGCCCACCAGCCGCTCCAGCACCTCCGCGCCGGTCGCGACGGGACGGCCGTCCTTGTTGGAGACGTACGTCACCGCCGGGTCGGCGGGCGAGATCTCCTGCGCGGCCTCGGCGAGCGCCTTCACGGCGGGAGCCATGTGGTGCGTGTGGAACGCACCGGCCACCTTCAGCGCCACGACCTTGCGCACGCCCTCCGGCTTGTCCTCGGCGAGCGCGGCCAGTTGCTCCAGCGTGCCGGCGGCCACGATCTGACCCGCGCCGTTCACGTTGGCCGGGGTCAGGCCCAGCTTCTCCAGGTGCGCCACGGAGGTCTCCGGGTCGCCGCCGAGCAGCGCCGACATCCCGGTCCCGGTGACGGCGGCGGCCTCGGCCATGGCGAGCCCGCGCCTGCGGACCAGACCGAGGGCGGACCGGTCGTCGAGGACACCGGCGAACACCGCGGCGGTGATCTCACCGACGCTGTGCCCCGCCACCGCGCCGGGCGCGATGTCACCCAGTGCCGCGGCGGACAGCAGACCGGCCGCGACCAGCAGCGGCTGCGCCACCGCGGTGTCACGGATGGCGTCCGCGTCGGCCTCGGTACCGTAGTGGACGAGGTCGAGCCCGATGGCCTCCGACCAGGCCGCGACACGATCGGCGGCACCGGGGAGGTCGAGCCATGGAGTCAGGAAGCCGGGCGTCTGTGCGCCCTGGCCGGGAGCGACGAGTACGAGCACCCTCACACTCTCTCTTGAGGACGGGCGGAGCCGCCCGTGGGGACAAAGACGAAGAACCACCGGGGGAATTGTGGACCCCCCACAAAAAACTACGACGGGAGATCGCCCTCGGCCAGACGCCCCAGGATCAGCGCGATCCGCAGCGTGAACGCGGAGCGTACATCCGACGGCGACCAGCCGGTGACGTCAGTCACACGTCGGAGCCGGTAGCGCACGGTGTTCGGGTGCACGAAGAGCATCCGCGCGGCACCCTCCAGACTGCTCGCCTGCTCGAGATACACGCTCAGCGTCTCCAGCAGAGCCGACCCCGCCTCTTCGAGCGGTCTGTAGATCTCCTCCACCAACTGCTCGCGTGCGGTGGGGTCTCCGGCGATCGCGCGCTCCGGCAGCACATCGTCGGCCAGCACCGGCCGCGGCGCGTCCTGCCAGGCGGAGCACGCCTTCAGCCCGGCCGCGGCGGCCTGCGCGGACCGCGTGGCGGCGAGCAGGTCCGGCACCACGGACCCGGCGACCACCGGCCCCGCCGCGAACGGGCCGATCAGCGACTTCGCCACCGCCAGCGGATTGTCGCTGCCGCCCGCGATGACGACGAGCCGGTCCCCGAGCACCCCGGTCAGCACCTGTAGCTTGGCGTGCCGCGCCGCGCGCCGGATCGCCTCGACCGTCAGCTCCGAGTCGCCCTCGGGTGCCGTGCCCAGCACCACGCACACATGTTCGGGAGCGTTCCATCCCAGTGCGGCGGCCCGGCTGACGGCCCCCTCGTCGGCCTCCCCGCTCAGCACGGCGTTCACCACGAGCGACTCCAGTCGCGCGTCCCAGGCACCGCGTGCCTCGGCGGCCTGCGCGTAGACCTGCGCGGTGGCGAAGGCGATCTCCCGTGCGTAGACCAGCAGCGCCTCCCGCAGCACGTTCTCGTCGCCGGGTGCGGCGACCTCGTCGATCGCGCTCTCCATCACCTCGATGGTGGTCCGCACCATCTCCACGGTCTGCCGCAGTGTGATCGCCCGTGTCAGCTCCCGGGGCGCCGTCCCGAACACGTCCGTCGAGATGGCCTGGGGCGCGTCCGGGTGCCGGAACCACTCGGTGAACGCGGCGATGCCCGCCTGCGCGACCAGCCCGATCCAGGACCGGTTCTCCGGAGGCATCGCCCGGTACCACGACAGGGTCTCGTCCATCCGCGCGATGGCCTGCGCGGCGAGACGCCCGGAGGACTTCTCCAGCCGCTTGAGCGTGGCGGGGTGGGAGTGGGCGGGCGCGGCGGGGCGGGCGGCACTGGTCTCGGGTTCGGGCACGGGACAAGCCTGCCTCATCCCCCGGGGGCGCCGAGCCACGGGGCGGGGAGTCCGTACCGCTCGGCCGCCGCCGGGCGCCGGACGCCGGTGCCCGGGGCACGACCGTCCCCGGCACGTCGTGCCTCCGCGCGCCCGGGTCCCCGGCGCCGTCGCGCTCCACGGCTCCTCGGGAGTTGACGGGCGGGTGCGGCGGGTTGACGGGGGCGCCGTCGCCGCCGGGGGAGCGGACGGAACCGGCGCCGCGACCCCGGGCTACCGTGGGGGACGTGACGGAGGTATGGCGAGCGAGTGACCGTTATCACGGCGGAGACGGCCCGGCCGGGATCGACTCCCGCCACGCCTTCTCCTTCGGCCCCCACTACGACCCCGGCAACCTCCGCTTCGGCGCCCTGATCGCCTGCAACGAGGAGCGCCTGGCCCCCGGCGCAGGCTTCGACGAGCACCCGCACAGCCACACGGAGATCGTCACATGGGTCGTCGAGGGCGAGCTGACCCACCGCGACTCCACGGGCCGTGCGACCGTGGTCCGCCCCGGCGACGTCCAGCGCCTCAGCTCGGCGGCGGGCGTACGGCACGTGGAACGCAACGACGCCACGACCCCGCTGACCTTCGTCCAGATGTGGCTGGCCCCGCTGCGTCCCGGCGGCGACCCCTCCTACGAGATCGTCCGGGGCATCGCCGACGCCACCCCGTACGCCGTCCCCGGGGCGGCCGCGATGCTCCACGTCCGCCGCCTGACGGAGGGCGAGCGGACGGCGGTCCCCGACGCGCCGTACGTCTACGTCCACGTGGTCCGCGGCGAGGTCCGCCTGGACACCGTCCTCCTCGCCCCGGGCGACGCGGCCCGCCTGACGAACCCGGAACACCTGACGGCGACGGGAGCCGACGGCACGGCGGAACTCCTGATCTGGGAGATGGCGGCCCGCTGAGCGGTGAGCCTTTCCGGTCGCGGCGCCCGCTAGCGGGCCTGGCGGGCCGCTGTCAGGACCGCGTCGGTGAAGGGGGGCCAGGCCTCGACCGCCCAGGGGCCGAAGGCGCGGTCCGTGAGGGCCGTGCAGGCCAGCCCCGCCACCGGGTCGATCCACAGGAACGTGCCCGACTGGCCGAAGTGGCCGAAGGTGCGGGGGGAGGAGCCGGCGCCCGTCCAGTGGGGGGACTTGCGGTCGCGGATCTCGAAGCCGAGGCCCCAGTCGTTGGGGTTCTGATGGCCGTAGCCCGGCAGGACGCCCTTGGTGCCGGGGTACTGGACCGTCATCGCCTCGGCGACCGTGCGGGGGTCCAGGAGGCGGGGCTGCTGGAGCTCGGCCGCGAAGCGCAGGAGGTCGGTGACCGTCGAGATCCCGTCCTTCGCCGGGGAGCCGTCCAGGGTCGTCGCCGTCATGCCCAGGGGGGCCAGGACCGCCTGGCGCACGTACTCCGGGAACGGGATGTCCGCCGCCTTCGCGATGTGGTCGCCCAGCTGCTCGAAACCGGCGTTGGAGTACAGGCGGCGTTCACCGGGGGCCGACGTCACGCGGTGTTCGTCGAAGGCCAGGCCCGAGGTGTGGGCCAGCAGATGGCGGACGGTGGCGCCGGGCGGGCCCGCCGGTTCGTCGAGATCGATCGCCCCCTCCTCGTACGCGACCAGCGCGGCGTACGCCGTGAGCGGCTTGGTGACCGAGGCGAGCGGGAAGCGGTGACCGGCCGGGCCGTGGGTGCCGAGGACGGTGCCGTCGGCCCGTACGACTCCCGCCGCCGCGGTGGGGACCGGCCAGTTCTCGATCAGGGCGAGGCTCTGCAGGGGCATGCGGCCGAGCCTATGCCGTCACAGGTGCAGCTCCAGCAGGGGGTACGGCTTGGGGCGGAAGCCCAGGCCTGCGTAGAGGGAGCTGCCCGCCGCCGAGGAGGTGAGCTGGACGCGCTGGGCGCCCTGCTCGCGGAACCAGTCCAGGAGCACCGTCATGCAGGCCCGCGCACAGCCTCTGCGGCGGGTCTCCGGGTCCGTGGCCACCGAGAAGACGGTGCCGGTGGTGCCGTGCGGGTTCGTGGCGCGGCCGATGCGGTATTCGACCGTGCCCGCCACCAGCGCGGCCAGTGCGCCCGGGCGGTCCGGGTGGTCGACCACGAAGGCCGCGAAGCCGTCGTCCGCCGCCAGCCGGGCGCGCAGGGTGGGCAGGGACTCCCGGTGCCAGTCCGTGGACGTGTCCGCGTCGAACAGCGCGTCGATCATGACCTGGCGCAGGCGCAGCACCTCGGCGGCGTCCGCCGGCACGGCGCGGCGGGCGTGGGGCGGGAGAGGCTGGAGAGGCATGTGGCTCATACGGGGGCACGCCGGCGATCCGCATCCGCGTGCGTCGTGCGGATTTCCGACCGGGGTCACCGGTTCCGCTTGCCTGGAGTGCGCTCGAAGGTCATAGCGTTGGTCCATGACGGTGATGCAGACCACGGCAGTTACCACGGCAGTGACCACCGAGGAAGCCGGACCGGCCGACACCTGCTCCAGCCCGCCCCGGCGCCACCCGCGCCCGGAGGGCGAGGACAGCTACACGATCAGCGAAGTCGTCGCCTTCACCGGGCTCAGCGCGCACACCCTGCGCTGGTACGAGCGGATCGGGCTGATGGCCCATGTGGACCGCTCCCACACCGGGCAGCGCCGCTACACCAACCGCGACCTCGACTGGCTCGACCTCGTCGGCATGCTCCGGCTGACCGGGATGCCGGTCGCGGACATGGTGCGCTACGCGGAGCTGGTGCGCGAGGGGGAGAGCACCTACGGCGAGCGGTACGAGCTGCTGGAGTCGACCCGGCGGGACGTGCTGGCCCGGATCGACGAACTCCGCGACACCCTCGCCGTGCTCGACCGGAAGATCACCTTCTACGCCGACGCCGGACGGGCGACCGCCTACGAGGCCGAGCGCGTCAAGAGCCCCGGCTGACCTCCGTCCGGCCTCGTCCGCCCCGGCTGTCCGCCCCGGTCGCGGCGTCAGAGCTCCGCCAGCAGCTCCGCCTTCTTCAGCGCGAACTCCTCGTCCGTGACCAGGCCGGCCTCGTGCAGTTCGCCGAGATGGCGGATGCGCTCCGCGATGTCGGCCGGGTCACGGCGGGCCGTGCGGGTCGCGTGGACGGCGGGCGCCGTGGCGGCCGTCGCCGGGGCTCCCGAGGACCGTACGGCCGCCAGGACGGCCGCCGCGAACGGCAGCGACTCGTGCACCGGGCCGTAGCCGAGGCCGAAGACGACGGCGGCCGGGTCCTGGTCCGGCCCCACGGCGGATCCGCCCACACCGCCGGAACCACCGGGCCCGCCCGCACCGGCGTTCCCGCCGTCCCGGTGGAGCAGCCGCAGATGGCCCTCGAAGAGCTCCGGCGAGCGCCACTCCACCCCGGTGAGGTCGGCGATCCTGAAGGTCTGGTCGCCCGCCTTCCACTTCGCCGAGGACGCGCCCGTCCGGAACCAGCGGAACGACACCGCCCTGCCGTCGAAGGACGCCTTCGCGTCGTACGCCTTGAACCGGCGCGGCGCGTCCGGCGGTGCCACCAGGTGGCGGTCGGCGGGGCCCGGGTCGGTGAGCAGGGCGCGCAGTTCGTCGGCGTACCGCCCGGCGAGGGTCTCGTGCTCGGCGGACAGGACCAGGCGGTAGGGGTCGGAGCCCTCCTTCAGCTGGCCGTCGGCCGCGTCCATCAGGGGGTCGGCCCCGGGGCGGGGCTCGGCGCGCAGGACGACGGTGCCGCGTCTGCCGGGGGCGAGGGTGACACCCTGGAGGGCCTTCAGGGGGATCCGGCGTTCGCCCAGCGCCTGGAAGAGCTTGGGGGTGCGGATCCCCCGTTCGTAGCGGATGAGCAAGGAATCGGACCCGAACTCCCAGGCAGCATGAAATCCGGCCAGTACGTCACCCATGCGGCTCATCGTATGCGGCACGCGCTCTTTCGTCCCCTCCCCGCGCGCACCGCAGTTCCTGCTGTCTCTACGCGCGTCCGGCTGTCGTGGTGCCGGGCAGGTCCGCCCGGCACGTGTCGTTGTCCCCGGGGCTGCCCGCGCAGCGCACCGAACCGTATGCGCCAACCCCGATCTCGGCGAAGTTGCGCAGGCTGTCCGTGCCGGGCACGAAGTAGCCGGCGTGGCCCTGCGCGTCCAGTGCCGACATCACGCGCGCCCCGAACGCCCGGGAGACCGGGTCGGCGCCGTGACCGAGGCCGCCGACCTCCAGGTACGGCACGTCCTGGATCCAGTCCGTGCGGTCCCGCATCGCCCACACCTGGGCGCGGGTGCCGAGGCCGGACGCCTTCGACGCGCGCATCCCGGGGCTGCCGGCCACCGCGATGTCCGTGACCCGGCCCGGCAGATGGTGGGCGGCGACCCCGCACACCACCGAGCCGTAGCTGTGGCAGAACAGGCCGACGTCCGAGCGGCCGGGCAGCGCCGCCAGCAGCGCGTTCAGACGCAGGGAGCCCTCGGCGGCACGCACTCCGGTCGCCGCCTCCATACCGATGCCGCTGGGCGCGGTGTAGTCGGCCCAGGCGATCACGGCGGTCCGGGAGGCGGGGGCCACGGACCGCTCGGCCGCGTACAGGGCCTGCGCCATGCCGACCGGGGCCGACCAGCGGCGGTTGGTGCGCTGGAAGGTCAGCAGGTCGGTGTCCACGCCGGGGACGACCACCGAGATCCGCCGCGCCCGGTCGAGGTCGCCGAAGACCTCGGCCACCCGGCCCGGACCCTCCGGGTCGAAGGCGAGGATGTGGCGGCCCTTCGCCATGAGGTCGCCGAAGCGGTGCATACGGCGGCCCGCCTCGTACTGCCCCGCGGGCGAGAGCCTGCTGTCGTGCATCCGGCCGAGCTCCACCGTGCGGGCCTGGCCCAGCGCGATGCGGTTCGCGGCATAGCGCAGGGTGACGGGGGCGCCGTTCATGTTGCCGACCGCGAGCGGATAGCGGTGGGCGAGGCGGGTCTGCTCCGGCGCGGTGAGTGCCGCGAAGAAGCGGGTCAGCCGGGCGGCGGAGGTGGCCGTCGGGTCGGGCAGGGCATGCCCGTGCAAGCGGCCGTGCTCCCATGCGGCGCGGGAGGCGGCAAGCGGGGTTGTCTCCCGGCGGCTGTGGAGCGCCGTCCAGCCGGTGGTCGCCAGCATGACGAACACCACGCCCAGCGCGAGCAGTGCGCGCCAGACGCTCAGTTGCGGGGAGGTATCGAAGGAAGTCACTGGAAGGACACAGTAGGAGAACGGGAGAGCCTCGCGTTAACCGTGTGGCGCGTATCACGTTTGGGGCCGAGTGACGTTGCCCTCACGGTGACGTATATCGCCTCCAAGTGTCCCCAGAGGGCCCATTGGCCCCATTGACCTCGCCTGTTCGTCACGGCTTCCAGTGGCCGGTCAGGGCGGATCCCACCTGATCGAGGTACGACGCGGTCAGCTCGCGGATCGCCGCGAGGCTGAAGTCGGCGCCCGTGCTCCACCGCCGCTCTGTGACTCTGATCACCCCGCCGAACACGGCGACCGCGAGCCGGGGCCTCGGGTCGCGGTCCACGTCCACGCCCTCGCGGGCGGCCAGCAGCCGGGCCAGGGTCTCCTCGGTGTCGGAGGACCGGCGCAGATGGGCGGCGAGCAGGACCGGCGTCGACTCGATCACCCGGTACATCCGCACGTACAGCTCCACGGGCACGGCCGCCGCGACGGACTCGCTCATCGTGTCCCAGCCCTCCAGGACGGCCCGGCGCAGCGCCTCCATCGGCGCCTCGTGGGGCGGGCGGGCGCGGACCGCGTCGACGAAGTGCGCCTCGGCGATGTCCTGGGCGGCGAAGGCGGCGTCCTCCTTGCCGCCGAAGTAGCGGAAGAAGGTGCGCGGGGAGACCTCGACGGCCTCGGCGATCTCGTCGACGGTGGTGTGCTCGTAGCCCTGGGTGGTGAACAGTTCCAGCGCGGCCCGCAGCAGCGCGTCCCGGGTGCGGCGCTTCTTGCGCTCGCGCAGCGACTCCGGGGGAGCGGGAGAAACCGAGGGGGCCGCGGGGGCCGTGGGCGCCGTGTTCATCGGGTGGGCTCTCTTCTTCGTCCGCCGTGCCGTTTTCCCAGTTCAAGTGCGGCGGGAGTGACATGACAGTTACCGACTAGTGAACCCGCGTGTCAACTGTCAGAGGCTGACGCTAGCCTCGAACACATGACTAGTCAGACCACCATCGACACGACGGGGTCGGGGGGCAAGGCGGCGGGCACGCTCGCGGACCGGCCGGCGCCCCAGGGACTGCGCGGGCATCCCTGGTTCACGCTCGTCACTGTCGCGGTCGGGGTCATGATGGTCGCCCTCGACGGCACCATCGTGGCCATCGCCAACCCTGCCATCGCCACGGACCTCGGTGCGACCTTCGCCGACGTCCAGTGGATAACCAACGCCTACTTCCTCGCCCTCGCGGTGTCGCTGATCACCGCGGGCAAGCTCGGTGACCGCTTCGGGCACCGCCAGACCTTCCTCATCGGCGTCACCGGCTTCGCCGCCGCCTCCGGGGCCATCGGGCTGTCGCACAGCATCGCCTTCGTGGTCACCTTCCGGGTGTTCCAGGGCCTGTTCGGCGCGCTGCTGATGCCGGCCGCGCTCGGCCTGCTGCGGGCCACCTTCCCCGCCGAGCGGCTCAACATGGCCATCGGCATCTGGGGCATGGTCATCGGCGCGTCCACCGCGGGCGGCCCGATCCTCGGCGGGCTGCTCGTCCAGCACGTCAGCTGGCAGTCGGTGTTCTTCATCAACGTGCCGGTCGGCGCGCTGGCGCTGCTGCTGGGCCTGCTGATCCTGCTCGACCACCGCGCTCAGAACGCGCCGCGCTCCTTCGACCTGCTGGGCATCGGGCTGCTCTCCGGTGCGATGTTCTGCCTGGTGTGGGCGCTGATCAAGGCCCCGAGCTGGGGCTGGGGCGACGGCAAGACGTGGCTGTTCATCGGCGCGTCCGCCCTCGGGTTCGCCCTCTTCTCCTTCTGGGAGACCCGGGTCAAGGAGCCGCTGATCCCGCTCGCGCTGTTCCGCTCGGTGCCGCTGTCCGCCGGTGTCGTGCTGATGGTGCTGATGGCGATCGCCTTCATGGGCGGGCTGTTCTTCGTCACCTTCTACCTCCAGAACGTGCACGGCATGAGCCCCGTCGACGCGGGCACGCACCTGCTGCCGCTCACCGGCATGATGATCGTCGGCTCGCCGATCGCCGGCGTGGCGATCACCAAGCTCGGTCCGCGCATCCCGCTCGCGGGCGGCATGGCCGCCACGGCGATCGCCATGTACGGCATGTCCACGCTCAAGGCGGACACGGGCAGCGCGGTGATGTCCCTGTGGTTCGCCCTGCTGGGCTTCGGGCTCGCGCCGGTGATGGTCGGCGCGACGGAGGTCATCGTGGGCAACGCGCCCATGGAGCTGTCCGGCGTCGCCGGCGGCCTCCAGCAGGCGGCCATGCAGATCGGCGGCAGCCTGGGCACCGCCGTGCTGGGTGCGGTGATGGCGTCCAAGGTCGACCACGCCCTGGCCGGCAACTGGGCGAAGGCGGGGCTGCCCCCGCTGACGCCCGTGCAGGAGGCCGCCGCGTCGCAGGCGGTGCAGACGGGGGCCGCTCCGGTCGCCCCGGGCACGCCCGCGGAGATCGCCGCGAAGATCTCCTCCGTCGCGCACGACACGTTCATCTCCGGGATGAGCCTCGCCTCGCTGGTCGCCGCGGGGGTCGCGGCGGTGGCGGTGTTCGTGGCGCTGCTGACCAAGCGGGGCGCCAACGCGGAGGCGGGCGCGGGGGTGGGGCACATCTAGGTCCCCTCGGCGGGGCCGGCGGTGGATGGTGGGGACCCACCGGCCCCTTTCTCGCACCTGTGCGGTGTCCCTGCGGGGCTCGGGGTGGTTCTTCGTCCGCGGGGCGTGGGGGCCGGTCGCGCAGTTCCCCGCGCCCCTGGGGGAGTTGGCCGTGGCCGGAGCTCGGAAGTGCGGCCCGGCCAGGCCCGCCCCACCCGGACGGCCTCGCCCGCCCGGAGCCGGGTGTCTGTTCGTGGGGAACCGGGGTACCCGGTGTTCGAACCCGAACAGTCCATGTGAGGCAGGGAGTTGATGATGGCGGGATTCGGGCAGGGAACGCGAGGGTACCCCCGTTCACGTGGCCGGACCAGGTCCTGGTGGGGGTCCCCCCGGGCGAGCCTGGTCGAGGCTGGGGGAGGGCCGGATCGTGCGACGCTCGGAATCATCGGGACCATCTGCGCCATCGCCGGTTTCTTCGTGCTGGGGATCGTCCTCGGGCCGGTGGCCGTGGTCTGCGGCCGGCTGGCGATGGGGCGGACCTGGTCCGGCGACCGCCAACTCTCCGCGCTGGTCGCGGTGGTGCTGGGTGCCATGGACACCCTGCTGGCCGTCGTGTGGCTCGCGGGGACGGCGACTCCCGGCAGCGGGTTGTTCTGAGGTTCCGTCAAGAAGGCAGGCAGGCGCGAGAGCCTGCGGGCGGCCCCGGTGGCTTCGGCCCCGGGGCTTCGCCGTGCCCCGCCGCGTGCCGCCCGCCGTGCCCCGGCGCCCACCGGCGGCCCCGCCGCCGTCTAACGAGGCTCCCCGTCGCCGACCCGCTCCCGGGCCGCGAGGGCCGACACCTCCGTGCGCAGGGCGCGCACCTCCTCCGTCAGGGTCTCCAGGGCGCGTGTCTGCCGGCGTTCCTCCGCGTCGTCGCGTTCGAAACGGGCGATGAACCAGGCGGCGATGTTCGCCGTGACGACGCCGAGCAGGGCGATGCCGGACAGCATCAGGCCCACCGCGATCATCCGGCCCAGGCCGGTGGTGGGGGCGTGGTCGCCGTAGCCGACCGTCGTCATCGTCGTGAAGGACCACCACACCGCGTCCCCCAGCGTGCGGATGTTTCCCTCCGGTGAGTCCCGTTCCACGGACAGCACCGCCAGCGAGCCGAACATCAGCAGGCCGACCACGGAGCCGACCACGTACGTCGTCAGACGGATCCGGGGTGCCATCCGGGCCCGCCGCCCCACCAGCAGCAGGGTCGCCACCATCCGCAGCAGCCGTAACGGCTGGATGATCGGCAGGACCACGGCGCACAGGTCGAGCCAGTGGGTGCGCACGAACGCGCGGGGGCGCGCGGCGAGGGCCAGGCGCACCAGGTAGTCCGCGGCGAAGGCGCCCCACACCACCCACTCGGTGACCGTGCACAGGTGTATCAGGCGCCCGCTCGCCGAACTGTCCACGATCGGTACGGCGTAGGCGAGGGCGAAGGCCAGGGCGAGGGCCAGCAGGGGCCGTTCGGTGTGTCGTTCCCAACGTGTCTGTGCCGATGGCGCCGATCCGTCCCTCATGACCGCATCGTAGGGACGCCGTGCCGTACGACGGCTGAAGGGCGGCTGAGCCGTGGCCCAGCCGCCCTTCAGTCACCCTTCGGACCTCAGTCCAGAACCCGTCGTACGCCTTACGCGTCGCCGCCCGCGGCCCCCGGGTCCGCCGCCGTCACGTCGAGCAGCCGGTAGCGGTCGATCGCCTGCTTCAGCACCGACCGGTCCACCTTCCCCTCGCGCGCCAGCTCCGTGAGGACGGCCACCACGATCGACTCGGCGTCGATGTGGAAGAACCGCCGCGCCGCGCCCCGGGTGTCGGCGAAGCCGAAACCGTCCGCGCCGAGGGACTGGTACGTGCCCGGCACCCACCGCGCGATCTGGTCCGGCACCGACCGCATCCAGTCGGACACCGCCACGAACGGCCCCTCGGCCCCGCTGAGCTTGCGGGTCACCCACGGCACCCGCTGCTCCTCCTCGGGGTGCAGCAGGTTGTGCTGCTCGCACGCCACGGCCTCGCGGCGCAGCTCGTTCCAGGAGGTCGCCGACCACACGTCGGCCCGTACGCCCCAGTCCTCGGCGAGGACGCGCTGCGCCTCGAGGGCCCACGGCACCGCGACACCGGACGCCATGATCTGCGCCGGGACGGACCCGGCCGTGCCCGCGCTGATGCGGTGGACGCCCTTGAGGATGCCCTCGACGTCCACGTCGGCCGGTTCGGCGGGGTGCCGGATCGGCTCGTTGTAGACGGTGAGGTAGTAGAAGACGTCCTCGCCGTGCGGGTGCTCGGGCGAGGCGCCGTACATACGGCGCAGGCCGTCCTGGACGATGTGCGCGATCTCGTAGCCGTACGCCGGGTCGTAGGCCACGCACGCCGGGTTGGTGGACGCCAGCAGCTGCGAGTGGCCGTCCGCGTGCTGGAGGCCCTCACCGGTCAGCGTGGTACGGCCGGCGGTCGCGCCCAGGACGAAACCGCGTGCCATCTGGTCGGCCATCTGCCAGAACTGGTCACCCGTGCGCTGGAAACCGAACATCGAGTAGAAGACGTACACCGGGATCATCGGCTCGCCGTGCGTGGCGTAGGCCGAGCCCGCCGCGATCAGCGACGCCGTGCAGCCCGCCTCCGAGATGCCGTCGTGCAGCATCTGGCCGGTCGGGGACTCCTTGTACGCGAGCAGCAGCTCACGGTCCACCGACTCGTACTGCTGGCCCAGCGGGTTGTAGATCTTCGCGCTCGGGAAGAACGAGTCCATGCCGAAGGTGCGGTACTCGTCCGGCGCGATCAGCACGAACCGCTTGCCCAGCTCCTTGTCCCGCATCAGGTCCTTGAGGATGCGGACGAAGGCCATGGTGGTCGCGATGGACTGCTGACCCGTGCCCTTCTTCACCGTCGCGTACGTCTTGTCGCCCGGCAGCTGGAGCGGCTTGTGCCGTACGACACGCGTCGGGACGTAGCCGCCGAGGCTCCTGCGGCGGTCGTGCATGTACTGGATCTCGTCCGAGTCCCGGCCCGGGTGGTAGTACGGCGGCAGGCCGGACTCCAGCTGCTGGTCGGAGATCGGCAGGTGCAGCCGGTCGCGGAAGCCCTTGAGGTCGGCGACGGTCAGCTTCTTCATCTGGTGCGTCGCGTTGCGGCCCTCGAAGTTGGGGCCGAGGGTCCAGCCCTTGATCGTCTTGGCGAGGATCACCGTCGGCTGGCCGGTGTGCGCCTTGGCCGCCGAGAACGCCGCGAAGATCTTCTTGTGGTCGTGGCCGCCGCGCCCCAGGTGCAGGATCTGGTCGTCGGTCATGTTCTCGACCATCGCGCGCAGCCGGTGGTCGTCGCCGAAGAAGTGGTCACGGATGTACGCGCCCGACTCGGTGGCGTACGTCTGGTACTGGCCGTCCGGCGTGGTGTTCATCCTGTTGACGAGGGTGCCGTCACGGTCCTGGGCGAGCAGCGGGTCCCAGCTGCGGTCCCAGATGAGCTTGATCACGTTCCACCCGGCGCCGCGGAAGACCGACTCCAGCTCCTGGATGATCTTGCCGTTGCCGCGCACCGGGCCGTCGAGGCGCTGGAGGTTGCAGTTGACGACGAACGTCAGGTTGTCCAGGTTCTCGCGGGCCGCGATGGTCAGCTGGCCGAGCGACTCGACCTCGTCCATCTCACCGTCGCCGAGGAACGCCCACACGTGCGACTTCGACGTGTCGGCGATGCCGCGCGCCTCCATGTAGCGGTTCATCCGCGCCTGGTAGATCGCGCCCAGCGGACCGAGGCCCATGGAGACCGTCGGGAACTCCCAGAAGTCCGGCATGGAACGCGGGTGCGGGTAGCTGGACAGCGCGTTCGGCGCCTTGGACTTCTCCTGGCGGAAGCCGTCGAGCTGCGCCTCGGAGAGCCGGTCGAGCAGGTACGCGCGCGCGTAGATGCCGGGGGAGGCGTGGCCCTGGAAGAAGACCTGGTCGCCGCCGTCGCCCTCGTCCTTGCCGCGGAAGAAGTGGTTGAAGCCGACGTCGTAGAGGGAGGCGGAGGACGCGAAGGTGGCGATGTGACCGCCGACGCCGATGCCGGGGCGCTGGGCCCGGGAGACCATCACGGCCGCGTTCCACCGGGTGGCGTTGAGGATCCTGCGCTCGATCTCCTCGTTGCCCGGGAAGAACGGCTCGTCCTTGGTGGCGATGGTGTTGACGTAGTCGGAGCTGCGCATCTCCGGGACGGCGACGCGCCGGGCACGCGCCCGTTCGATCAGCCGCAGCATGAGGTAGCGGGCCCGCTCCCGGCCGCGTTCGTCGACCGCGGCGTCGAGGGAGTCCAGCCACTCCTGGGTCTCCTCGGGGTCGAAGTCAGGAACCTGACTCGGGAGGCCGCCAATGATGATCGGGTTGCGATCGGATGCGGAAGCCACGCTGTTCCTTACCTGTCAGAGGGCTGCTATGTCACTGTCTCCGCTGCTCGCAGCAGGGCCTGCGCAGCAGGTGTCTGCACCGTTCCCCATCGTGTACCTCACGGCGCGCCGCGTCATCTCTACCGCGGGGTAACCGAGGTGGCGGCGCGGCTGTCCGGCGGGTCGCGCCGAGGGCACTTCCGGGGCGCGGCGGATCAAAACGCAACGATACGCGCGGCCGCCGACATGATCGGAAAAGGGTTCGACTTCCGGACCCGGAGATGATTCCCTAAGGTACAAACCGGGCAGAAGGGTGTGGTGTGCATCACCCGGGACCGCGATACGGTGCCGTAAGTTGCGGCGACACGGCCAGGATCGTCACCGTTTCGACGGTCCGGACGGCCGGGTACTTGCGCGATCCGTCCCGCCCGTGTGGACTACGGCCAATGCTTCGCGCACGCGCGTGGCTGAGCCATTCACCAAGACATGATCAGGAGGCAACCCGTGAGCGCGACCGCGGACCACGCGGAGGAGCGGACCAACCCTGCCGCCAGGCTGGGTTTCCAGCCCGGGCAGGTGGTCCAGGAGATCGGCTACGACGACGACGCCGACCAGGAGCTCCGTGAGGCCATTGAGGAGACCATCGGCAGCGATCTGGTGGACGAGGACTACGACGACGTGGCCGACGCCGTGGTGCTGTGGTTCCGCGATGAGGACGGCGACCTGACGGATGTGCTGGTGGACGCCACCACGTACATCGAGGAGGGCGGCGCGATCCTGCTGCTCACGCCCAAGACCGGGCGTTCGGGCTACGTGGAGCCGAGCGACATCTCGGAAGCCTCGACGACGGCGGGCCTGTCGGCGAGCAAGAGCGTCAGCGTGGGCAAGGACTGGAGCGGCAGCCGCCTGGTCACGCCCAAGGCGGCGAAGTCCAGGAAGTAGCCTCCGCACGCCCCCGGCGGGCCGGGCCCCGGGCCCGGCCCGCCCGGTGTCGTGCGCCCGGGCGGGGCGGACCGCGCCCCGCCCGGGTCGCGCCCGGTGATCGCTCGTAGGGTGGGGTCACCCGAACAGCCCCCACCGAAGGGATGCATCACGATGGCGATCCAGGCCGGCGACAAGGCGCCCGATTTCGAGCTCAAGGACAACCACGGCAGGACCGTCCGGCTGTCCGACTTCCACGGCCGGCAGAACGTGGTGCTGCTCTTCTACCCCTTCGCCTTCACCGGCGTGTGCACCGGTGAGCTGTGCGAGGTGCGCGACAACCTGCCGCAGTTCTCCGACCGCGACACCCAGGTGCTCGCCGTCTCCAACGACTCCGTCCACACCCTGCGGGTCTTCGCCGAGCAGGAGGGCCTGGAGTACCCGCTGCTGAGCGACTTCTGGCCGCACGGCGAGGTCTCGCGCGCGTACGGCGTCTTCGCCGAGGACAAGGGCTGCGCGGTGCGCGGCACCTTCGTCATCGACAAGCAGGGCGTGGTGCGCTGGACCGTCGTCAACGCGCTGCCCGACGCCCGTGACCTGAACGCGTACGTGACGGCGCTCGACGCGCTCGACACCCCGTGATTCGTCCCGTTCAGGGTCTGCGAGGGGCGGGAACCCGTCACTAGGATCGAATCGTTGATCCGGTATCCGACGCACGACGGGGCATCCCGCCCCTGGACACACATGGAGGACTCGTGGGAGTCAGCCTCAGCAAGGGCGGCAACGTTTCTCTGACCAAGGAGGCGCCCGGCATGACCGCCGTCCTCGTCGGTCTGGGCTGGGACGTCCGCACCACGACCGGGACCGACTTCGACCTCGACGCCAGCGCTCTGCTGCTGAACGCGACGGGCAAGGTCGGCAGCGACAGCAACTTCGTCTTCTTCAACAACCTCAAGTCCCCCGACGGCTCCGTGGAGCACACCGGTGACAACCTCACAGGCGAGGGCGAGGGCGACGACGAGGCCATCAAGGTCAACCTCGCGGGCGTCCCCGCGGACGTGGAGAAGATCGTCTTCCCGGTCTCCATCTACGACGCCGAGAACCGCCAGCAGTCCTTCGGTCAGGTGCGCAACGCGTTCATCCGCGTCGTCAACCAGGCCAACAACCAGGAGATCGCCCGCTACGACCTGAGCGAGGACGCCTCCACCGAGACCGCCATGGTCTTCGGCGAGCTGTACCGGCACGGTGCCGAGTGGAAGTTCCGCGCCATCGGCCAGGGCTACGCCTCGGGACTGCGCGGCATCGCGCAGGACTTCGGTGTCAACGTGTGACGTACGGCCCTGGCGGGCGCGGCGGGGCGTCGGTTTGAATCTCCGTCGGCCCTTGTCGCCGTCTTCTCCGGCGCCGCACGGTTTGTGTGCGGCGCCGGAGGCGCAGGACAACCGAAGAAGCACCACCTAGGGGAGGACCAGCAATCATGGGCGTCACGCTCGCCAAGGGAGGGAACGTCTCCCTTTCCAAGGCCGCACCCAATCTGACGAACATCCTGATCGGGCTCGGCTGGGACGCGCGCTCCACCACCGGCGCCGACTTCGACCTCGACGCCAGCGCGCTGCTGTGCAGCGGCGGACGAGTGCTGGGCGACGAGTGGTTCGTGTTCTACAACCAGCTCACCAGCCCGGACGGCTCGGTCGAGCACACCGGTGACAACCTCACCGGTGAGGGCGAGGGCGACGACGAATCGATCCTGGTGGACCTCGCCAAGGTGCCGCCCCAGTGCGACAAGATCGTCTTTCCGGTGTCGATCCATCTCGCCGACGAACGCGGCCAGACCTTCGGACAGGTCAGCAACGCGTTCATCCGCGTCGTCAACCAGGCCGACGGCCAGGAACTCGCGCGCTACGACCTCAGCGAGGACGCCTCCACCGAAACGGCGATGATCTTCGGAGAGGTCTACCGCTACCAGACCGAGTGGAAGTTCCGCGCCGTGGGACAGGGGTACGCGTCGGGACTTCGGGGAATCGCTCTAGACTTCGGAGTCAACGTTTCGTAAAGCCGGGTACGGCGCGGGGGAAAGCCCTCCGGAACCTGTCGGGAGGACAGAGTCCGGGCGGTCCCCTCACACACTTTGGGGTAGCCAGTGCTTCTGAAAACCTTCGGCTGGTCGTTCGCGATTACCGTGATCGGCCTGGCGGCGGCGGTCCTCTACGGGGGGTGGGAGGCATTCGGCATCGTGGCGATCCTCTCCGTCCTAGAGATCTCGCTGTCGTTCGACAACGCGGTGGTCAACGCCGGAATCCTGAAGAAGATGAATGCCTTCTGGCAGAAGATCTTCCTCACCGTCGGTGTGCTCATCGCCGTCTTCGGCATGCGGCTGATCTTCCCGGTGGTGATCGTCGCGATCAGCGCCAAGATGGGGCCCGTCCAGGCCGTCGACCTCGCGCTGAACAACAAGGACCGTTACCAGCAGCTGGTCACGGACGCCCACCCGGCGATCGCGGCCTTCGGCGGCATGTTCCTTCTGATGATCTTCCTCGACTTCATCTTCGAGGACCGGGACATCCAGTGGCTGCGCTGGATAGAGCGTCCGCTGGCCAAGCTCGGCAAGGTCGACATGCTGTCGGTCTGCATCTCGCTGATCGTCCTGCTGGTCACCTCCTTCACCTTCGCCACCCACGCCCACCAGCACGGCGGCGCGCACGTCGACAAGGCGCAGACCGTACTGATCGCCGGGATCGCCGGCCTGATCACCTACATGGTCGTCGGCGGGCTGTCCGGATACTTCGAGGACCGTCTCGAGGAGGACGAGGAACGCGAGCACGAGGAAGAGGAGGAGGCCGCCCGCAGCGGGAAACAGCGCTCGGCGGTCGTCCTGGCCGGACAGGCCGCGTTCTTCATGTTCCTCTACCTGGAGGTCCTCGACGCGTCGTTCTCCTTCGACGGCGTGATCGGCGCGTTCGCCATCACCAACGACATCGTCCTGATGGCCCTCGGCCTCGGCATCGGCGCCATGTACGTCCGGTCGCTCACCGTGTACCTGGTCCGCCAGGGCACCCTCGACGACTACGTCTACCTGGAGCACGGCGCCCACTACGCGATCGGCGCGCTCGCCGTCATCCTCATGGTCACCATCCAGTACCAGATCAACGAGGTCATCACCGGACTCGTCGGCGTCGTCCTGATCGGCTGGTCCTTCTGGTCCTCCGTGCAGCGCAACAAGGCACTGGCGGCCGAGGAGGGAAAAGCCGAGGGGACGGACGCCAAGACTGAGGTGCCGTCCGGAGTGTGACGGCCCTGGGGACAAGGGAACGCTCTGTGCGGGGCGGCCACCGAGGACGCGTCCTCCTCCGGCCGCCCCGCCGGGTTTTTCACAGGGTTTTCACGGGGACGTGGGGGCGGGAATGGGATTCTTCGACGGGCTCCTGGGCAGCAGGGCCGCCGACTTCGACTCGGGCAGCGCGGCCAGCAACGCCATCGAGCTGACCAAACGGCACGCGCAGGTCTCGCTGACCAAGCAGGGCGCGGCCACCGGGCATCTGCGCATCAACCTGACCTGGCAGATGCGGACCTCCGACTTCGGCGGCCCGTACCGGGAGAGCGTGCTGCGCCACCCCTTGAGGGCGCTCAAGCCGCCGGAGGTCATCGGGCACAGCCAGAGCATGGTCAACGTCGACCTCGACCTCGGCTGCCTCTACGAGCTCGCCGACGGCTCCAAGGGCGTCGTCCAGCCGCTCGGCGGCTATCTCGGCGACGTCAACGCGGCGCCGTACGTCAAGCTCGACGGCGACGACCGGTTCGGCTCGGCGTCCGGCGAGACGATGTACATCAACCTCGACCACCGCGACGAGATCAAGCGGCTGCTGGTGTTCGTCTACATCTACGACCAGACGCCGGCCTTCGACCGCACCCAGGCCATGGTCACCCTCTACCCGAGCAACGGCCCCCGCGTACAGATCGCCCTGGACGAACGCCACCCCCAGGCCCGTTCCTGCGCGGTGGTCCTCATAGAGAACGTCAAGGGCGAACTCGTCGTCCGCCGGGAGGTCAAGTTCGTCTACGGCTTCCAGGCGGAACTCGACCGTCTCTACGGGTGGGGACTTCAGTGGGGGCGGGGCTACAAGACGAAGCAGGAACAGCTGCCGTGAGGCGGTCCGCCGGGTCCGCGCCGTGGCCGGTCGCGCGGTTCCCCGCGCCCCCGGGGAAGCCGGCCCACCGTTCCTGACGGGTGGGAGCGCGGCACTACCGTCCTATGAACTGCGGCCCCTGCGGCGGCAGCCGGAAGTCGGGGTCGAGGGCGGCGGCCGCCGGCACCGGCGCCGGCGGCGGGTAGCCGTACCCCGAGGGAGCCGCCGCGGCCGGCGGATAGCCGTAGCCCGACGGACTCCCCGCCTGCGGATACCCGTACGCCGCCGTGGTGGGAGGCGCGGCCTGCGGATACCCGTACGTCGGCGGCTGCTCCGGAGGCAACGGCTGCGCGGGCACCGTGGGCCCGGTCACCGCGGGCACCGGCTCCGCGGGCGCGGCCACCGCCGGTACCGGCTCGGCCAGGGCGTCCGCGTCCGTCTCGTCCACCGAGATCCCGAAGTCCGTGGCCAGCCCCCGCAGCCCGTCGGAGTACCCCTCCCCGAGCGCCCGGAACTTCCACCCGTCCCCCCGCCGGTACAGCTCTCCGCAGATCAGAGCCGTCTCCCGGCCCGTCTCCGGGGTGATGTCGAAGTACGCCAGCGGCTCCCCGTCGGCGACCGCGGCATCGTGGAGCAGGATGCGCAGCGCCCGCACCTGCTCGAAGGGGTAGCCGTCCGCGGAGGCGATCAGCAGGACCCGGCCGACCGCGTCCTCCACCCCCGCCAGGTCCGTCTGGATCGTGTCGGTCAGCGCCTCGGCGACCCGCTTCTTGCCGAGCCGCCAGACCTTCCCGGAGGGGTGCCGGGGCTGGTTGTAGAAGACGAAGTCCTCGTCGGACCGCACACGGCCCTCGGGGCCGAGCAGCAGCGCCGAGGCGTCGACATCCGGAACCCCCTGGCCCGGCGTCCAGCGCAGCACGGCGCGCACCGTCGTGGCCTCCAGCGGGATGTTCGACCCCTTCAGCATCGCGTGCGTCATACGGACATCCTGCCCTCTCGGTCCTGGTCACGACAAAACGGAGCCCCAGGGGCCGGTCGCCGTCGAATCGTTGCCGACATGGCCGGGTTACCAGAAGTTCATGCCTGGCGGGAACCCCATACTTAGGTTTCTACGTACTATTACCGGCCACCCTTACAAAATCCACAGGTCCAGCCCACCATGTACCACCGGGGAGTCCTATGCGTCACTTCGGGCACATCGCCCCAGAACAGCGACGGCGCCTCTTCCACCAGGAACCGTGCGAGTTCACCGCCGACTCCCCTGCCCGGCTGCTCTCCGCGGCCCTGGGCGCCACGCTCTACAGTCCGGCCACCCGGCCGCAGCTGGCCGACGACATCGTCAAGCAGGCGGCGCTCGGCGTGGTGTCCATGGTGCTGTGCCTGGAGGACTCCATCGGCGACGAGGACGTGCAGGCCGGTGAGGAGAACCTGGTGCGCCAGTTCGCCGACCTCGCCGCCCGCCCCGCCGCGGACCTGCCGCTGCTGTTCATCCGCGTCCGTACCCCCGGCCAGATCCCCGACCTGGCCGCACGGCTCGGCGCGTCGGTGCGGCTGCTGTCCGGGTTCGTGATGCCGAAGTTCACGGAGGAGCGCGGCATGCTCTTCCTGGAGGCCCTCACCGAGGCCGAGGCGGCCAGCGGGCGCCGGCTGTTCGCGATGCCGGTGCTGGAGTCGCCCGAGCTGCTGTACCGCGAGACACGGGTGGAGGCGCTCGAGGGTGTCTTCCGCGCCGTCGACAAGTACCGCGACCGCGTCCTCGCACTGCGCCTCGGCGTCACCGACTTCTGCTCCTCCTACGGACTGCGCCGGGCGCCCGACATGACGGCGTACGACGTCCAGATCGTCGCCTCCGTGATCTCCGACGTGGTCAACATGCTCGGCCGGGCCGACGGCACCGGATTCACCGTCACCGGCCCGGTGTGGGAGTACTTCCGCGTCCCGGAGCGGGTGTTCAAGCCGATGCTGCGCTCCAGCCCCTTCCTGGAGGGACAGGCCGTCGAACTGCGCGAACGGCTGATCGCGCACGCGATGGACGGACTGCTGCGGGAGATCTCCCTCGACCAGGCCAACGGCCTCACCGGCAAGACCTGCATCCACCCCGCCCATGTGCTGCCCGTGCACGCCCTGTCCGTCGTCAGCCACGAGGAGTTCAGCGACGCGGCGGACATCCTGCGGCCCGAGCGGGGCGGCGGGGGAGTGCTGCGCTCGCAGTACACGAACAAGATGAACGAAGTGAAGCCGCACCGCGCCTGGGCCGAGCGGACCATGCTGCGCGCGGAGGTCTTCGGCGTGGCCAACGAGGACGTCGGCTTCGTCGACCTGCTCGCCGCCGGGATACCCGGCTGATCCGATGGGACTCATGAACAACGCCGGGAACCACGCGGTCTGGTCCGGGAGCTGGGTCGCCGAGCGGCTCGGCATCGGACTCCGGGGCGACGCCGAACTGACCGACCTGCTCGGACTCGCCCTGCGCCGCAATCCCAAGCGGGCCCACCTGCTGGTGTCGAACGTGCTGGGCAAGCACGTGCCCCAGTCGCCGTCCGTCGTCTACGGCTACGGGGTCGCCCTCGGCCGCCGGGTGCGCGAGCTGCTCGGCCCGGAGCACGAGCGGGCCGTGGTCCTCGGCTACGCGGAGACCGCCACCGGCCTCGGCCACTCGGTCGCCGACGGACTGGGCGGCGCCCCGTACCTGCACTCCACCCGGCGCCCGGTCGAGGGGGTGGCGCGGGCGGGCGGCTTCGAGGAGTCCCACTCGCACGCGACCTCGCATCTGCTGCTGCCGCAGGACCCGGCCCTGCTGGCCGGTGACGGTCCGCTGGTGCTCGTCGACGACGAGTTCTCCACCGGCAACACCGTCCTCAACACCATCCGCGACCTCCACGACCGCTACCCGAGGAAGCGGTACGTGGTCGTCGCCCTGGTCGACATGCGCTCCCCGGCCGACCTGGGCCGTCTGACCGCCTTCGCCGGGGAGATCGGCGCCCGCGTCGACCTGGTGGCCGCCGCCTCCGGCACGGTCACCCTCCCGGAGGGGGTCCTGGAGAAGGGCCGCCGCCTGGTGGCGCAACACGAGAAGCCGATCCCCCCGGCCCCTGCCACAGCCCCGGCCACCGTCCGGAGCAGCCCCGGGACCGCGGTCCCGGACCGGACGGCCGGGCAGGACCGGAACGCCGCGAGCGGCCCGCAGGCCGGTTCCTGGTCCGACTCGCAGGCCGCGAGCGGCCCGCGGCCCGGTTCCGGGCCCGGCCGGCCGGACGCCGCCCCCGGCCGGATCCGGCGGGTCGCGCTCGGCTGGCCGCGCGGGCTGCCGGACGGCGGACGCCACGGGTTCACGCCCCGGCACCGGATCCGGCTGGAGAACGCGCTGCCCGCCATGGCCGCCCGGCTCGCCGAGGAACTCCCGGCGGACGCCCGGCGGGTCCTGGTGCTCGGCTTCGAGGAGCTGATGTACGCGCCGCTGCGGCTGGCCCGCGAGCTGGAACACGTGGTGGGCGCCGAGGTGCGGTACTCCACCACCACCCGCTCGCCCGTCCTCGCCGTCGACGACCCCGGCTACGCGATACGCAGCCGCATCGTCTTCCCCGCCCACGACGACCCCGCCGACGGCCCCGGCGAGCGCTACGCCTACAACGTCGCCGGAGCCGGTTTCGACGCCGTCGTCGCCGTCGTCGACTCGGTCGCCGACACACCCGCCCTGCACGCGCCCGGCGGCCTGCTGGCCGGGCTCGCCGAACACATCCCGCACGTCGTCCTCACGGTCGTACCGTCGTACGTCCCCGAGCCGCCGCGACCCGCCGCCCCCACCGCAGAAAGAACCCCCATGCTGCCCGAGCCCCTCCGCGGACCGGCCTTCTCCTCGTACCCGCCCGAAGAGGTCGGCTGGCTGCTCCAGGACCTCTCGGACGTCACGCTCGAGGCGCCCACCGAGGAGCGCGAGGAGGCGATCCAGAGCGGCGGCGCGCACTACGCGGAGTCGCTGCCGGTGGAGTACCAGCCCAGCGAGCAGTACCAGGCGCTGTTCCACACCGCCCTGGAGGAGTCCGCCGACCGGCTCGCCCACGCCGTCGGCGTCGTCACCGAGACCGTCCTCGCCGAACGGTCGCCCCGCCCGGTGCTGGTCTCGCTGGCCCGCGCCGGAACGCCCGTCGGGGTGCTGATGCGGCGCTGGGCGCAGTACCGGCACGGCCTCGACCTGCCGCACTACGCCGTGTCCATCGTGCGCGGCCGCGGCATCGACGCCAACGCGCTGCGCTGGCTCGCCGCCCACCACGACCCCCGGGACGTGGTGTTCGTCGACGGCTGGACCGGCAAGGGCGCCATCACCCGCGAACTCGCCCAGGCGATAGAGGAGTTCGAGGCGGCGGAAGGCATCAGCGGGTTCGACCCGGAGATCGCCGTGCTCGCCGACCCCGGCTCCTGCGTACGGACCTACGGAACCCGGGAGGACTACCTCATCCCCTCCGCCTGCCTCAACTCCACCGTCTCCGGCCTGATCTCCCGCACCGTGCTGCGCGCCGACCTCGTCGGTCCCGACGACTTCCACGGCGCGAAGTTCTACCGCGAACTCGCCGGGGCGGACGTCTCCACCGCCTTCCTCGACGCCGTCGCCGCCCGCTTCCCCGAGGCCGACGCCACCGTCGACGCGGCGGTCAAGGACCTCCTCGCCGCCGACCGCACCCCCACCTGGGAGGGCTGGGCGGCGGTCGAGCGCATCAGCGAGGAGTACGGCATCCACGACGTCAACCTGGTCAAGCCGGGCGTCGGCGAGACCACCCGGGTGCTGCTGCGCCGGGTGCCGTGGAAGATCCTCGCGCGGGCCGGGGCGGGCGCCGACCTGGCCCATGTCCGGCTGCTCGCCGAGCAGCGCGGCGTGCCCGTCGAGGAGGTCGGCGACCTGCCGTACACCTGCGTCGGACTGATCCACCCCAAGTACACGCGCGGCGCGACCGGCGCCGACGGCCGGGCGGTGAACCTCTGATGCCGGTGCTGGTGGCCAGCGACCTCGACCGCACGCTGATCTACTCCGCGGCGGCCCTCGCCCTGACCATGCCCGACCCGCGGGCGCCCCGGCTGCTGTGCGTGGAGGTCCACGAGAGCCGGCCGCTGTCCTTCATGACGGAGACCGCGGCCCAGCTGCTCACCGACCTCGGCGACGCCGCGGTGTTCGTGCCGACGACCACCCGCACCCGCAAGCAGTACCAGCGCATCAACCTGCCGGGCCCGGCACCGGCGTACGCGATCTGCGCGAACGGCGGTCATCTGCTCGTCGACGGGGTCACCGACGCGGACTGGCACCGGCAGGTCACCGGGCGGCTGGCGGACGAGTGCGCGCCGCTGGAGGAGGTACGGGCCCACCTGGAGACGTCCGCCGACCCGCTGTGGGTGCGCAAGCACCGCGTCGCCGAGGACCTGTTCGCCTACCTCGTGGTGGAGCGGGAGCTGCTGCCCGAGGAGTGGGTGAAGGAACTGGCCGGGTGGGCGGAACGGCGCGGCTGGACCGTCTCCCTCCAGGGCCGCAAGATCTACGCCGTCCCCAAGCCGCTCACCAAGAGCGCGGCCGTCCGTGAGGTCGCCCGCCGCACCGGCGCCGGACTCACCCTCGCCGCGGGCGACTCCCTCCTCGACGCCGACCTGCTGCTCGCCGCCGACCGAGGCTGGCGGCCGGGGCACGGGGAGCTGGCCGACGACGAGTGGACGGCACCGGCGATCACCGCCCTGCCGGAGCGGGGCGTGCTCGCGGGCGAGCGGATCCTGCGCGAGTTCCTCAAGGCCGCCCGGGCACCGAGGGCGTAGGACGGTGACGGCCGCGGAACCTGTCGGAGTCCTGTGGCCCCGGTCCGCCGGGGTCCTACGGCCCGGATCGTGCGTCAGCCGCCGCAGCACCCGCCGCCGCAGCAGCCGCCTCCGCCACCCGAAGGACGTACGGAAGCACCCGCGGTTGACGCGCCCCCGACGGATACCGATACCGTCGACAGAAGTCTCACCGTGTTCTCATGTCCGGCCGGGCAGTCGGCCGGAGCGGCGGACTCGGCCATGGGACGGCTCAGTTCGAACGTGTTGTCGCAGGTCCGGCAGCGATACTCATAGCGAGGCATGCGCTCAGGTTAACGGGCGTGACGATACTCACGGCCCCCTGCGTTTCTCATGTGTTCGTTTCTGTCCAGTTCCCATGAGGAGGAATTGAAAAGATCGCTGATAATTTTGTAACGCCGCGAGGGCCGCGAGGCGGCTGAGAAACGAGGGGGCTCGCAGCCGTTGACCACGGCAGCTGCGTCTACCCGCGCGAGCAACAGGAGTGCGGAGGGAGAACGCAGTCGTGAGCGAGACAGGACAGGGGGCGGGCGAGGACCGCCGCCGGTCCCGCGGTCGCCGTGCGGCGCCGAAGAGGTCCTGGTCCTGGTTCGACCGCCAGGAGACGGGCGCCGAGGGGAACGCGCCCGGAGCCGAGGCGGCTGCGGACGGCGAGACACCGGACACCCCCGGGGCGTCGGACACCCCCGGGACGGCCGACATACCGGGGACACCGGGCATACCCGAGGCGTCCGAGCCGCCCCAGCCGCCGGACGCCACCATGCAGTTGAAGGTGGACGACCTCCGCCGCTCGGTGGCCGCCACCGGCGGCGTGTCCGGCGACGGCGTGTCCGGCGACGGCGTGTCCGGCGGTACGGAAAACCCGGACATCACCTCCCAGGGGCCCGGAAAGGCCGCAGGAAAGAAAAAAGCCGGAAATCCGAAAACGCCGCAGACATCGCAGAAGCCGAAAACGCCGCAGACGCCCCGAGAGCCGGAATCGTCCGGTGCTCCCGACGCCACGATGCAGCTGAAGGTGGACGACCTCCGCCGCGCCGTGGACGCGCTGCGGCAGTCGAACGCCGGTGCGCGCCCCGACGAGACCATGCAGCTGCGCGCTCTCCCCCCGGAGGCGGCCGGCGGCAGGAACCGGAAGACGCCGCCCGGCGACGCGGACCCGAAGACACCCGGCGACCCGAACCGGCAGACGTCCGGAGCAACGGACGAAGAGGCCAAAACTCCCGCCGCCCCCGGCCGTCTCACCACCGCCGTCCGCGCCCGCCTCGCCCCCCTCACCGCGGCCCTCGCCCCGCTGGGCGCCCGCCTCGCGCCCCTCGGCGCCCGCCTCGCCCCGCTGACCGCGCGCCTGGCGCCGTACACGGCACGGGTCACCCCGTACCTGCGGCGCATGAAGCCGCAGTACCCGCGTCCCGGCCGTACCGGCTGGCAGCGCTGGATACCGTCCTGGCGGCAGTGGCTGGGCGGCGCGTTCTCCGGGTTCGGCCTGATCTTCCTGTTCCTGTTCGCCGCCTACGCCGCCACCGACATCCCGCAGAACCTCAACTCGTACGCCACACAGCAGGACAACGTCTTCTTCTGGTCCGACGGCACGCCCATGGCCCGCACCGGCTGGGTGCAGCGGCAGGCGATGCCGCTGAAGGACATCCCCGAGGACGTCCGCTGGGCGGTGCTCGCCGCCGAGAACGAGAGCTTCTACTCCGACCCCGGCATCTCCGTGAAGGGCCTCACCCGCGCCGTCTACCGCACGATCGGCCAGGGCGACACCGAGGGCGGCTCCACCATCACCCAGCAGTACGTCAAGAACGTCTACCTCACCCAGAACCAGACCGTCAGCCGCAAGTTCACCGAGGCGATGATCGCCCTCAAGCTCGACAACCGGATGAGCAAGGACCAGATCCTCGAGGGCTACCTGAACACCAGCTGGTTCGGCCGGGGCACCTACGGCATCCAGCGCGCCTCCCAGGCGTACTACGGCAAGGACGTCAGCAAGCTCAACGCCAGCCAGGCCGCGATGCTCGCCTCCCTGCTCAAGGGCGCCGGCCTGTACGACCCCACCCTCGGCAAGGCCAACCACGCCCGCGCCGTGGCCCGCTGGAGCTGGATCCTCGACCGCATGGTCAAGATCGGCAAGCTCTCCCCGGCCGAGCGGGCCAAGTTCAAGACGTTCCCCGAGCCGTTGAGGACCAACCCGCTCTACGAGACCGGCCAGCAGAGCGACTACCTGGTCGAACTGGCCATGCAGTACGCCAAGAAGTCCGCGCACATCTCCGACCGCGACTTCGACCTCGGCGGCTACCAGATCTACACGACGTTCGACCGCAAACGGGAGTCCGCGCTCACCGCCGCCGTCACCAAGGCCCGCAAGCAGGCCAGGAAGGACGACGCGGCCGCCGCCGAGACCGCGCACTACGGCGCCGCCTCGGTCACCGCCGACGGCAAGATCCTCGCCGTCTACGGCGGTCCCGACCACCGCACCCAGGGCTACAACGAGTCCAACGCCACCACGGTGCCCGCCGGTTCGGCCTTCCAGCCGTTCGTGTACGCGGCCGGACTCCAGTACGGCGTCACCAAGCAGCGCGACGAGAGCCGTCAGCAGATCACGCCCGAGACCGTCTACAACGGGGACGACGGCGTACCCGTCACCACACCCGAGGGCCCCTACTGGGACCGCAGCGGCAAAAAGGTCGCCGCCCACAACGACGACGGCAGGAACTGGGGCCAGATCAGCCTGCGCAACGCCCTCGCCCAGTCCGTGAACACGCCCTTCATGCAGCTAGGCATGGACACCGGCCTGGACAAGGTGAAGAAGACCGCCATCGACTCCGGGCTGCTGTCCTCCAGCATGGGCCCGCAGGTGCCCGCCCTGACCCTCGGCACCGCCACGCCCAGCGCCATCCGCATGGCCAACGGCTACGGCACCTTCGCCGCCGAGGGCCTGCACACGGAGCCGTACTCGGTGAGCCGCATCACCCGCAACGGCGCCGGGGTGCCGCTGGACACGCCGAAACCGGAACGGGCGGTCAGCGCGAAGGTCGCCGAGGACGTGGAGGCGGCCCTCGCCGACTCCTTCCAGCTCGCCCACCCCACCGGTGCCCCCGCCTCGGGCACCGTGGCCGGCAAGGCGGGCACCACCGAGGACGACAAGGCCTCCTGGTACGTCGGCACCGCCGAGTCCGTGTCCACGGCCGTCGTGGTCTACCGCATCGACCTCGCCAAGAGCCTCGAACCGCTGGAACTCAAGGGGATCGCCGGTACCCCGCCGGACAGCGTGCCCTACGGCATCTGGTCCCAGGCGCTGAGCCCGCCCGGCTGACCGGAGGCCGAGGCATCCGCTCCCGACCCGCACCCCGCACCCTCTCGAAGTGAGCCGCGTATGAAGCCGACCTCCAGTCGCCGCCGCAGGGCCAAGCCGCGCAACCGCGCCGCGCGGCCGGGCTTCCTGACCCTGGCGCTCCTCCTCGTCCTCGCGTCGACGGCGACGGGCTACCTGGTGCTGACCCGCCAGGACAGCACCGCGCCGACCGCGTCCGCCGGCAAGGACAAGGCGGTGACCAAGTCGAGCGCGGAGCCCGCGTGGGACGGCAGGACGAAGGTGCTGGGGGACGGTTCCACCTCGTACACCGGACCCCAGAAGGGGGAGCTGAAGGCCGAGCCGCTCAAGCCGGGCGAGAAGCCGCCCCAGTTCGTGGTGTTCTCCTGGGACGGCGCCCTGGAGGGCAGCGACCATCTCTTCTCGCACTACCGGGAGCTGGCCAAGGAGTACAACGCCCACATGACCTTCTTCCTCACGGGCATCTATCTGCTGCCCAAGGACAAGAAGGACCTCTACACGGGCCCCCAGCACTCGCCGGGCGACGCCGCGATCGACTACGCCACCGACGAGCACATCCGCACCACCCTGGAGCAGCTGCGCGAGGCGTACGACCAGGGCAACGAGATCGGCACCCACTTCAACGGCCACTTCTGCGGCGCCAAGGGCGGCGGCGACTGGAGCGTCGACGAGTGGAAGAGCGAGATCGACCAGTTCTTCGACTTCGTGGAGAACTGGAAGACCAACACCGGTTTCACGGACATCCCGGCGCTGCCCTTCGACTTCAAGAAGGAGGTCACCGGCGGCCGGGCACCCTGCCTGGAGGGCCAGGCGAACCTGCTGAAGGCCATCAAGAGCTACGGCTGGCGCTACGACGCCAGCTCCGCCGGCGACTTCCAGATATGGCCCACGAAGAAGAACGGCATCTGGGACTTCCCGCTCGAGATGCTCCCGTACGAGGGCGGCAAGTACCAGGGCCTCTCGATGGACTTCAACTTCCTCTACAACCAGTCCGACGGCGAGACCGACGGCGACCCGGCCAAGTACACGGAGTGGGAGCAGCAGACCGTCGCCACGTACATGAACGGCTTCAACCGGGTCTACTACGGCAGCCGCGCCCCGCTGTTCATCGGCAACCACTTCGAGAACTGGAACGGCGGCATCTACATGAAGTCGATCGACCAGGTCATCAAGAACGTGTGCACCAAGAAGGGCGTCAAGTGCGTGTCCTTCAAGGAGCTGGCCGACTGGATGGACGTGCAGAAGCCGGAGACGCTCCAGCGGCTGCGGGGCCTGGACCCGGCGCAGTCGCCGGACTGGTCGACGGTCGTCAAGTGATCTCGCGGCGGTGGACGGCGTCCTCTGAACCGCCGGCACCGTCCGCGTCCGGATGGCGGTGCCGCCAGTAGGGGTTGTCGTGCGGCAGGGTCCCGCTGACCCTGCCGTACATCCCGAAGAACATCAGCAGGATGCCCACCACGAAGCTGAACAGCACGTTCTGGATCTTGAACGCCAGGACGTTGTTGTCGGTGTTCAGCAGCGCCAGGTTGAGGAAGCCGCTGGCGACGAACAGCACGCCGAGGCCCATGTTCAGCGTGGACGCGAAGTTCCCGCCCATCACCATGCCGACCAGGAGCAGCAGCCCCACGCCGATCGACAGCCAGCTCAGCGCGCCGTTGGTGTTCAGACCGGCGACGGTGTCCCCTCCGGTGTCGAAGAAGCCGACGTGGTCGATGACGCCGAGGATCCCGAAGACGATCAGCACCACGCCCATCAGACCGGCGCCGAACCGGTAGAACGTGCTGAGCCGGTGATCGACGGGGAGGTGCTCGTCGAGCCGGAGCCCGGAGGACGTGCCGTGCGGCGACCGGTCCGACCGGTGTGTCCGCCGCGGAGCCGCGTGCGAGGCCATGTCCGCCTCCCTGTGCCTGGTGTGTGGCGGAGGGTCTGCGTATGTCCCCAATATCCGCCTGCCGCACCCGCCGGGCAACACCGGCGGGCATGTCCGGACGGCCGGGAGGCACGGTGGCGGGTGCGGTGGGCCCGACGGCTCAGCGGCGGACCGCGGTGGTGCCGCCGCCGCGCTCCTCGCGGATCCGCGCGACCACTCCGGCCACCGTCCGCCGTACGTCCTCGGTCTCCGTGAGGAAGTGCCAGTAGTCGGGGTGGTGGCCGTGCAGCGCGGCGACGGCGCGGTCCAGCCGGGCCACCGACTCGTCCAGCGGGCGGGCGTGGCGCGGGTCGGGGGTGCTGCGGCCGGTCATCGCCAGCCGCTGGGCGTCCCGGATGGCGAAGCGGGTGCGGTCGATCTCCTGCTGCGGGTCCTTCTGGACTGCGTTCAGCCGCCGCAGCCGGTCACCGGCGGCCGACACGGCCTCGTCGGTGGTGTTGAGCAGCGCCCGCACGGTGGACAGCAGGGCGGTGGCGTCCGCCCAGCGCTGGGCGTCCCGGGCCGCCTGCGCCTCGGTGAGCTTCCGCTCGGCCTGCCGTACGTTCTCGGCGGCCAGCTCCGGGACCCGCTGGAGGTCCTGCCAACAGGCCGCCGTGAAGCGCCGCCGCAGCTCGCTGAGGACCGGGTCCACCTGCCCGGCGCGGGTCGTCAGCGCCTGGGCGCGGGTACGCAGCGACACCAGCCGGTGGTCGGTCTCGGCGGCCTTCTCCGGCAGCCGCTCCGCCTCGGCCCGGATCGCCTCGGCCTCCCGCGCCACCCGCTCGGCGCGCTCCAGGGTGGCCTGCACACCGTGCTGTCCCGCGCCCTGGTTCAGCCGGGTCAGCTCGGGGGCGAGGGCGGCCAGCCGGGCGGCGAGGCCGTCGGCCGTCAGCCCCGTCTGCCGTACGGCGTCCAGGGCGGTCGTGGCGCCCAGCAGGGACTGACGGGCCCGCTCGACGGCGGGCGCGACCCTGGCGAGCTGGGTCTCGGCCTTGCCGAGCAGCGGCCCCAGACCGCTGCCGAAACGGTCCAGCTCCGCCTTGACGCGGACCAGTTCCTCCTTGGCGGCGGTCAGCTCCGCCCTCGCACGGGAGGCGGCGGAGGCCTCCAGGTCGTCCCGGTCGAGGTCATGGGCGTCGATGGCCTCGATGTAGCGGTTGCTGACCTCGTCGATCCGGCGGCCCAGCGCGGCGAAGTCGGAGACGGCACGGCGGGCCGCCGGGGTGTCGTCGACGGCGGTGATCGTCTCTATCGAGATCCGCAGATCGCGCTGGGCGGTGTCGAGTTCGTAGAACGCGGCGGCCGCGGCGTCCTTCGCGGCCTGCGCCTCGGCCCGCTGGCTCTCCGCCCGGCCGCCGAACCAGCGCCGGGTGCCGCCGCCGGTGTACGCGGCGGGCGTGACGACGACGGCCAGGACGGCCACCGCGGGCAGGGTGAGCAGCGTGAGGAGGTCACGGACCGGGCCGGAGGTCCCTCGGGGCGTCGCCGTCACATCCCTCTCCCGTGCGTTGTCCGCTGTCCACTGGGTGTCATTCTCCCACCCGGGAAGGACGAACACATGGGCCGGTCGGTTCGCACGGAACGCATCCGGGGACATCCCGGGTCCGCCGGGTCACGGCGGCTCCGGACACGCGTTTGCCGAGCAGTGCCTTCGGCCATGTAGGCTGTCGATTCGTTCTGGGGTGCGTAGCTCAGGGGTAGAGCGCCTGCCTTACAAGCAGGATGTCGGCGGTTCGAAACCGTCCGCGCCCACTCGGACACCCAGGGACCCCGGCCGCTCAGCGGGCCGGGGTTCCGGCGTCCCCGCACCGTTTCCCCTCTTCTCCTACTCCTCCTCCGGCGCCGTCGGCGCCTCGTGGCGGACGTGCTTGAGGCCCGCGCGGGCGCTCACACGGTCGGCGCCGGTGAACTGCTCCCAGTGGCGGTGGGTGGTGACGAACACCGCCAACTCGTGTTCCCGCCGGCGCAGTTTCTCCACCTCGGCCTGCTCGTCCGGTGTCCAGCCCGGCGAGGCGGGGCGCTCCACCTTGCGCCAGCCGTGGTCGTCGCTGAAGCCGTCCAGCGGTTCCACCGACCAGGGCAGCCGCTTCAGCAGGACCGACAGCTCGGCCCTCACCTGATGCAACTCCTCCTGGGCGGTGAGCAGATCACTCGGGAAGTCATGGCTCGCACCCACAGTGCAATAGTACTCCTGTTCGATTTTGTGGGGCGAGCGACTTCGGGGAGCTTCACTCGAACGAGCGTACGAGAAACCCTGGCGGCCGGAGGCGGGGCGGGCGAGACTGGGGGGCATGTGCCGGAGCATCAAGACACTGCGCCCCCCTGTCATCGAGGACGAGGCCACGGAGGACGAGATCCGCGCGGCGGCCTTGCAGTACGTCCGCAAGATCTCGGGCTTCCGCGCCCCCGCCGCCCACAACCGTGAGGTGTTCGACGCGGCGGTGGACGCGGTGGCGGCGGCCACGGCGGCCCTGCTCGGCGGCCTGGAGATACGCGGCGGCGCGGCGCGCGGCGCCGGGTAGGGAACGGGGAGGGGCGGTCTACGCCGCCGGGTCCTTGCGCATGAGGTACGCCGCCCCGGCGCCCGCGCCGAACAGCGCCAGCAGGGACACGCCCGAGGCGAGCCACGAAGCGCCGAGCCACTGGGCGCCGAAGTAGCCGAGCGCCACGCTGTAGGCGGCCCAGGCGATCCCGGCGAGGGCGGACCAGGGCAGGAACTCCCGGACCCGCCGGTGGGCGGCGCCCGCGCCGAGGGACACGATCGAACGGCCGGCCGGGGCGAACCTGGCTATGACCACCAGGACACCGCCGCCGCCCGCCAGCGCGTGGCCGAGCCGCTCCTGCGCGGAACTCAGCCGCCGGGAGCGGGCTATCGCCCGGTCCAGTCGCTCGCCGCCCCGCCAGGCCACCCGGTAGGCGGCGAAGTCGCCCAGTACCGAGGCGGTGGCGGCGGAGAGGATCAGCACCAGGATGTCGGGCGCGTGGCCCGCCGCCGTGCCCGCGGCCGCCGCGGTGGCCGCCGCGATGACGAGCACACCGCTCGGCAGGACGGGAAGGAACACGTCGAGGAGCACGGACAGGGCCACCGTGGCATAGATCCAGGGACTGTCGGCCAATGCCCCGACACTTTCGAACAACACAACTCCCGTTTCCCCCGTGGACCGGCCGTGCCGCCGTGAAGGGGCGGCTGGTCGGGCCGGTAACAGCGACACAGCCTACGCCGTGGGTGTGACAGAAGGGTCACAAGAGGCTTGTGTGTTCGGCACTTTATCGACTTGTACACCAAAAGACTGCCCGGAGGGCGCCCCGGGCCGCCCTGCGGGCAGTCCGGAGCGCCCTCCGGGCGCGGTTCACGCGGCTGCGTCAGCAGCCGGCGAGGTAACCCTGCAACGCGGTCTTCTCGGCCGAGTCGACGGAGAGGTCGTAGTAGTACTTCACCTGCACCCAGGCGCGTACGTAGGTGCACCGGTACGAGGTGAGCGACGGCATCCACTCGGCCGGGTCCTTGTCGCCCTTGGACTGGTTCACGTTGTCCGTGACGGCGAGCAGTTGGGGCCGGGTGACGTCGTTGGCGAACGCCTGGCGCTGGGCGGTGGTCCAGCCGCTGGCGCCGGAGTCCCAGGCCTCGGCGAGCGGGACGAGGTGGTCGATGTCGACGTCGGAGGCGGCGGTCCAGGTGGCGCCGTCGTAGGGGGAGTACCAGCTGCCGCTGGTGGCGGCGCAGGCGGAGTCGGTGACGACGTTCGTGCCGTCCCGCTTGAGGATGTACTCACGGGTGTTGCAGGTGCCGCTGATGGTGATCCAGGTCGGGAACAGGTCGCGGCTGTACCCGGTGCGGTCCTCGGTCGCCACGGTGAGCGAGGCGAGGTAGGTGCGTGCGGTGGCGGCGCTGACCGGCGTGGGAAGGGCCGCGGAGGCGCTCGGGGAGTTGAAGAGTGCGGCGGAGGCAATGATTCCGGTGAGGGTCGCGACTATGCCGAGGCGTCGACGCGCGTAGAACTTGGCCATGCGGACTCCCTTGTGAAGTGGGGGTGTCGGAGTGCGGGCAGGGGAATGCTCGCGACTCCGTGTTGCCGGGAGGTGTGCGTTCGGTAAGACCGTAGTGACGCGTGCATGACACGACAAGGCGCACGGCGGTATACGTGGTGGGCTCCGGGCGGATCAGGGGCGACCGGTGCGCTTATGCGGCCTTTCGGGGGCATTCACGCACCCCGGGGTATTTTCGGACCGGAATTCTGCCTCGTGCGCCCGTCCCGTAGCATGGGGCGCGCAGAAGGGGAGTAGCCCTGTGCCGGACCGTCGACATACTGCTCAGCTCGCTGAGCCGGCGCCCGGAGGCGGACCACCGCGCGTGGTCGGCCGGCGAGACCTTCGGCAAGCAGTGCACGCCTGTGCCGTACGGCGCGGGCGACCCAGTGCGCTGCCGTGCCGAGGTGTCGCCTCACCGCGTACAGCACTCTCGGCGGGGCGGCCCCGACCGATTGAGGAATCTTGATCAGCATCACCATCGCGGCGGTCACCTTCGGCGTGATCTTCCTCGCCGAACTGCCGGACAAGACCGCGCTGGCCGGCCTCGTACTCGGCACGCGTTACCGGGCGTCGTACGTCTTCGCCGGCGTCGCCGCCGCGTTCGTTCTGCATGTCACGCTCGCCGTCGCGGCGGGCAGTGTGCTGACGCTGCTGCCCGGGCGGCTGGTGAGCGCCCTGACCGGGGTGCTCTTCCTGGGCGGCGCGGCGATGCTCCTGCTGAGCAAGGGCGACGACGACGAGGAGATCCGCAAGCCGGCGGACCAGTCGTTCTGGAAGGTCGCCGGGACGGGATTCATGCTCATCCTCGTCGCGGAGTTCGGTGACCTGACGCAGATCATGACGGCCAACCTGGCCGCGCACTACCACAACCCGCTCTCTGTGGGCCTCGGCGCGGTGCTGGCGCTGTGGGCGGTGGCGGCGCTCGGGATCGTCGGCGGCAGCGCGCTGATGCGGCGGGTGCCGCTGAAGCTGGTCACCCGGATCGCGGCGGTGGTCATGCTGGCCCTGGGCGTCTGGAGCCTCTGGGAGGCGGTGGCCGGCTGAGCCGGCGGGGCCGGCCGCGTCGGCCGCGTGCGGCTGGGCGTCCCGGGTGTCGAGCCGAACATCCGGTGAACGGGCGCCGGTCGCGGTGGCGATATCCCCGGCGATTTTGTATCGTAGAGAAACAAAGTGGCTCCCGCCCGCTTCCCCTGACCGGCGGGCGGGGCACTTTGCCCCTCCGGGGCACCACCGGCGCCCCGCGTCCGCCCGCTCCGCCTGCTCCCGGGAACTGCCGATGACGCCGCCGCACGCCACCCCTCTCGTCCTCACCGCCCGTGCCCTCCTGCTCGACATGGACGGCACGCTGGTGAACTCCGACGCCGTGGTGGAGCGCATCTGGCGGCAGTGGGCCGACCGGCACGGCCTGGACGGCGACGAGGTCATGAAGGTCGTGCACGGACGCCAGGGCCATGCCTCGATGGCACTCCTGCTGCCCGGCCGCCCCGTGGAGCAGAACCACGCCGACAACGCCCGGATGCTCGCGGCCGAGACCGCCGACACCGACGGCGTCGTCGCGATCAAGGGCGCACCGGAGTTCATGGCCGCCCTGCGGGATTTGCCGCACGCGCTGGTGACCTCGGCCGACGTCGCCCTCTCCGGCGCGCGGATGGCCGCCGCCGGGCTGCCCATGCCCGCGGTGCGCATCACCGCCGAATCCGTCGGCGCGAGCAAGCCCGACCCGGAGGGCTTCCTCAAGGGCGCCGCCGAACTGGGTGTCGCGCCGGGGGACTGCGTGGTCTTCGAGGACTCCGGCGCGGGCATCGCGGCGGGCCGCGCCGCCGGGATGCGCGTGATCGGCGTCGGCCCCAGGGCCGGCTTCCACCACCCGGACGCGGTGGTCCGCGACCTGCGCGAGGTCCGCGTGGAACCACTGACGGACGGGACGCTGCGCCTGCACATCGGCTGACGGGACGCCCCCGCCGGCCCGCTTGCCGCGCCCCCCGGGTCCGCCGCTGCCGGTCCCCCGCCGGGTCCCCTGTCGCCGGTCCCCCGCGGGGGCTGCTGCCACCGGTCCGTGGCCGCCGAACCTGTCCCTGCCGGACCCGTCGTCGCCGGGCCCGCACCCGCCGGGCCTGTCCCCGCCAAGCCTGTCCCTGCCGGGCCTGTCGTCGCCAAGCCTGTCTCTGCCGGGACCCGTCCTCGCCGGGTCCGCACCCGCCAAGCCTGTCTCTGCCGGACCCGCCCCGCCGAGCCCGTCCCCGCCAAGCCTGTCTCTGCCGGACCCGCCCCGCCGAGCCCGTCCCCGCCAAGCCCGTCCCCGCCGGGCCCGCCCGGAAGGGGCAGGGCCCAACGGCGGCCGAGCCCCCCCCGCAGGGGTTACGGCTGGGACGTCTCGCGTTCCAGGGCCGCTCGGGTCTCCGCGCCGTAGACGCCCTTCGGGTCCTTGCCGAGGCCGCGTGTCCACTGGTAGGCGCTGACCGAGTCCTCCAGCCGCCTGTCGAAGTCGCCGTCCGCGGTGCCCGCGAAGAGGTACAACTGCTTGAGGCGGAGCTGGAGTTCCACGACCTCGGAGCCGCTGTCGCCGCGCCGCAGCACCGGCCCGGTGGCGTCACCCGACGACGGCTGAGCGGACGCCGGGGCAGCCGTGGCCGAAGCCGACGGGCTCGGCGTGCCCGATGCCGGTGCCGAAGCCGACGCGGAGGCCGATTCCGACGCCGAGGCCGACGGCGACGCCGACTCCGACGCGCTCGGCGACGCACCGGCGCTCCGGCTCGCCGAGGCCGACGCGGACGCGTCCGGCGACACCGAGACCGGCCCCGACACGGACGCCGACGCCACCGGCACGCCCGCCCGTACGTCTCCGGCGTCCGATCCGTCCCGCGACGGCGAGTCGTAGGAGAACACCCCGCTCGCGAACGCCGCCCCGGCGATCACCACGACCACGGCCGCCGCCGAGCCCACCAGCAGCGCGGTACGGCGCGAGCGGCGCGGCGGCACACCGGTGTCGTCACCGGCGTCGGTGCCGGCTTCGGCCCGGGCCGGCAGGTCCTCGGGGGCGGGGCCGGTGGCGGGCCCGGCGGGGGCCTCCGCGTCGAACAGGCCCACGCTGTCCGCGTCCGGCGCGTCCGGCGCGTCCGGCGCGTCCGGCACGGGCGGCGCCACCCTGCGCAGCGTCATCGTCGCGTCCGGCGCGGGCGGTGCGGGCGGCGCCAGGGGTGCGGTCACCTCCGTGGCGGCCTCCGCCGTGCCCTCCAGCTCCACGTAGGGGCGGATCCGCAGCGGGTCGAAGTCCTCCGCCGCGGCGGCCTCAGCCGTACGCGTGTCCCGCAGGGTCTCGGCCGCCCGTTCGGCGCAGGAGCAGGAGGGGGAGTTGCCCGCTCCCCGGGGCGCACCGCATTCCGGGCACGGATGGCCCGTCGTTTCCGGCATGTGTTCGTCCATGTGTTCGTCGATCGCCTCGCGAACTCCAGAGATTATGCAGATCTCCTCCACATACGCTCGTCAGCCCCCGGAATCTCGCATTCCGCGGGGAGTCCGAGCCGTCACCAAGGGGACTCGGGAGGCCATAACCGCCTATAGCGATCACGATGGATTCGACGGATTCGACGCAGGCGACGGACGCGCCGGGTCGTCACGACATCGAGGGAGATCCTCATGGCCGACCACGCGCCACCCGCCGGTGCGGACAGTGCGGGCAGCGCCGGGAGCGGTGCCGGGAACAGCGGTGCGGTCATCCACCGCGCGTCCGCCCCCGAGCACGTCCCCGGGAACGTCCTCGTCCCGATCGGCGCCCTGCTGCTCGGGCTCCTGCTGGCGGCGCTGGACCAGACCATCGTGTCGACGGCCCTGCCCACCATCGTCAGCGACCTCGGCGGCCTGGAGCATCTGTCCTGGGTGGTGACGGCCTATCTGCTGGCCTCGACCGCCGCCACGCCCCTGTGGGGCAAACTGGGCGACCAGTACGGCCGCAAACGGCTGTTCCAGACCGCGATCGTGATCTTCCTCGCCGGTTCCGCGCTGTGCGGCGCCGCCCAGAACATGCCGCAGCTCATCGGCTTCCGCGCGCTGCAAGGGCTCGGCGGCGGCGGGCTGATGGTGCTGTCGATGGCGATCGTCGGCGACGTCGTACCGCCCCGCGAACGCGGCCGCTACCAGGGCCTGTTCGGCGCGGTCTTCGGCACGACCAGTGTGCTCGGACCGCTGCTGGGCGGTCTGTTCACCCAGCATCTGAGCTGGCGCTGGGTGTTCTACGTCAATCTGCCCGTCGGGGCCGTCGCGCTCGCCGTCATCGCCGCCGCCCTGCACATCCCGCGCCGGACGGCCGGACACGTCATCGACTACCTCGGCACCCTCCTCATCGCCTCCGTCGCCACCAGCCTCGTCCTGGTCGCCTCCCTCGGCGGCACCACCTGGGGCTGGGGCTCCGCGCAGATCGTCGGTCTGACCGCGCTCGCCGTCGTCCTCGGCGTCGCCTTCGTCCTCGTCGAGCGCCGCGCCGCCGAACCCGTCCTGCCGCTCAAGCTGTTCCGTATCCGCACCTTCGCGCTCTCCGCCGTCATCAGCTTCATCATCGGCTTCGCGATGTTCGGCGCGATGACCTATCTGCCGACCTTCCTCCAGGTCGTCCACGGCGTCACCCCGACCATGTCCGGCGTCCACATGCTGCCGATGGTGTTCGGCCTGCTGCTCTCCTCGACCGTCTCCGGGCAGATCGTCAGCCGCACCGGCCGCTGGAAGGTCTTCCCGGTCACCGGCACCGCCGTCACCACGATCGGCCTGCTCCTGCTGCACCGGCTCGACGAGACGAGCTCCACCGCCGAGATGAGCGGCTACTTCCTCGTGTTCGGCCTCGGCCTGGGCCTGGTCATGCAGGTCCTCGTACTGATCGTGCAGAACGCGGTGTCGTACGAGGATCTCGGCGTCGCCACCTCCGGCGCCACCTTCTTCCGCTCCATCGGCGCCTCCTTCGGCGTCGCGATCTTCGGCACGATCTTCGCGAGCCGTCTCGGTGACAAGCTCACCAGCGCGCTGAGCGGCGTGTCCCTGCCCGGGGGACTCTCGGCGGACACCCTAGAGGCCGATCCGCGCGGCATCGCCGCCCTGCCGCCCGCCGTCCGCCCGGCGGCCCTGCACGCCTACGCCTCCGCCATCACCGACGTCTTCCTCTACGCCGTCCCCGTCGCCCTGTTCGGTTTCCTGCTGGCCTGGTTCCTCAAGGAGGACAGGCTGCGCGGCTCGGTCACCGCGCCCGACGTCACCGAGACCCTCGCCAGCAACCCCGTCGAGCGCTCCTCCTACGACGAGGTGGCCCGCGCGCTGTCCCTGCTCGGCACCCGGGAGGGCCGCCGCGCGGTCTACGAGAAGATCACCGAACGGGCGGACCTCGACCTGCTTCCCGCGGCCAGCTGGCTGCTGCTGCGCATCAAGCGGTACGGCTGGGCCGAGCCCGGGGTGCTCGCCGAGCGCAGCATGGTCCCGCTGCGCGTCATCCTGGAGGCCGGCCGTCAGCTGGAGGAACGCCGGCTGGCCGACCGGGTGGGGCTCGACCTGGTGCCGACCGAACGGGGGCAGGCGGTCGCCGAGGAACTGGCGCGGGCCCGCGAGGAGTCGCTGGCCGAACTCCTCGGGGACTGGTGGGGGCCGGACCGGCCGACGGATCTCATCCAACTGGTGAAGGAACTGACCGACGAACTCTGCGGCTCGGACGCGGAACGCCCCCACGGCCCCGGCACGGCACCCGCGCCGCAGCCGGGGTGACTCCCGGGCCTCTAGTGCCGCGGCAGCGCCAGCTCCTTGCGGAACCAGTGCTCCGCGTACCGGTCGTCGTTGTGCGGCGCGGTCTCCTCGTACCCCAGCCGGGTGTACAGGGCGCGGGCCTCGACCAGGTCGTCGCGCGTGTCCAGCACCAGCGTCGTCGCGCCGAGATCCCGGGCCGTGTCCTCGGCCGCCGCGACCAGCAGCGCGGCGCCGCCCCGGCCGCGCATCCCGGCGTGCAGGAAGACCCGGGTCAGCTCGGCGGTCGACGCGTCGAGCAGCCGTACGCCCGCGCTCCCGGCGGGCCGGCCGCCGTACCGGGCGACCAGTAACCGGCCCCGGGGCGGCGCGAGTTCGGCCCCGGTGCGGGCGGTGATCTCCCGCTCCAGCTCCGCGGGAGCGGTACGGCGGCCCTCGTGCAGCAGGTACCAGCGGTCGCTGACCTCGGTGTAGTACGCCCGCCAGAGCGCGGCGGCGACGGGGGACCCGGGGGCTTCGGGGGTGATCGTCCAGACCATGGACGGCATTGTCCCCGCCGTGGCCGCCGCCGGGGGTTTGTTTATGGCGCCGGGGCGCGGCAACCCGGTTCGTGAACCGGCCCACCGGGCCGAGACACCGGAAGGCATCCATGTCCACAGTCATGATCATTGTGTTGATCGTGTGCGTGGTGGCCGTGCTCGCAGTCGCGGCCATCATGATGTCGAAGGCCCGCCGACCCCGCGGCGGACGCAGCCTCAAACGACGTTTCGGGCCGGAGTACGAGCGTACGGTCGCCCGGCACGACGGGAACACCCAGGCCGCCGAGCGGGAGCTCGCCGCGCGGGTCGAACGCCATGGCGACCTGCGGGAACGGCCGCTGGACCCGCAGCGGCGCGAGCGGTACGAGGCCCGCTGGACGGCCGCGCAGGAGCGGTTCGTCGACTCGCCGCGCGAGGCCGTGGCCGAGGCGGACCGCATCATCGCGGACGTCGCCGACGAGCGGGGCTTCCCGGGTGACGGCCGCTACGAGGAGCAGGTCGACGCGCTGTCCGTGCACCACGCGGAGCATGTGCACGGCTACCGGAGGGTGCACCGCGTCGCGAACCCGGACGGCACGGCCACCGGCACCGGCAGCACGACCGGCGGCGGCACCGCCACCGAGGAGATGCGCGAGTCCCTGCTGGAGGCCCGCGCCCTGTTCGACGAACTGGTCGGCACGAGCGCGGACACCCGCCGCGGCCCCGCCCACCGCCGCCAAGGCGGTCACGGGCACGGCGACACGACGTTCGGAGACGGCCGGGAGGGCCAGGACGCCCACGGTCCCGCCCGGCACAGGAAGTGGCACAAGGAGGAGCGAACGGCATGACCGACCCGACCCCCAGGACCACACCCGCCGGCACACCTGCCGACAGGGACGGACGCCCCGCCGGCGCCCGCACGGAGAGGTCCACCGGCACCCCCGGAGGCACGGTCTCCGGCACCCCGCCGACGAACCCCGCACGGAGCACGCGTACGGACACCGCGCCGGGCACCCGAGCGAGGCCGCTCGCGGAGAAGGCGGCCACCGGCGCACCGGACCAGGACCGGTTCGCGACCCCCCGCACCACCGAAAACCCCACCGCTCCAGCGACCACCCATGCGCCCACCACCGGCAGCGGCAGCCGCACGCCGGCCGACGACCGTCCCGGCACCGACCGCCACGGCATCGAAGGCACCGGCACCGACCGCTCCGGCACCGACCGGCGGGACGCCGACCGGCTCCTGCCCCGCGACGAGTCCGACCGTCTCGCCGAGCAGATGCGGCACGCGGTCGCCGGATTCGTGGACGGTCCCGGTACCGCCGTCGAGGAGGCCGACCGTGTCCTCGAGGAGGCCGCCGCCCGCTTCACCGACGCCGTCGCCCAGCGCCGCCGCTCGCTCCGCCGTGCCTGGCAGCCCCTCGGTGAGGGCGACGGCGACGGCCGCAACGGCAGGTCCGGCACCCCGAACGCCGACACCGAGGTGCTCCGCCTGGCGCTGCGCGACTACCGGGAGCTGACCGACCGGCTGCTGAGCCGCTGACCGGCCCACCGCCCGGCCCCCGACCGGCCGCCGATCCGTCGTGATCAGCGACCGGTCGGCCGCCGACCCGGCCTCCGCCGTCGCCGCCCCCCCGCGACGACGGAGGCCGCTCCCGCTATCCCTGCCCCCGCCGCTCGTGCCGTTCCCTCCACTGCCGTGCGACGTCCTCGACGTCGTACGGCTTCTTGCCGAGCGGAGGGCCCGGCGGGGGCCTGAACATGACCTCCCGGATCTTGGCGTTGACCGCCTCGACGATCTTCCGCGCACGGAGTTCCGACGGCGCGTCGAGGGCGGCCTCCAAGGCGTCCTCGGCCTCTTTCCGCAGCGCCAGCGTGGGCGGCAGGACTGCCAGCCCCTCGCGCGCCATCTTGCGCCGGACCCACCACAGTTCGTCGTACGACGACTCCAGCTCACGCGGCAGCGGACGCCCCGCACCGGCCAGCTGCTCGAACTCGCCGCGCGCCACCGCGTCACGGATCTGCTTGTCGACCCAGGACTCGAACGGGACAGCGGGTGGCTTTCGCTCGGTCATGCATTCAGTGTGCCGGACGAGACGGCTCCGGGCGTTTTATCATTCGGCGGCGGTGGCCGTTCCGGCTGTCGTACAGAACGTTTTTGGGGGAGAACGCACGTGCTCGAACTCACCATGGCCACCGTCTCGGCGGCGGAAGAGGGTGCCACTGCCGGCATGCTCATGGCCGAGGCGCCCAGTCAGCCGGGCGCCGTGCTGCGGGTCGGCCGGGACGGTTCCGTGTGCCGTCTGGCGACACCCGACGACTGGCTGTTCGTCTCCCGGGTCCATCTGGAGTTCGTGTGCGCTCCCGACGGGACCTGGCAGGTGACCTGGCTGCGCGGCTCGCAGTCGGACCCCTCCTCCGAGGTGCAGATGCTCGTCCAGGGCTACCCGAGACCCGTGGCCTACGGCGGGACCGTGCCGCTGCCGCCCGGCGGGAACGGCGAACTGGTCATCCAGGACCGCACCGGCCCGCGCAGCGTCAACGTCGGGTTCTTCCACGAGAGGTGACGCGGCGCCGGGCCGGCGACGGTTCGGGGCCGGCGGCGCCGCGGGTCTCCGCGGTCGCCGGAGCCGTCCCCGTCAGGGCAGCACGCGCGCCAGGGCGAACCCGTCGTAGCCCTTGCCGCCCACCGTCTGGATCGCCGTGCCGGACAGGCGGGGATGCGCGCCGATCAGCTCGATCGCGGCCCGGGTGCCCCGCACGTCCGGCGCGGTGCTGTCCGCGTCGGCCACCCGGCCGTCCCGCACCACGTTGTCGACGACGACGAGACCGCCCGGGCGCGTGAGTTTCAGGGCCCACTCCAGATAGTGCGGGTTGTTGCCCTTGTCGGCGTCGATGAAGACCAGGTCGAACGGTTCCGGGTCCTCCTCGGCCAGCTCGGGCAGCGACTCCAGCGCCGGTCCCACCCGCACCTCCACCCGCTCCGCCAGCCCCGCGCGCGTGATGTTGCGCACGGCGACCTCGGCGTGCCGCCCGCTGCACTCGAGGGAGACCAGCCGCCCGTCGTCCGGGAGGGCGCGGGCCAGCCATATGGTGCTGTAGCCGCCCAGGGTGCCGATCTCCAGGATGTTCCGCGCGCCCTGGATCTGCGCGAGCAGTTGCAGCAGCTTGCCCTGCGGCGCCGTCACCGCGGCCTGCGGGAGCCCGGCGGCGTCACTGTCCCGCACGGCGGCCGCGAGGGCCTCGTCGTCGGGGGAGAGATGAGCGGTGAAGTAGTCGTCGACGGTGTTCCAGAGGTCGGACCCGGCCATGTCGCTGCCCCTTCGTCTGCCTGTGCGGAGTCACGGCACTTGTGCTTAGAACGGCTAACTAGAATCCCTAACGAACGGGTTCTCCGTCCGGTTCCCGCCCCCACCGACGACCTCCGGACAAAAGAAGCGCGGCCGTCAGGTGAAGGCGCGGTAACCTGCGTCTCTTTCCCAGGGCGGGCGGACCCTCATAGGGTTCGCAGAGTGAATCCCACGCGCGGAGCTCAAGGAGATCCCTGGGACGGCGTGGACGCGACGGGGCGGGAGGCCTGCGAGGCGTGGCGAATGTGGAACACAGCGGGCGACGGCCGGAAGCCTTCGGCGCGACGGCGACGGCGACGGCCGGAGCCGGGCCCCGGCAGCGTGCGGCCCGGCTCGGCCTGTGGATGCTGGCCGCCGTCCTCGCCGTACGGCAGGTCGCCGTCGTCCTCGGCACCCCCCGCGGCAGCCGCCTGACAGCCCTGGAGACCTGGGTCGGCCAGGACGGCGTCCTGCATGTGAAGGGCTCGCTGTACGACTCGACGCAGTTCACCGGCACCCCGTTCGGCGGCCTGGTCCTCAAACCCCTCACCCGGGCGGCCGAACAGGCCCTCGGCTGGGGCTGGACCTTCGGCACCCTGCTGCTCGTCGTCGCCCTCGGCACGGTCGCCGCCCGCGCCCTGCCGCCGCCGGTCAGCCGCCGCACCGCACACGTCGCCGCGCCCGTCGCGATCAGCCTGCTGATGCTGTCCCTGCCGGTGCGCAACACCCTGTGGCTCGGCCAGACCAGCATCATCCCGGTCCTCCTCGTGCTCCTCGGCTGCTTCACCGTCCGCGGCGAGCGCGCCGGAGGCGTCCTGATCGGCCTCGCCGCCGCCCTCCAGCCGACCGTGCTGCTGTTCGCGCCGCTGCTCTGGTTCACCGGCCGCCGCCGCGCCGCCCTCACCACGGGGGCCACGTTCGCCGCGTCCACGGTGCTCGCCTGGGCCGCGATGCCGAACGACTCGTACACCTACTGGGTCCACCACATGGCCGGCGCCGGCCTCGGCGGCCGGGCCGACGGCCTCGGCAACCAGTCCCTGCACGGCGCCCTGCTGCGCCTGGGCCTCTCCGGCCCCCTGGAGATCGCCCTGTTCCTCGCCCTCGGCGCGGCCGTGGCCACTCTCGGCATCCGCCGCGCCGTGCGCTACGCGCGCGACGGCCAGCTGCTCCTCGCGGTCGCCGTCACCGGCTGCGCCGCGATCGCCGTGTCGCCGACCACCTGGCAGCACCAGCTCCTGTGGGTGCTCCTCGCGGTGGTCGGCCGGGTCGGCAGACGGGCCTCGGACCGCTACCTCTGGCCGGTCGCCGTGATCCTCCTGGTCACCCTCCCGGCCAAGATGCTGCTGCCGAACATGGCGGCCCTCTACCCGCTGCGCGACAACGTCGTCCTGCTGGCCGCTGCCGCCGCCGCGACGGTCGTACCGTTCCTGCCGCGCAGCTCGCCGTACTACGCCACACCGGTCCCCACGGACTACGCCGCCCCCGTCCCGGCACGCTTCCGGCACATCCCGCTGCTGCCGTTCCTGCGCCGCGTCCTCACCCGGCCCAACCTGCTCCTCGAACTGCTCCTCATCCGGGTCACCTACGCCGCGTACGCGAAGGTGCGGCTCGCCGCGACCGGTGGCTCCAACGCGGCCGGACGCGAGCGCGCCGAGGCGCACGGCCATCAGATCCTCGGCCTCGAACGCGCCCTCCACATCGACATCGAGCACTGGGCCAACCACGCCGTCGTGCACGTCACGTGGCTGCGGGACTTCTTCGACTTCTACTACGAGTCGTTCCACTTCGTGGTCCCGCTGACCATCCTGGGCGTTCTCTACTGGCGCCGCCCGGTCGACTACCGCTGGGCCCGCTCCTCCCTGGGCCTCGCCACGTTCCTGGCCCTGGTCGGTTTCTGGCTCTACCCGCTGGCCCCGCCCCGCCTGATGCCGACGCTGAACATGATCGACACGGTGCACGGCGTCCAGGACTTCTCCAAGCCGGACTACGGCACCCTGACCGCGCTCACCAACCAGTACGCGGCGATGCCGTCGCTGCACTTCGGCTGGGCCCTGTGGTGCGGCCTGGTCATCGCGATCATCGCGCCGAAGTGGTGGATGAAGGCCCTGGGCCTCCTGCACCCCCTGTTCACCGTGTCGGCCATCGTGGCGACGGGCAACCACTGGGTACTGGACGCGGTGGGCGGGGCGGTGGTCGTCACCGCCGGGTTCGCCCTGTCGTACGCGCTCCAGGGCCCGAGGGCCCGCTCCCTGACACCGGCCGTGATCGTCGTCCACGACGAGGAGCCGGTGAAGGCGAAGGACCCGGCGGCGGCCACCGGCGCCGCCGCGACCGGGTAGTGCTGTGACCGGAAAGGTTTGCCGAGAAGCTCGCGGCGTCCGGCGCGGTGCATCGCAAGGCGGAGCATTACCCGCGTACTGGATGTACTCGGGTGATGCGACAACGCGGCGAGGTGCCGTGCCGGACGCCGCGAACCGGTGAACCTTTCCGGTCACAGCACTAGGAGGACGGGCAGGCGGTCAGTCCCGCCGTACGGCGCTCTCCTCCATGGCCGCCACCAGCCGGGCGAGAGCCTTGAGCACCCACTCCCGGTCGTCGCCGAGGCCCGCGAACAGTTCGAGCTCGGTGGCGAGCTGGCGGGGGAAGAAGCCGTCGACCGCCTCGGCACCGGCCGGGGTGATCGTGACGAGCGCCGCGCGCCGGTCGGCGGGGTTGGGACAGCGGGAGACGAAGCCGCGCCGCTCCAGCTTGCCGAGGGTCTTGCTGACCCCGGCCCGGGACAGCCCCATCCGGTCGGCGAGACCGCTGGCGATCACGGGCTCGGTGGCATAGCGGAGCGGGATGAGCATGTCCACCTCGGGCGAGGTGAGCGGGGCGCCTTCGTAGAGGGGCTCCACGGCCTTGCCGAGCAGCCCGGTGGCGCGCTTGAGGAGCGACACCAGCTCCATGGGGGAGGTGTCGAGCCCGGGGTGGTCCGCGGCCCACTGGCCGCGGGCGGTGGTGGGGGAGGTCATACGGGACGCCTTCTCACTCCGTGGGCCATATTTGTTAACCGGTGAATCATAGGCTTACTGTTGATCCCATGATATCCCCGTCGCGCTCCCGTACCACCGATGGAGGAACCACCTCCGGCACCACCGGCCCTTCCGACGCCACCGGGCCCTCCGGCGCCGCCCGGCCCTCCTCCGCACCCGGTGCGGGCTCGGTCCTCGGCGCCCGCTCCGCGACGGCCCTGGTCGCCGTCCTGGCGGCCCTCACGGCGGTGGCACCCCTCGCGACCGACATGTACGTCCCGGGCTTCCCCGCGATGGGGGACACCCTGGGCGCGAGCAGCTCCGCGATCCAGCTGACGATGACCGGCTTCCTCGCCGGCCTGGTCGTGGGCCAGCTGCTGATCGGCCCGATCAGCGACGGCCTGGGCCGCCGGAGGCTGCTGCTCGGCGGCGCGGCGGGATTCGTGCTCTTCTCCCTCCTGTGCGCGCTCGCCCCCAACGCGCCCCTGCTGACCGGCGCGCGCTTCCTCCAGGGCGTCGCGGGCGCGGCGGGCATGGTCCTGGCCCGCGCGGTCCTGACCGACCTCTTCCACGGCCCCGACCTGCCCCGCCGTTTCGCCCTGCTCTCCCAGATCATGGGCGTGGCGCCGATCGCCGCCCCGGTCCTCGGCGGAGCCGTCCTGTCGGTCTCCACCTGGCGAGCGGTCTTCGCGGTCCTGACCGCGATGGGCGTCCTGCTCCTCCTGGCGGTACTGAGGACGGTCCCGGAGTCCCTCCCCCCGGAGCGCCGTCACCCCGGCGGAGTGACGAGCACGTTCCGTGCGATGGCGGCCCTGCTCGGCCGCCGGACCTTCATGGGCTACGTCCTTGTCGTGGCCTTCGCCGCGGCCGTGCTGTTCGCCTACATCAGCGGCTCCAGCTTCGTCTTCGAGAAGCTGCACGGGGTCAGCCCGACGGTGTACTCGCTCATCTTCGCGACGAACGCGGTCGGTTCGCTGCTCGGCGGCGCGGCCTTCGCGAGGCTGGCCGGACGCGTGGCGCTGAACACGCTGCTGACGACCGGCGTGGGCTTCCTGCTGCTGGGCGCGCTGGCACAGGTGCTGCTGGTGCTGACGGCGGGGGAGACCCTGGCGGGCACCTGGGCCACGCTGTTCACGGGCACGGTGGGCATCGGCATCGTGTTCCCGGCGGCGATCACCCTGAGCCAGAGCCTGGGCCGCGCGACCCCCGGCGCGGCCTCGGCCCTCCTGGGCGGCCTCCAGTTCCTCTTCGGCGCCCTGGCCGCACCGCTGGTGGGCCTGTTCGGCGACGACAGCTCCCTCCCGATGGCCCTGATCATGCTGACGGCGGCGCTCGGCGCCACCCTGGCGCTGGCTCTCCTGGCCCGCCCGTGGCAGCGACACGGCGAGCCGAACCCGACGGCCGCGGGCCGCCGTTGAGCGGGACCGGTTTCACCGAGGCCGATCGACGAAGCTGCCTCACCGGCCGCCACTCCCTGCGCCACCGTGGCCGTCCGAGGCTCCAAGACCCCGGCGGGGCCGCACCTCGCCCTTGGCCCCGCCGTGTTCGCGGACTTCGTCGGCCGGGCGGCGGCTACAGCCGCTGGATGATGGTCCCGGTGGCCAGTCCGCCGCCCGCGCACATCGTGATGAGGGCGAACTCCTTGTCCGTGCGCTCCAGTTCGTGAAGTGCCGTCGTGATGAGCCGGGCACCCGTCGCGCCGACCGGGTGTCCGAGCGCGATCGCGCCGCCGTTGACGTTGACCTTGGCCAGGTCCTGCTCGAAGACCTGCGCCCAGCTCAGCACCACCGACGCGAAAGCCTCGTTGATCTCGACGAGGTCGATGTCCTTCAACGTCATCCCCGCCTTGCCGAGGACGGTCTTCGTCGCGTCGATCGGCCCGTCGAGGTGGAAGTGCGGGTCGGAGCCGACGAGGGCCTGCGCGACGATGCGGGCCCGCGGCCGGAGCTTCAGCGCCCGCGCCATCCGCTTCGAGGCCCACATCAGGGCCGCCGAACCGTCGCTGATCTGCGACGAGTTGCCCGCCGTGTGGATCGCGGTCGGCATCACGGACTTCAGCCGCGCCAGCGCCTCCGCCGACGTGTCCCGCAGACCCTCGTCGCGGTCGACCAGGCGCCACATGCCCTGACCGGCCGCCTGTTCCTCCTCGGTCGTCGGGACCTGGACGGCGAACGTCTCCCGTTTGAAGCGTTCCTCCGACCAGGCGACGGCCGCGCGCTCCTGCGAGAGCAGACCGAGCCCGTCGACGTCCTCCCGTGTGAGGCCCCGGAGTTGCGCGATGCGCTCGGCGGCGTGGAACTGGTCGGGGAGGTCGACGTTCCACTCGTCGGGGAACGGCTTGCCCGGCCCGTGCTTGGACCCCGACCCGAGCGGTACCCGCGACATCGCCTCGACGCCGCACGAGATGCCGACGTCGATGACGCCCGCCGCGATCATGTTGGCGACCATGTGTGAGGCCTGCTGCGAGGAGCCGCACTGGCAGTCGACGGTCGTCGCGGCGGTCTCGTAGGGCAGGCCCATGGCCAGCCAGGCGGTGCGGGCGGGGTTCATGGACTGCTCGCCGGCATGGGTCACGGTGCCGCCGACGATCTGTTCCACGCAGTCGGCGGGGATGCCGGTGCGGCCCAGCAGTTCGCGGTAGGTCTCGCCCAGCAGATAGGCGGGATGGAGGTTGGCGAGCGCGCCGCCGCGCCTGCCGATGGGGGTGCGTACGGCTTCGACGATCACGGGTTCCGCGGCCATGGAAGATGCCGTCCTCTCCTCGGTTACCCGCGCGGCGCGAGCGTCCCAGCCCGCCCGCCACGCAGAACTAGTACGCGTTCTAGTTCTGTACGGCAGTCTGCTGACTCCGCGTATAGAACCGCAAGGGTCGTGCAGGCGTCGGGGTGGTGCGGACCGCCGCCCGGCCTTCGGGGCTCCGCCCGGTCAACTCGCCACGCCGTATGTCTTGCGACTTGCAGAACGCGTGATTACGGTCACCCCACCGCAGTATCTGATGGACCGTCAGAACGGTTCGGAAGGGTGGGAGGCGCTCATGCACTGCCCCGCGCTGCCCGACGGGTTCGACTTCACCGATCCCGATGTGCTGCTCCACCGCGTGCCCCTGCCCGAGTTCGCGGAGCTGCGCCGGGCCGAGCCGGTGCGCTGGATCCCGCAGGCGCGGGGGGTGGCCGGGTTCGCCGACGACGGGTACTGGGCCGTTACCCGGCACGCCGACGTCAAGTACGTGTCCACGCACCCGGAGATCTTCTCCTCCTGGGTCAACACCGCCATCATCCGCTTCGGCGAGCACATGGAGCGCGACGCCATCGACGCGCAGCGGATGATCATGCTCAACATGGATCCGCCCGAGCACACCCGGGTCCGGCAGATCGTGCAGCGCGGGTTCACGCCCCGGGCCATCCGGGCGCTGGAGAAGCGGCTGCGGGAGCGGGCCACCGCCATCGTCGCCGGGGCGGGCGGGAACAGCGGGGCGTTCGACTTCGTCACCGAGGTCGCCTGCGAGCTGCCGCTCCAGGCCATCGCCGAGCTCATCGGTGTGCCGCAGGACGACCGGGTCAAGATCTTCGACTGGTCCAACAAGATGGTCGGCTACGACGACCCCGAGTACGCCGTCACCGAGGAGACCGCCGCCGAGTCGGCCGTCGAGATCATCGCCTACGCCATGAACATGGCCGTCGAGCGCAAGCAGTGCCCGGCCAAGGACATCGTCTCCGCGCTCGTCGCCGCCGAGGACGAGGGCAACCTCAGCTACGACGAGTTCGGCTTCTTCGTGCTCATGCTCTCCGTCGCCGGCAACGAGACCACCCGCAACGCCATCACCCACGGCATGCACGCCTTCCTCACCCACCCCGACCAGTGGGGCCTCTACCGGCGTGAGCGCCCGGCGACCACCGCCGAGGAGATCGTCCGCTGGGCCACCCCCGTCAACGCCTTCCAGCGCACCGCCGCCCGGGACACCGAACTCGGCGGGCAGCGGATCAGGAAGGGCGACCGGGTGGGGCTGTTCTACTCCTCCGCCAATCATGATCCGGAGGTCTTCGAGGACCCCGGCGTGTTCGACATCACCCGTGATCCCAACCCTCACCTCGGGTTCGGCGGCGGCGGTCCGCACTACTGCCTCGGCAAGTCGCTCGCCGTCCTGGAGATCGACCTCATCTTCGGCGCCCTCGCCGACGCCATGCCGGGGCTGCGGCTCGTCGAGGATCCGCGGCGGCTGCGGTCCTCCTGGATCAACGGGATCAAGGAGTTGAGGGTCACCGCGGCCGGTTGAGCGTCTCCGCCGCGGGTCACCCCGCTGTGCCCGGGCCGACGGCATCCCGGCGCCGTCGGCCCGTCCCGGCCCTCGGGCGGCCTCTGAGGGAGCCTCCGAGCGGGCTTCCGGGGGCCTCCGGGGCGGTCCGCCGGGACGCGGACGGGCGGCAGCCCCCGGATGATGTCCGGGGGCTGCCGCCCGTGCTGCTGTACCGAATGTGCCGCAGGTCACCGGTGGTCTACTCGCGTAGCCACGGTCGCGCGGGTCTCCCGCGCGGTTCGGCCGGCTCAGTACCAGTGGTGGGTCTGCCAGAACTGCCAGGCGCCGACGGGGCTGCCGTAGCGGGAGTTCATGTAGTTGAGGCCCCACTTGATCTGGGTGGCGGCGCTGGTCTTCCAGTTGCCGCCGGCCGAGGCCATCTTGGAGCCCGGCAGGGCCTGGACCAGGCCGTAGGCGCCGGAGGAGGAGTTCACCGCGCCGACGTTCCAGTTGCTCTCGCGCTGCACGATGTGGCTGAACGCGTTGAACTGGGCCGAGTTGGGGATCATCCTGTGCGCGATCGCCTTCGCCTGTGCGGCCGAGTCCACGCTCGAGGCGTGGGCGGGCGCGGCGCTCAGCACCATGCCGGTCGTGGCGGCTGCCATGGCGGCGGCGGTCAGGGCCTTCTTGGGGGAAGCGATGCGGCGGATGAAGGAGATGGACACGGTGGAACCTTCTGGTCGGGGTCATGGGGTCACACACAGGCCGATGTGCGCTCTGCGCGGCGGGGGCCTGTGTCGGCGCCGTGGCCCCGAGGGGGTTCGGCGGTGCCTTGCGACGTGGTTCAGACAAGCAGGATCCAAACGCGTCCGCAATGACCCCTTTTACTAGTTGTGGTCGCATCGCGGCTGAGTGCCCGCTGTGTGACCTGGCTCTCAATCCCCAGGTCAGGGCCCCTTATGGTGAGGGCATGTCATGCCTTATCGGCTACTAAGCCGCTTCGTACGTGATAGGCGTCATGTGGGGTGGTTCACGGTTCACGTGACAGTCCGTACGGACGGTCTCACTCTGCGGGTGCGTCGAATGTGACCGCGGTCTCGAAAGCGGCCCTCCGCGTCGCCCTGCGCAGCGCCCGCAGCACCGCCGGACCGAGAACGGCGGTCAGGACGACCGTCACCAGCGCCCTCCCCAGGTCCCAGCCGAGCGAGGTGGCCAGGCAGTACGCGGCGAAACGGGCCAGGTTGGCCGGTACGGCGGCGTGCGGGTCGAAGGCGATGCCCGAGGCCAGCGCCCCCATGAACGGCCACCCGGCCAGGTTCATCACCGTGCCGTACGCGAACGCCGCGACGAAGCCGTAGCAGGCCAGCAGCACGATCTCGGTACGGCCGCGCAGCCGCTCCGGGCCCGGCAGCAGCCCCGCGCCCATCGTGAACCAGCCCATCGCCAGCATCTGGAACGGCAGCCAGGGGCCCACCCCGCCCGTCAGCAGCGCCGACGCGAACATCGTGAGCGAGCCGAGCACGAAGCCGAAGCCCGGACCGAGGACGCGCCCGCTGAGCACCATCAGGAAGAACATCGGCTCGACACCGGCCGTCCCCGCGCCGACCGGGCGCAGCGCCGCCCCGGTCGCCGCCAGTACGCCCAGCATCGCGACCGCCTTCGGACCGAGGCCCGACTCCGAGATCGTCGCCGCCACCACCGCCACCAGCAGTGCCAGCAGCCCCGCGAACAGCCACGGGGCGTCCTGCGCGTGCGCGCCGAGCTGCGAGGACGGCGGCGCGAGGAACGGCCAGCCGAACGCCACGACCCCCACCGCGCCGACGAGGACGAGGGCGGCGCGGGAGCGGGGGCCCAGGCGGACGGCGCGGATACGGCGCGGGCGCGTGCCGCTGTTCCTCGGACGGATGCGGGTGCGTGGGCGGGTGGCCGTGAGCCGGGTGGGGGCAGGCGTGCGGTCTGTGCGGTTCGTCATGCCAGGGCCTCGCGGATCTGGGTGACCGTGAGCCACGGCCGGGGCGCGAGGATCTTGGTGACCTGCGGGGCGTAGGAGGGGGAGGAGACCACCACGTCCGCCGTCGGCCCGTCCGCGATCACCTCGCCCTCCGCGAGCAGCACCACCCGGTGGGCCAGCTCGGCGGCCAGTTCCACGTCGTGGGTGGCCAGCACGACGGCGTGCCCGGTGTCCGCCAGGTCACGCAGTACCGCGACCAGGCGGGCCTTCGCCGCGTAGTCCAGGCCGCGGGTCGGCTCGTCGAGGAGCAGCAGCGGCGGCCGTGCGGTGAGGATCACGGCCAGGGCGAGCGTGAGCCGCTGCCCCTCGGAGAGGTCGCGGGGATGGGTGGCGTCGGCGATGCCGGGGAGCAGCTCCGCGACCAGCGCGCGGCAGGTGCCGGGGGCGGCGTGCGCGTCCCGGTCGGCGGCGGCGCACTCGGCGGCGACCGTGTCGGCGTACAGAAGGTCGCGCGGTTCCTGCGGCACGAGGCCGACGCGGCGTACGAGGTCGGGGGGCGCCGCGCGGTGCGGGGCGAGGCCGCCGACGGTGACCGTGCCGGTGTGCGGGGCGACCAGGCCGGCCAGGGCGCCGAGCAGCGTGGACTTCCCGGCGCCGTTGCGGCCCATCACGGCGACGCTCTCGCCGGGGGCGACGGTGAGGTCGACGCCGCGCAGTGCCTGGACGGGGCCGCGGCGGACGCCGAGGGCGCGGACCTCGGCGGCCAGGGGGGTGGGCGGGGCGGTCAGGGGAGTGCGGCGGAAGAGACGGGGGCGGCGGCGGGGCGGCGCCGCCGGCCCGGAGGCCGACGGCGGTTTCCCCTGCACATGGGCTGCCGGTGCCGGTGCCGGTTCCCGTCCCGCCAGCCGTTCCCGCAGGTCACCCGGTTCTGCCGCCCGGCGCCGGGCGTCCCGTACCGTCAGCGGGAGCGGGGACCAGCCCGCCAGCCGCCCCAGCTCCACCACCGGTGGGCACACCGGTGACACCGCCATCACCTCGGTGGGCACCCCCAGCACCGGCGGGGCGCCCGGCGCGGGCAGGAGCACGACCCGGTCGGCGTACTGGACGACGCGCTCCAGCCGGTGTTCGGCGAGCAGGACCGTCGTCCCGAGGTCGTGCACGAGCCGCTGGAGCACCGCGAGCACCTCCTCGGCCGCCGCGGGGTCGAGGGCGGACGTCGGCTCGTCGAGGACCAGCACCCGGGGATGCGGGGTGAGGACGGAACCGATCGCGACGCGCTGCTGCTGGCCGCCGGAGAGGGTGGCGATGGGCCGGTCACGGAGGGCGGCGAGGCCGAGCAGATCGAGGGTCTCCTCGACCCGGCGCCGCATGACGTCCGGGGCGATGCCCAGCGACTCCATGCCGTAGGCGAGTTCGTCCTCGACGGTGTCGGTCACGAAGTGGGACAGCGGGTCCTGGCCCACCGTCCCCACGACGTCGGCGAGTTCGCGCGGCCGGTGGGTGCGGGTGTCACGTCCGGCGACGGTGACCCGGCCGCGCAGGGTGCCGCCGGTGAAGTGCGGCACGAGCCCGCTGACCGCGCCCAGGACGGTGGACTTCCCGACCCCGGACGGCCCCGCGAGCAGCACGAGTTCGCCCTCCGGCACCTCGAACCCGATGTGCCGGACCGCCGGTTCGGCGGCACCGTCGTAGATCACGGAGACGTCCTCGAAGCGGATCACGACGGCTCCTTGCCGGAGGGGGGTACGAACGATTCAGCGGGTGCGGGGGCGACGAACGCCGGGAGCAGGCCCAGGAGTACGGCCGCCGCGGGCCACAGGGGGAGGACGGGGGAGACCAGCGGGACGACCCCGGGGCGCAGGGCGGCCGGGTCGGCGGACGCGGCGAGCGTGAGGAGGGCGGCGACGGCGGCGCCGGACGCGCCGACCAGCCAGGCCCGGCCGTCCCAGCGGTCCGGGCGGTAGCGGGTGCGCGGCGAGCGGCGTCCGCCGAGGTGCAGTCCGGCGAGGGCGGCGGCGACTCCGCCGAGCAGGAGCGGGAACGCGTACGTGCCGCCGTCCTCGGTGAGCAGCCCGTACGAGCCCGCGCAGACGCCCAGCAGCCCACCGAGGGTGAGCACGGCCGTCGTACGGCGCACCCGGTCGGGGACGTCGGCACTGCGGCCGTAGCCGCGCGCGTCCATCGCGGCGGCGAGCGCGACGGAACGCTCCAACGCGCCCTCCAGCACCGGCAGTCCGACATGCAGCAGCCCCCGCACCCCCCGGTCCGGACGGCCCCGCAGGCGCCGGGCGGCACGCAGCCGGCGGCCGTCCGCGATGAGGTTCGGGGCGAAGGTGAGTGCGACGACGACGGCGACACCGGCCTCGTAGAGCGCGCCGGGAAGGGACTTGAGGAGCCGGGAGGGGTTCGCGAGGGCGTTGGCGGCACCGACGCACACCAGCAGGGTGGCCAGCCGCAGCCCGTCGTAGAGCGCGAAGACGACGCCCTCGGCGGTGACCCGGCCGCCGATGCGGATGCCCTGCGCCCAGTGAGGGAGCGGGACTTCGGGGAGGGTGAGGAGGGTGTGGGTGCCCGGGACCGGGGAGCCGAGGGCCACGGCGAAGAACAGGCGCAGGAGGAGTACGGCGAGGGCGAGCCGTACGAACGCCGGGTAGGAGCGGGCCCACGGGGCGGCGGTACGGCAACTCGCCACGACGTAGGCCGAGACGGCGAGCAGCAGGGCGAGGAGGAGGGGGTTGGTGGTGCGGGTGGCGGCGGTGCCGAGAGCCAGCGCCCACAGCCACCAGGCGCCGGGATGGAGGGAGTTGTGGCGGCCAAGTCGTTCAGTCATGGAGCCGGTGCCGCCGCCGGGTGCGCCACACCGCTGCCGCGCCGAGCACGGCGACGGCGGTGCCGCCCGCGATCAGGCCGAGGGAGGGACCGGAGGACGCGGGGGTTTCCTCGGCGGTGGCGGTGCCCGCGGTGGCGGCCGCCCTGCCGCTGCCGTCGCTGCCGCTGACCTGCTCGCCGCAACCCCGTCGCGGATAGCCGGAGATGGCGCAGAGCAGCGCGTCGGTGTCGTAGCGCAGCGGTTTCGCCACGGCGGCGAGGGCGTCGGCGGCGGTGGCGTCGGGGGACACCCGGGCGCACGCCGTACGGGCGGCGGGCGGGGCCTCACCGGCGGGCGCGTCGGACGCCGTACCGAAGTCGATGACGAGCGCGACGCGTTTGGTGCCGTCGCGGGCCGGGGTGTGCGCGCAGACGGCGGTGAAACCGGCGGTGCCGCGGGGGCGGGAGGCGTCGGCGGAGTCCGCGCTGACGGCGAAGCGGAAGCCTTCCACGGCGCCGTCGGAGGGGCGGGCGGTCGCCGGGCCCTGGGTCGCGTAGACCCACGAGGCGCCGTTGCCGCCGTGGCCGTCCTCACGCTCCCAGAAGGACCAGTAACGGTAGCCGGTGGCGTGGGCCGCCTGCCCCGCCGCGAGCCCCGACAGCAGCACGGCGAGGACGAGGGCGGCGGCGGCCCGTATCCGGGAACGGGCACTCACGGCTTGCGCCGTCCGCGGCCCGAGAGGAGGAAACCGATACCGGCCCCGGCGACGAGACCGATCCCGACGATCCACCAGACGCCGAGGCCGCCACCGCCGTCCTGCTTCGCGGACTCCCGCTCGGCCCCCTGCGCCCCGGTGCCCTGTGCCCCGGTGGCCTTCTGCCGCGCGGCCGGGCCCAGGGCGCCGAGCCGCTGGACGAGGTCGGTGCCGCCGAAGTGGCGCGGGTCGGCGCCCATCGCGTGGGCGGTGAGGATCAGTGCGGCGTAGGCGGCGGGGCCGCTCTGCCCGGCCCACGGCGCGGCGTGCTTCTCCAGCCAGGCGTACGGCTTCTGCGCGGCGCCGGTCCAGCCCAGCGCGGCCAGCGAGACGACCGCGTCGGCGGTGTTGCCGTAGTCGGGCTGGTTCCCGGCACCGGGGAGCACGGACTTGAGGTAGCCGGTCGCGGAGGTCCGGTCCCGCAGATAACCGGCGCCGTTGCGGGCGATGTCGGCTGGCGTGAGCGGCGACGCGCCGCCGCAGGAGCCGTCGCCGGGGGAACTCTTCCCGGCCGCCGTCACGAAACCCTTGCCGAGCGCGGCCAGCACCCCGGCGGCGGTGGCGTCGGCGTTGGCGGCGAGTTCGCCCTTCTTGCCCGGCTGGTAGGCGAGCGCGCCGCCCCCGTCCTTCGCGCACGGGACGGACCACTCGGCCAGCAGGGTGTACGGCGACGCCGTGCCCTTCGCCGCGCGCACCCGGGCGGGGTCCGCGCCGGTCGCGGCGAGGGCGCCCACGACGACGGAGGTCGAGTTGGTGTCGCTGGCCCCGCCGGGGGCGTAGGGCCAGCCGCCGTCCTTGTTCTGGACCGACTTCAGCCAGCTGACGGCCCTGCCGGTGGCGGCCTCGTGCCCGCCGACGGCGGCGAGGGCCTGCACGGCGGCGGCGGTGGCGTTGGTGTCGCGGGGGAGCTCGGCGTCACAGGGCGTGCCGGTGCCCGGGGCGGCGCGGTACGCCGGGAAGGCGCCGTCGGCGCACTGCTGTCCGGCGAGCCAGTCGACCGCCTTCGCCGCGGGCGTGAGTCCCACGGTGTGCTGCGCGAGCAGGGCGAGGGACTGGCGCCAGACGCCGTCGTAGGCGGGGTCCGTTTTGCCGAACAGCCCGGAGGGCAGGGCGGCGGAGGGGGAGGGCGACGGTGACGCGGTCGCGGCGAAGGCGGCGGGGGCTGCGGTGCCGGCGAGGACGGCCGTGAGGGCGGCCAGTGTCCCGGCGGTGCGGCGGACGTTCATGGGCGGGTGGGTGCCTTCCCCTGCGGGAAGCCGTGACGCGGCACGGGGACACCCCCGGGCGGCGGCTCGGCTCCGCAGACCTCGACGGTGCCGTGCGCCGACGGGGCCCGCCGGTGCACCTGAGCCGGTCACGCGATGCCCGGGGCGGTCCGGCTCACCACCCTCGTGGGCGGCTCACGGTTGCGGGTCAGCGCCGGAATTGCACCGGCTTCCCCCTGAACGGGCGTGATGACGACCCCGCCACTGTACCCGGCCCCGGGGGACGGCTGAGAGAAGGCTGTGCGCGACCTCGCCGGAACACGGGCCTCACCCGGCCGCGAGGTGTGCCGACCGGTGTCACCCCGCCGCCACGTACGTCACCGGATCGCTCCCCGCCACCGCCTCCGCCCGCCCCAGCTTCACCAGCCGCCGCAGATGCGCCTCCGCCTCCGAGACGGCGATGTTGCGCGACCCGTAGGGGATCTGTTCCCACGGCCGGTTCCACTCCATCCGCTCGGCCAGCTGCCAGGTGGTGAGGGGCGTGGCGAGGAGGGTGAGCAGGCCGGTGAGGCGTTCCTCGTGGTGGGCGAGCAGCTCCCGGACGCGGGACGGGGCGTCGGTGAAGGGGTGCTGATGGGCGGGCAGCACCTCGGCGGGGCGGAGCCGGCCCACCCGTTCGAGGGAGTCGAGGTAGTCGCCGAGCGGGTCGGTCACGGTGGCGTCGTCGGGGTCCTCGTAGAGGCCGATGTGCGGGGTGATCTCGGGAAGCAGGTGATCGCCGGAGAACAACCGTCCGTGGCCGCCCGCCGGTTGCTGCGGATGCTGTTCCTCCAGGTGCAGGCAGACATGGCCCGGCGTGTGTCCCGGCGTCCAGATCGCGCGCAGCCGCCGCCCCGGCAGGTCGAGGAGTTCGCCGGGCACGATCTCACGGTCCGGCAGGGCGGGGGAGAGCCCGGCAGGGACACGGCGCGGGGCGGCGCGCAGCGGGGCGATGTGCTCCTCGGGAGCCCCGGCGGCGGTCAGCTTGGCCGCCATGTAGGCGAACCAGCTCTCCGGCCGGGTCTCCCGGGTGCGCCGTACGATCGCGGCGTCGGCGGCGTGCAGCGCGATCCAGGCGCCGGAGGCGTCCCGGACGCGGCCCACCAGGCCGTGGTGGTCGGGGTGATGGTGGGTGACGACGACGCCGTACACCTCGGCGACCGACGTGCCGCAGGCGGTGAGACCGGCGACGAGGGTGTCCCAGGAGGCGGGGTCGTCCCAGCCGGTGTCGATCAGCACCGGGCCGCGGTCGGTGTCGACGACGTAGACCAGGGTGTGGCCGAGCGGGTTGTCCGGGATGGGGACTTCGACGGACCGTACGCCGCCGCGGTGGTCGTGCACCTGCGTCATGGTTCCCCCTCGTGTGCTTCCCGCCCCCGATAACTGGAACAGGTTCCCATGAGTGCCCCCGGCGGCCAACGGCCCCGGCCGCATCCGTGGACTCCCCCGGACGGAGCTGGTATGAGTTCAGGTATCTGACGGCCCGTCAGGCAACGTTGGCCGGGCGGCGCTTCCCGGGAGGCATCAGGCCATGACCGAGCTCGTGGAACACGGACAGCTGTTCATCGGCGGCGAGTTGACCGACCCCCTCGGCACGGAGGTCATCGAGGTGATCTCCCCGCACACCGAGGAGGTCATCGGCCGGGTGCCGCACGCCTCGCGCGCGGACGTGGACCGGGCGGTCGCGACGGCCCGGCGGGCCTTCGACGAGGGACCGTGGCCGAGGACGACCCTGGAGGAGCGTATCGGGATCGTCACGCGCATCAAGGACGCCATCGCGGTGCGGCACGAGGAGATCGCGCGGGTGATCTCGTCGGAGAACGGGTCGCCGTACTCGTGGAGCGTCCTCGCGCAGGCGCTGGGCGCGATGATGGTGTGGGATTCGGCCATCAAGGTCGCGCGGGAGTTCTCCTACGAGGAGCGGCGCGACGGAGTCCTCGGCAAACTGCTCGTGCGACGCGAGCCGGTGGGCGTGGTCGCGGCCGTCGTCCCGTGGAACGTGCCGCAGTTCGTCGCCGCCGCCAAGCTCGCGCCCGCGCTGCTGACCGGCTGCTCGGTGATCCTCAAACCGTCGCCGGAGTCACCGCTGGACGCGTACATCCTGGCCGACATCACCCGCGAGGCCGGTCTTCCGGAGGGCGTCCTGTCCATCCTCCCGGCGGACCGGGAGGTCAGCGAGTACCTGGTCGGGCACCCGGGCGTCGACAAGGTGTCCTTCACGGGCTCGGTCGCGGCGGGCCGCCGGGTGATGGAGGTGGCGGCGCGCAACCTCACCCGTGTGACGCTCGAACTGGGCGGCAAGTCGGCGGCGGTCGTCCTGCCGGACGCCGATGTCGCACAGGCGGTGGCGGGCATCGTCCCGGCGGCGTGGATGAACAACGGGCAGGCGTGCGTCGCCCAGACCCGCATCCTCGTCCCGCGCTCGCGCTACGGCGACTACGCCGACGCCTTCGCGCAGGCGGCGTCCGCCCTCAAGGTCGGTGACCCGCTCGACCCGGCGACCCAGGTGGGCCCGCTGGTCGCCGAACGCCAGCAGCGGCGCAACCTCGACTACATCCGCATCGGGCAGGAGGAGGGCGCCAAGATCCTCACCGGGGGCGGCCGTCCGGCCGGCCTGGAGAAGGGCTGGTACGTCGAGCCGACCCTCTTCGGAGACGTGGACAACGGCATGCGGATCGCCCGGGAGGAGATCTTCGGCCCGGTCATCTGCCTGCTCCCCTACGGCGACGAGACCGAGGCGGTGAAGATCGCCAACGACTCGGAGTACGGGCTGTCCGGCAGCGTCTGGACGGCCGACGTCGAGCACGGCATCGAGGTCGCGTGCCAGGTCCGCACCGGCACCTACTCGGTGAACACCTTCAGCCTCGACATGCTGGGCCCGTTCGGCGGCTACAAGAACTCCGGCCTCGGACGCGAGTTCGGCCCGGAGGGCTTCGGCGAGTACCTCGAACACAAGATGATCCACCTCCCCGCCGGCTGGGAGGGCTGAGCGGCCATGGGCGACCGCTGGCACATCGAGGTGGACCGTTCGCTGTGCATCGGCTCCGCCCAGTGCGTCGACCGTGCGCCCCGCGCCTTCCGCCTGGACACCGCTCGCCAGTCCCGCCCCGTCGCACCGGACACGGACGCGGCGGAGCCGGTCCTGGCGGCGGCGGAGACCTGCCCGGTGGAGGCGATCACCCTCACCCTGCTGAGCAGCGGGGAGGTGGTGTTTCCACCGGAAGAGTGAAAAAAATCCCCTTGAGGGTGTTGCGCCGGGCCTTGCCCGTTGTACATTGGTATTGGCCTACGAGACGAGTGAGGGAGCCCGACCGGAGTAGCCGACTCTGGCGAGACGCAGCAGTTGGGCATCCGCCGTTGCCGACGTCGGCGGTAGGGCTGAGAGGCCGGAAGGCAGCATCCGGGCCGACCGGCGACCCCTGGAACCTGATCCGGACCATACCGGCGCAGGGAACCCGTCTCGTAGGTTTTTCGCGCGCACGATCCCCCGTCCGGGGCGTGCGCGCTTCCGCGTCCGGGGTGCGGGTCTCTCCTCTCGGGCCGACGCCTTCTCGGGTTCTCGGGCGGACACCTTCTCGGACCGACGCCTTCTCGGGCCCGACGGTCGCCGCCCGCTCAGCGCATGATCCCCGCCCCGTCCGCGCACGGCGGGACCCCGCCCGCACCCGGGTCCGTGAGGTCGATCAGGCGGCAGACCGTTTCGATGTCGATCTTCACCTGGGCGATCGAGGCGCGACCCGAGAGCCAGGTGATCAGGGCCGAGTGCCAGGTGTGCTCGATGACGCGGACCGCGGAGAGCTGGGCGGGCGTGGGGGCGGGGGCGGCCGAGGGGGCCATCGCGTCCAGGATGATCGCCGTCGTCTGACGGGAGACCTGGTCGACCTCGGGGGAGACGCTGCGGTCCGCGAAGGTGAGGGCCCGGACCATGGCGTCGGCCAGATGGGGCTCGCGCTGAAGGGCGCGGAAGGCGCGCATCAGGGTGTCCGCGACGCGCTCCGCGGCCGTGTCGCCCGTCGGGGGCTTCTTGCGCAGCGTGCCGTGCATGTGGTCCAGCTGGTCCTGCATCGTCGCGACCAGCAGGTGCACCTTGGACGGGAAGTAGCGGTAGAGGGTGCCCAGGGCCACCTGGGAGGACTCCGCGACCTCCCGCATCTGCACCGCGTCGAAGCCGCCCCGGCTGGCCAGCTGGGCGCTGGCGCGCAGGATGCGCCGGCGGCGGGCCTCCTGGCGTTCGGTCAGCGGAGGCATGCCGGGTGCCGACGCCGGTGCCGGCCGCGCGGTACCGGCCGTACCGCTGGTGTCCACCTTGGCTTGCGCAGACATGGGTCCTGTTCCGTGACAGTCGGTGAGGACGAGTGATCACACAGCATGGCAGGGGCCGCGCCGTGGCGCGAATCACCCGGCCCGCCGCTCACACTTCGACTACCTGCCGGTAGATTCGGATCCTCCCGAGCGATCAAGTCTGAAACTTGTTCTAGATTAGCGTCCCGTCGTACTGTCGCGGGACAGCGCAGGCAGAAGGGGGCCCGGAGTGACCGCTGAGGCCAGGGAGGCGGGTTCGCGACCGGATCCCGCCGCCGGTGGAGGCCCCTCCCGCGCGAGCGGATCCGAGCGCGGGGGAGAGCGACCGCTCGACATCGCGCTTCTCACCTACAAGGGGAACCCGTTCTGCGGCGGCCAGGGTGTCTACGTCCGCCATCTCTCCCGCGAACTGGCCCGCCTCGGCCACCGCGTCGAGGTCATCGGCTCCCAGCCCTACCCCGTCCTCGACGAGGGCTACGAGAACCTCACCCTCACCGAGCTGCCCAGTCTCGACCTCTACCGGCAGCCCGACCCCTTCCGCACCCCGGCCCGCGGCGAGTACCGCGACTGGGTCGACGCCCTCGAAGTCGCCACCATGTGGACCGGCGGGTTCCCCGAACCGCTGACCTTCTCGCTCCGGGCCGGTCGTCATCTGCGCTCCCGGCGCGGTGACTTCGATGTCATTCACGACAACCAGACGCTGGGATACGGGCTGCTGGGGGATCTGGGCGCGCCGCTCGTCACCACCGTCCACCACCCCATCACCGTGGACCGGCAGTTGGAGCTCGACGCCGCCGAGACCTGGCAGCGGCGCTACTCCGTGCGGCGGTGGTACGGCTTCACCCGGATGCAGAAGCGGGTCGCCCGCCGCCTGCCGTCCGTCCTCACCGTCTCCGGGTCCTCCCGGCAGGAGATCGTCGACCACCTCGGCGTCCGCGACGACCGCGTCCACGTCGTCCACATCGGCGCCGACACCGACCTCTTCGCGCCCGATCCGGCCGTACCGCAGATCCCCGGACGGATCGTCACCACCTCCAGCGCCGACGTCCCCCTCAAGGGGCTCGTCCACCTCGTCGAGGCCCTCGCCAAGGTCCGCACCGAGCACCCCGGCGCGCATCTCGTCGTCGTCGGCAAGCGGGCCGAGGACGGGCCGGTCGCCCAGGCCATCGAGCGCTACGGCCTGTCCCGCGCCGTCGAGTTCGTCAAGGGCATCTCCGACGCCGAGCTGGTCGACCTCGTCCGGTCCGCCGAGGTCGCCTGCGTGCCCTCCCTCTACGAGGGGTTCTCGCTGCCCGCCGCCGAGGCCATGGCCACCGGTACCCCGCTGGTCGCCACCACCGGCGGCGCCATACCCGAGGTCGCCGGACCCGACGGGGAGACCTGCCTCGCCGTCCCGCCCGGTGACGCCGGTGCCCTGGCGGCGGCGCTCGGCCGGCTCCTCGGCGACGCCCGCCTGCGGCAGCGGCTCGGGCGCGCGGGGCGGGAACGGGTGCTGCGGCACTTCACCTGGGCACGGGCGGCGGAAGGGACGGTGGCCCGTTACCGGGAGGCCATCGAGCGCCGGGGCGGCCCGCGGCCCGCCGCGGCGGCCACCCCGGCCGGCACCCCTGCCCTCGGTTCCCCGGCCCGCTCCGGTCCGCAGACCGACGCCCCCTCCGACACCGACCCCGCCGTCCATCCCGAAAGCAGGGCCACGTGCTGACCGTCGACTTCTCCCGGTTCCCGCTCGCCGCGGGCGACCGTGTGCTGGACCTCGGCTGCGGTGCCGGGCGGCACGCCTTCGAGTGCTACCGGCGCGGCGCCCGGGTGGTCGCGCTGGACCGCAACGGCGAGGAGATCCGCGAGGTCGCGAAGTGGTTCGCGGCGATGAAGGAGGCGGGCGAGGCCCCCGAGGGCGCCACCGCGACCGCCATGGAGGGCGACGCGCTCGCACTGCCCTTCCCCGACGAGTCCTTCGACGTCGTCATCATCTCCGAGGTGATGGAACACATACCCGACGACAAGGGCGTCCTCGCCGAGATGGTCCGCGTGCTCAGGCCGGGCGGCCGGATCGCCGTCACCGTCCCGCGCCACGGCCCCGAGAAGGTCTGCTGGGCCCTGTCCGACGCCTACCACCAGGTCGAGGGCGGCCACATCCGCATCTACCGGGCCGACGAACTGCTCGGCAAGATGAGGGAGGCCGGCCTCAAGCCCTACGGCACCCACCACGCCCACGCGCTGCACTCGCCGTACTGGTGGCTGAAGTGCGCGTTCGGCGTCGACAACGACCAGGCGCTGCCCGTGAAGGCGTACCACCGGCTGCTGGTCTGGGACATCATGAAGAAACCCCTGGTCACCCGGGTCGCCGAACAGGCGCTCAACCCGCTGATCGGCAAGAGCTTCGTGGCCTACGCGACCAAGCCGCACCTGCCGCACACCAAGGTGTCCGAGACCACCGAGGCGGCCGCCACGTGACCACCCCCCGGACAGAACACCTCGTCCTGCCCGGGGTCCTCACCGCCGAGCAGGCCGCCGCGACCGTCCGCGGCATCCTCGCCGTGCAGCGGGAGGACGGCGCCATCCCGTGGTTCCGCGGCCACCACCTCGACCCCTGGGACCACACCGAGGCCGCCATGGCCCTCGACGCGGCCGGTGAGCACGAGGCCGCCGCCCGCGCCTACGACTGGCTCGCCCGCCACCAGCTCGACGACGGCTCCTGGTACGCCGCCTACGCCGACGGCGACCCCCACGACGTCACCGACCGCGGCCGCGAGACCAACTTCGTCGCCTACGCCGCCGTAGGGGTCTGGCACCACTACCTCTCCACCGGCGACGACACCTTCCTCGACCGCATGTGGCCCACGGTCCACGCCGCCGTCGAGTACGTGCTGCGGCTCCAGCAGCCCGGCGGGCAGATCGGCTGGAAACGCGCGGACGACGGCACCGCGACCGCCGACGCCCTGCTGACCGGCTGCTCCTCCGTCCACCACGCGCTGCGCTGCGCCCTCGCCGTCGCCGAGCAGCTCGAAGAGCCCCAGCCCGACTGGGAATTGGCCCTCGGCGCGCTGCGCCACGCGATACGGCGCCACCCCGAGCGGTTCCTCGACAAGGACCGCTACTCGATGGACTGGTACTACCCCGTGCTGGGCGGCGCGTTGACCGGCGCCGAGGCCAAGTCCCGTATCGAGGAAGGCTGGGAGAGGTTCGTCGTGCCGGGGTTCGGGGTCCGCTGCGTGGTGCCCAACCCCTGGGTCACCGGCGGCGAGTCGGCCGAACTCGCCCTCACCCTCTGGGCGATGGGGGAGTCCGACCGCGCGCTGGAGATACTCCAGTCGATCCAGCATCTGCGGGACGAGGACAGCGGCCTGTACTGGACGGGCTACGTCTTCGAGGACGACGCCCGCTGGCCGGAGGAACTCACCACCTGGACGGCGGGCTCCCTGCTGCTCGCGGTGGCCGCGCTCGGCGGTCACGACGCCACCGGCGCGGTGTTCGGCGGCGACCGCCTGCCGCGCGGCCTGGACGCGGACTGCTGCGGCTGAACTCCGCCGCGGCAGCCGCCGGTCCTGTGCGTCGGTGGCGCCGGACCCGGGCCCGGACCCGGGTGCGGGTCCGGGTGTCAGTGGCGCTGGACGCGGCCCGCGATGGCGTGGCCGACGAAGAGGTACACGACCGCCGCCAGACCGTAGCCCGCCACGACCCGCGCCCAGGCCGCGTCGAAGGTGAACAGGTCGTGCGACCAGCCCGCCAGCCAGCGGGCGGTGTCATGGATGAACTGCACGAACGAATTGCCGGGGTTGGCGTCGAGCAGATACATCACGATCCACAGGCCCAGGATGAGGGCCATGACGTCGGCGACGACGGCGATGACCGTGCCGGCCTGATGCGCACCGTTCCGATATCGAAGAGACATGCACACCGGGTTGCCGCCCCGCCGCGGAACAAACCAGGAACCTTGCGGGCCCTACGTGTTCAGCTCCGCCAGCACCCGCAGCGAGACCGGGTCCGGTGCGAGCGCCAGCAGATCCGTCACCGGCCCCTTGCGCCACGACTCCAGCCGCTCGGCGATGCGTTCACGCGGGCCGACCAGCGAGATCTCGTCGGCGAACGCGTCCGGCACTGCCAGCACCGCCTCCTCGCGGCGCCCCTGAAGGAACAGCCGCTGGATACGCCGGGCCTCCTCCTCGTAGCCCATGCGGCCCATGAGGTCGGCGTGGAAGTTGCGGGCCGCGTGGCCCATGCCGCCGATGTAGAAACCGAGCATCGCCTTCACCGGGAGCAGCCCCTCGGCGACGTCGTCGCAGACCTTCACCCGGGCCATCGGCGCGACCATGAACCCCGGCGGGAGGGCCGACACCGCCGGGCCGTACACCTCGGGGCGGCCCGGCGCCCAGTACAGCGGCAGCCAGCCGTCGGCGATCCGGGTGGTCTGGGCGACGTTCTTCGGACCCTCCGCGCCCAGCAGGACCGGGAGACCGGCGCGCAGCGGGTGCGTGACGGGCTTGAGCGGCTTGCCGAGCCCGGTGGCGTCGGGGCCGTCGTAGGGCAGCGGATGGAAGCGCCCCGCCGGTCCCCTCAGCTCCACCGGCCCCTCGCGGCGCAGGACCTGCCGGACGATGTCCACGTACTCGCGGGTCGCGGTGAGCGGCGAGCGGGGGAACGGCCGCCCGTACCAGCCCTCGACGACCTGCGGTCCGGACAGCCCGAGCCCCAGCAGCATCCGCCCGCCGGAGAGATGGTCCAGGGTGAGCGCGTGCATCGCGGTCGTCGTCGGTGAGCGCGCCGCCATCTGCGCGACCGCCGTACCGAGCCTGATCCGTGACGTCCGCGCGGCGATCCAGGTCAGCGGCGTGAACGCGTCCGATCCCCATGACTCCGCCGTCCACACGGAGTCGTAGCCGAGCCGCTCCGCCTCCCGTGCCAGCGGCAGATGGTCCGGGGACGGCCCGCGTCCCCAGTACCCCAGTGCGAGCCCCAGCCGCATGGCGCCCCCGGTGTGTCCGCAAGAACTGACGAGGTGTCAGTCCGCTTCGGTTCCGCGACTGTACGGCAACGGCCCCCCGCCCGGAAGGGCGAGGGGCCGCACGATGCCGCCGGGCGGCGGGTCAGCCGCGCTGGATGCCGGAGGAGTCCTGGAGGACACCGCGGCGGCCGTCCTGGGTCTGGGCGACCAGACCGGGACCGCGCTGCTCGACCGCCAGGTACCAGGTGCCCGGCGCCAGTTCGGCGATCGGCGTCTGCGAGCCGTCCTCCGGGAACAGCGGCCGGGGCGCCGGCACGGCGAACCAGAACGGCGAGAAGTCCCCGCCGCCCTGGCCGGGCTGCGACGGCTGCGCGGGAGCGGACGGCTGCGGGCCGCCGAACGGCGACGGGCTCTGCTGCGCCGGGCCGCCGAACGACGGCTGCGGGGCGCCCGGGTAGCCGTAGCCGCCCTGGGGCTGCTGGCCGCCGTAGACGGGCGGGACCGGCGGGTGCGGGGTGGCGCTCAGCAGCGGGGCCTTGAGGGCCGGGACCAGCTCGGTGGCCACCGCGGCGCCCGCGAGGACGAGCGAGGCGATGAAGCCGAGGATCAGCCCGGCGGCGGCGTCGGCACCGGTCGGGACGTCCACCAGCGACCAGAACATGGTCCACGCGACCAGGACCGTGAACGCGACGCCGACCACGCCGAGATCGAGACCGGCGATCTTGCGGGGCTGCGGCAGGCAGCGGTTGACGACGATCAGGGCGGCCCCGATGACGCCGCCCATGTAGATGCCGAGACCGTTGCCGAGGTCGTCCCAGGCGTTCGTGTCCACATTGAAACCGGAGACCGAGTAGGTCTTCAGGAACGACGCGATGAACAGCAATACCGCTGCTCCGATCACCACGCCGTCGCCTCGAGTGAGGGAGCGGATATTCACTTCAGGTCCTTCGCAGGTCGTCTCGTCGTCGGTCGTTCGTCGTCGGCAGAGGCGGAGTCGCTGTCACCATCGCCGTACGGCCCCGGTGCGAAGCGCTGGGGGTGGCCCCGCGTCGTACGGACGACAGTATCGCCCGTTCGATCAGTATGTCCGCCCTGATCGGCGCCCGGACCGCCGCCGATCATTCGCCGTCGAGGAAACTCACGATTCCCTCAGAGATCCCCTGCGCCGCCTTCTGCCGCCAGGCACCGCTGGTCAGCCGTGCCGCGTCCTTGCTATCGCGCATGTTGCCGCACTCGATGAACACCTTGGGAACCGTTGACAGATTGAGACCACCCAGGTCCTGACGTGTGACAAGACCGGTACGAGCGCCCACATAGTTGGAGGGCGGTTCGCCCGTGACCCGCAGGAAATTGCCGGCCACGCGCTCCCCGAGATCCTTGGAGGACGCGACGATCGGCCGGGTGTCGGCGGAGCCCGCGTGCACCGAGCCCGGCAGGATCACATGGAAGCCGCGGTTGCCGTCCACCGAGCCGTCGGCGTGCAGGGAGATCGCGGCGTCGGCGTGGGCCGCGTTGCCGATGCGGGCGCGCTCGTCGACGCACGGGCCCCAGGCGGGCGAGTCACCGTCGTGGGTCAACTTCACCGTGGCGCCCTGCTCCTGGAGCAGCGTGCGCAACCGGTGGGCGAGGTCCATGGTGAACTCGGCCTCGGTGTAGCCGGAGTCGGTGGACGTGCCCGTGGTGTCGCACTCCTTGTGGTTCGTCCCGATGTCCACCTGGCGGGCGATCTGCGAAGTGTGCCGGAAATTGCCGGTGTTGTGGCCCGGGTCGATGACGACGACCTTGCCCTCCAGCGTGCCCGCCCCCGCCGCGGGCGGAGGCGATCCGGCAGGCGTGGTACGGGTCTTGCCGCCGCCCGGGGCGGTGGATCCGGGGGCGGTGGAGCCGGGCGGCGCGCTCCACGGGGACGCCGAGCCCGCCGGGGACGCGGAGTCCGCCGGCGAACCCGGCGCCGCCGGTGCCGTCGTCCGTGCCGACGCCGTGTCCGAGCCGTCGTGCGGCGCCCCCGACGCCTGGTACAGCACCCACCCGAGCAGTCCTCCCGACACCAGCGCGCCCAGCGCGATGGTCAGCGGGCGGCGCAGCGGCGAGCGGGGCGGCTGGTGCGGTTCGAATTCGGGGCCTGAGTACGACACGTCTGCGACTTTAACCGCGGCCCAGGGGTGCTGTGCCCGTTCGCCGCAGGACGCGCAGCGAGCCGGTCGCGGAGACCTCGGTGAACGCGCCGGAGTCCAAAGCCCGCAGCCACACGCGGTAGGGCGCCTGGCCGGTGAACTCGTCCACCGGGTCCGGGAAGACGTCGTGGATGACGAGGAGCCCGTCCTCGGCCACGTGGGGCGCCCAGCCGTCGTAGTCGGCGTTCGCGTGCTCGTCGGTGTGACCGCCGTCGACGAAGACCAGACCGAGGGGCGTGTTCCAGAGGGCCGCGATCTGCGGGGAGCGGCCGACCAGCGCCACCACGTGCTCCTCGAGACCGGCCCGGCGCAGGGTGCGGCGGAAGACGGGCAGCGTGTCCATCACGCCCAGCTCCGGGTCCACCGTCTCCGGGTCGTGGAAGTCCCACCCGGGCTGCTGCTCCTCGCTGCCCCGGTGGTGGTCGACGGTGAGCGCGGTCACCCCGGCCCGCCGCGCCGCGTCGGCCAGCAGGATCGTGGAACGGCCGCAGTACGTGCCCACTTCGAGGAGCGGGAGGCCGAGACCGGCCGCCTCGACGGCCGCCGCGTGGAGGGCCAGGCCCTCGTCGGCGGGCATGAAGCCCTTCGCCGCCTCGAAGGCGGCGAGGACGGCGGGCGCGGGCGTTGCGGCGGGTATGGCGGTAGGCGCGGTGGCGGGTGCGGCGGGTGCGGCGGGTGCGGCGGTGGGGCGGGGGGCCGGGGCCATGGGTGCGGGTCTTCCCTCCGGTGGGGGCAGGACGTGCGGGTGGTGCGCTGCGGGCGCTGCGGGCGTCCTATGCTGCCGCACCCCCTGCCGCCGGGGCGACAGGGGGTGCGGGCTGCGGGGATACGGGTGTGCGGGTTACGGAAGCGGGACGGGGCCGGACGTCAGGCGGTGATCCGCGCGGCGCGCTCGCGGCCGGTCTCGTCCGCGCCGTCGGTCCGGTCCGTGTCGCCGGTCTCCGCGCTGCTCGTCTCCGCGCTGCTGGCGAGGAGGTGGGAGCCGCGGTCCGGCTTCGGCAGGAACAGCGCCATCAGCAGCCCGACCGCGACGGCGCCGGTGGCGATCAGGAACGACAGCCGGAAGCCGTGCAGGGTCGGCACGGCGACCCCGCCCACGTCGTTCGCCGTGTTCGCCAGCACCATCCCGATGACGGCGCTCGACACCGACGTGCCGATGGACCGCATCAGGGTGTTGAGGCCGTTGGCCGCGCCGGTCTCGGAGGCCGGGACCGCGCCGACGATCAGCGCGGGCAGCGAGGAGTAGGCGAGGCCGATGCCCGCGCCGAGCAGCACCGCGATCACCAGGCTCTGCCAGGGCGCGCTCATCAGGCCGAGGCCGGAGCCGTAGCCGATCGCGATGATCAGCATGCCGAGGATGAGGGTGAACTTGGGCCCGTACTTCGCCGAGAGGCGGGCGTAGACGGGTGCCGTGAACATCATCGTCAGGCCGAGCGGCGCGACCAGCAGACCCGCGGCGACCATCGACTGGCCGAGACCGTAGCCGGTGGCCTTCGGCAGCTGGAGGAGCTGGGGGAGGACCAGGGAGACGACGTAGAAGGAGACGCCGACCATGATCGAGGCGAGGTTGGTGAACAGGACGGCGGGACGGGCGGTGGTGCGCAGGTCGACCAGCGGGGCCGCGCTGCGGAGCTCCATCAGGCCCCACAGCACGAGCACGACGGCCGCCGCGCCGAACAGGCCGAGCGTGCTGCCCGAGGTCCAGCCCCAGTCGCTGCCCTTGGTGATGGGCAGCAGGAAGAGCACCAGACCGGCGGACAGCCCGAGCGCGCCGAGCAGGTCGAAGGAGCCTTCCGCGCGCATCGGGGACTCCGGTACGACGAGGAGGGTCAGCGCGATCGAGACGACGCCGAGGCCCGCGGCGCCGTAGAAGAGGGCGTGCCAGTCGGCGTGCTGGGCGACCAGGGCGGCGGCGGGCAGGGCGAGGCCGCCGCCGACGCCTATCGAGGAGCTCATCAGGGCCATCGCCGAGCCGAGCCGTTCGCGCGGCAGCATGTCGCGCATCAGGCCGATGCCGAGCGGGATGGCGCCCATCGCGAAGCCCTGGAGCGTACGGCCGGCGATCATGGGGATCAGGGTGCTGGTGAGCGCGCTGACCAGGGCGCCGGCCACCATCACCGCCAGGCTGGCGATCAGCATGCGCCGCTTGCCGTACAGGTCGCCGAGGCGGCCCATGATCGGGGTGGCCACGGCGCCCGAGAGCAGGGTCGAGGTCAGGACCCAGGTGGCGTTGCTGGGCGCGGTGCCCAGCAGCTGGGGCAGGTCCTTGATGACCGGGACGAGCAGGGTCTGCATCACCGCGACCACGATGCCCGCGAAGGCGAGGACCGGGACCACGGCCCCGGTCGCTCGCCCGGCGGGCTGGCCGGTCGTCGTGTGCGTCATGAAGAGGGGCCTCCGGGCCTGTAGTTCAAGCGGATCAGGGCGATCCGTGCGGGTGCTGTGGGTGCTGTGGGTGCTGCGGGTGCAGTGGGTCTGGGGTGTACGGGGGCACTGCGGGGTACCTGCAGCTTGAACTACGTATGCACAGGCAACTATTCCGATGCTTCGGCGTACTAACGAATTCTTGACCTTCTCTTGGCGGACACGGGGATTCCGGATGCCGGTGCGGAGGCGTACCCGGTCACAGCCACCCCTGGCTGCGGGCCTCCCGCACCGCCTCCGTCCGGTTGCGGGTGCCGGTCTTGCCGATGGCCGAGGAGAGGTAGTTGCGGACCGTGGACTCCGACAGATGGAGCCTCGCCGCGACGTCGGCGACGGTCGCGCCGTCCGCGGACGCCTTCAGTACGTCGCACTCGCGCGCCGTCAGCGGACTGGGCCCCGCGCTCAGTGCCGCCGCGGCCAGCGCCGGGTCGACCACCGTCTCGCCGGTCAGTACCCGCCGGATCGCCGCGGCCAGCTCCTCCACGGGCCCGTCCTTGACCAGGAACCCCGCCGCGCCCGCCTCCATGGCCCGGCGCAGATAGCCGGGCCGCCCGAACGTGGTCAGGATCAGCACCCGGCAGTCCGGCGCCTCCTCGCGCAGCAGGGCCGCCGCGTCCAGACCGCTCATCCCGGGCAGTTCGATGTCGAGGAGGGCGACGTCGGGGCGGTGGACCAGCGCGGAGTCCACGATCACGTCGCCCGCGCCGACCTGGGCGACGACCTCGATGTCCGGTTCCATGCCCAGCAGTAACGCCAGCGCGCCCCGCATCATCCCCTGATCCTCCGCGAGCAGGACCCTGATGGACTTCGCCGGCCGGTGATCGCGGGGCATCTCGTTCACGGGCCAAGGGTAACGGGGCCCGGTCGAGGGCGCCGGGTGCCGGAGCCGGGGCGGCGGGTGCCCGGGCCCGGTGGGGCGGGGCGTGTTTCCCGTCATTCCGTCCGCACGTCTTGACGGCTCCCCGCGCCGGGAAAACAATCGCCTCTGCCTTCTCCGCATTCAAGGGAACACCTTCACAATTCCCGCGCGCCACCGAATTCCTGACCGTTCGACATTTCGACTCCGGTCGGGTTCGGGATTTCGACCGAACGGCATTCGGTATATCGAACGTCTGGCCCGCACCGCCTACCAGGAACGAAAGAGGTTGCCGTGTTACCCGGACTCCCCGGCGCACCCGCGCGCCGCACCGCCCGTCGCGCCCACCGCAGCAGACTCCTGGGCGCCCTGCTCGGCGCCCTGGCCCTCGTCCTCGGCCTCTCGATCGGCTTCGGCGCGCCCCCGGCCGCCGCCGCCGGCTCGCTGCCCTGCGACGTCTACGCCTCCGCGGGCACCCCCTGCGTCGCCGCGCACAGCCTCGCCCGGGCGCTCTACGCCTCGTACGGCGGCTCGCTCTACCAGGTGCAGCGCGCCTCGGACGGCGCGACCGCGAACATCGGCCTGCTGGCCACCGGCGGCTACGCCAACGCCGCCGCGCAGGACTCGTTCTGTTCCGGTACGACCTGCATCATCACCAAGATCTACGACCAGTCCGCGCGCCACAACGACCTCACCGTCGAGGGCGCGGGCGGCGCCGGAGCGGCCGACGTCGGGGCACCCGCGGACGCGCTGCCGGTGACCGTCGGCGGCCACCAGGTCTACGGCCTGGAGATCTCCGCCGGCATGGGCTACCGCGACAACTCCACCTCCGGCGTCGCCACCAACGGCGGGGCCGAGGGGATGTACATGGTGACCTCCGGCACCCACGTCAACGGCTCCTGCTGCTTCGACTACGGCAACGCCGAGACGAACAACAAGGACACCGGCAACGGCCACATGGACGCCATCAACTTCGGCACCGAGTGCTGGTTCGCACCCTGCTACGGCTCCGGCCCCTGGGTGCAGGCCGACCTGGAGAACGGCCTGTTCCAGTCGAACCTCGGCTACAGCACCAACACCTCGAACACCGGCACCGGAGCGCTGCCGTTCGTCACCGCGCTGCTGAAGAACAACGGGCAGAACCATTTCGCGCTGAAATACGGCAATGCGCAATCCGGCGGACTCACCACCACATATTCCGGCGGTGAGCCCAGCGTGAACGGCGGCGGTTACTCACCGATGCACCAGGAGGGCGCCATCGTCCTCGGCACCGGCGGCGACAACAGCAACGGCTCCATCGGATCCTTCTTCGAGGGCGTCATGACCTCGGGCATCCCGACCGACGCCGCCGACGACGCCGTACAGGCCGACATCGTCTCCGTCGGCTACGGCGGCGCGACCGGCAGCACCGGCACGCTGAACCCCGGCTCGGAGATCTCCCTGCGCGCCACGACCTCCTGCTGCACCACCGACTACATCCGGCACCAGTACAACGCCGCCGTGCTGTCCTCGGTGACCTCCGGCAGCTCCGGCCTCGACAAGAGCGACGCCACCTGGATCGTCCGCAGGGGCCTCGCCAGTGCCTCCTGCGTGTCCTTCGAGTCGCGCAACTACCCCGGCGACTTCCTGCGGCACTACAACTTCCAGCTGCTGCGCCAGCCGATGGACGGCACGGCCCAGTTCCGGGCCGACGCCACGTTCTGTCCGACGACCGGGAAGAGCGGCACGGGGACGTCGTTCGCGTCGTACAACTATCCGGCCAAATACCTGCGGCACTACAACTACAACGTCTACGTCGCGGGCAACGGCGGCTCGAACGCCTGGGACACCAGCACGTCGTGGACCGACGACGTGAGCTGGGCGGTCACCGCGCCCTGGGCGCCGTAGCCGTCCCGGGAACCGAACCGGCCTCCGGCGGCCGTTCGCCCGCCGCCGGAGGCTCCGCGGTGACCTCCGGCAGGCCGGTGAGGACCGCCGGCAGCTCGGCGGTGACCGTGAAGCCGCCGCGTGGCGCCGGGCCCGCCGTCAGCGAGCCGCCCGCCACCGCGAGGCGCTCGGTCAGTCCCACGAGCCCGGTGCCGCCGATGCCGTCCGCGGTGCCGGCGGCACCGGGCTGCTCGCCCCCGCCGTCGTCGGTGACCGTCAGCCGGACCCGCTCCGGGCCGGAGTCCACCGCGATCTCGCAGCGGGCGGCGCCGCTGTGCCGCAGGACGTTCGTCACCGCCTCGCGGACCACCCAGCCCAGCAGGGCCTCGGTCTGCGGGGTGAGCGGCGTGCCCGACCGCCGTACGACCGGGGTCACCCCCGCCGCCGACAGCGCCGACGACGCCCGGGACAGCTCACGGGCGAGACTCCCCTCGCGATAGCCGGTGACCGCCTCACGGATCTCGGTGAGCGCCTGCCGCCCGACCGATTCGATATCGCCGATCTGTGCCAGTGCCGCGTCGAGATCGCGGGGGGCGAGCCGGCGGGCCGCCTCCGACTTCACCACGATCACCGACAGCGTGTGCCCCAGCAGATCGTGCAGATCGCGGGAGAACCGCTGCCGCTCCTTCTCGACCGCGTTCCGGGCCAGTTCCTCGCGGGCGGCGCGCAGATCCCGTACGGCCTCGTTGAGCGACAGGATCGCCGCCGTGACCATGGTCGACATCAGCGTCCCGTACATGATGCTCACGGCGTTCGACCAGCCGTGCAGGCCGACGGCCAGGCATGTCAGCACCGCCAGCGTCAGTCCGGCCCGCCTCAGCCAGGGACCGCGCAGCGACGCGCCGATGGCGAGGCCGAGCAGCGGGAAGAACAGCAGCCAGGTGCCGCCGTAACCGACGGCGAGGGCGGTGGTCACCGCGGCGAGCAGCAGCAGCGCGACCCGCGTGGAGACGGCCTCGCGGCGCTCCCGGTCGAAGGAGCGGAAGGTGACGTAGATGTACAGGGAGTTGAAGGTCAGCAGGCCCAGGCCGCCGATCCAGGGGTTGGCCGTCTTGCCCTGGAGGATGTTGGAGAAGGAGCCGAGGCCCATCAGCAGCCAGGGGAGCAGCGTGAAGCCGGTGGGCGGGGGGCCGGTGTGTCCGGTCCTGCCCTCGGCCGTCCTGTCCGCGGTCGTCCCGTTGTCGGTCGTCCCGCTTCCGGCGGTCCGGCTGCCGGCCTTCCCCGTACCGTGCCGCCTGCCGAACCGGCACCGGAGCTCTTGCCACCACGACATGATTCCGTCTCCCTGATTCCCTCGTCCGTGTCCTGTCCACGACGCTACGGACCGGTGCCGCCGCCCGGCAGAGTCGCATGTACGGACCCGGACAGTACAAATGTCCCAGCGATCGGATCCCCGGAACTGACACATCGTCAGGAGTCTTCACAAGTGTCAGGGGCTCGGCTATACAGAGGGCGCCGGATCGGAACACGTTCCAGACAGGTCGGCCCGCCCGGCCGCCGGGTACGTTCCGGACCGGCCCGTGACGACCTCGGTACGGCCGACGGTGCGGACGGCCGTGCCGGGGTCTTGTCCCACGGCGGCCCGGCGAGCGGACCGCACCGCACCGCCCCGACCACCCCTGGAGCCCCATGCCCATCGACGCAGCCAAGGCCCTCGCGGCCGAGCCCCGGACCGGCGAGATCACCTGGGACCGCCGGGACGTGCAGCTCTACCACCTGGGCGTCGGCGCCGGAGTCCCGGCCACCGACCCCGACGAGCTGCGCTACACCCTGGAGTCCCGGCTGCATGTGCTGCCCAGTTTCGCCACCGTCGCGGGCAACGGCTCACCGGGCGTGATCAGCGGCCTGTCCGTGCCCGGCGTCGACGTCGACCTGGCCCGCGTCCTGCACGGCGGCCAGTCGCTCACCCTGCACCGCCCCATCCCGGCCGAGGGCCGGGCCACCGCCACGAGCAGGATCGCCGCCGTCCACGACAAGGGCAAGGCGGCCGTGCTCGTCATGCGCACCGAGGTCGCCGACCCCGACGGCCCGCTGTGGACCAACGACGCGCAGATCTTCGTCCGGGGCGAGGGCGGCTGGGGCGGCGACCGCGGGCCTTCCACCAGGCCCGACCCCCCGGCCGGGGAGCCCGACCGGACCGTGGAACGCCTGATCCGCGAGGACCAGGCCCTCCTCTACCGCCTCTCCGGCGACTACAACCCCCTGCACGCCGACCCGGAGTTCGCCAAGCTCGCCGGTTTCGAGCGGCCCATCCTGCACGGGCTGTGCACCTACGGCATGACGCTCAAGGCGGTCGTCGACACGCTGCTCGGCGGCGACGTGAGCCGGGTGCGCGGCTACGCGACACGGTTCGCCGGGGTGGTGTACCCGGGGGAGACACTGCGGATCCGGATGTGGCGGCGGGACGGCGGGACGGTACGGGTGGCCGTCGGCGCCGTCGAGCGGGACGACGCGCCGGTCCTGGCGGACACCGTGGTCGATGTGATCGAAGTGGCCGATGGGGCAGATGGGGTCGATCACCCCTGAGACCCGAGCACCCGAGCACCCGAGTCTTCGGAATCCCGCACATGTGAACACCCGCAAGTACCGCCGGCCGAGCCGTCGAGGGGAGCCGCACCATGCGCGCAGCCGTACTGCAGGAGACAGGCCAGGACAAGCTAGAGGTCCTCGACGACGTCGAGACGGCCGGTTTCGGGCCCGGCCGGGTACGGATCCGGGTGCGGGCCACGGGGCTGTGCCACTCGGACCTGTCCGCGATGAACGGAGTCCTGCCGCAGCCCGCGCCGTTCGTCCCCGGGCACGAGGGCGCGGGGGAGGTCGTCGAGGTCGGGGAGGGCGTGACGCGTCTGAAGCCCGGTGACCGGGTGGTCGTCTGCTGGCTTCCGGCGTGCGGTGCCTGCCCGGCCTGCAAACGCGGCCAGACCGAGCTGTGCCTGGCCGGGTTCATGAACGCCGGTACCCCCAACTTCAAGCGCCCCGGCGCCCATGCCGATGTATTCGGTTTCGCGGGCACCGGCACCTTCGCCGAGGAGGTCGTCGTGGACGCCGGCTGCGCGGTGCCGATCCCGGACGACGTGCCCTTCGACATCGCCGCGCTCATCGGCTGCGGCGTCACCACGGGACTCGGCGCGGCCCTCAACACCGCCGATGTGGAGGCCGGTTCGTCGGTCGCCGTGATCGGATGCGGGGGTGTCGGGATCTCCGCGATCCAGGGGGCGCGGCTCAAGGGAGCCGCCGAGATCGTCGCCGTCGACCCGGTCGCCTCCCGGCGCGAGGCGGCGCTCGGCTTCGGCGCCACGACCGCCGTGTCCCCGGACGAACTGCCGGACGCCAAGCAGCGGATCACCGCGGGCGAGGGCTTCGACTACGTCTTCGAGGTCGTAGGCCGCTCCGCCACCGCCCGCACGGCGTACGACAACACGCGGCGCGGCGGCACCCTCGTCGTGGTCGGCGCGGGCGCCATGGACGACTTCCTCCAGCTCAACATGTTCGAGCTGTTCTTCGACGAGAAGCGCATCCTGCCGTCGATGTACGGCGGCGGGGACGTGGTGCGCTCCTACGAGCGGACGGTCGCCCTGTGGCGGGCGGGCCGGATCGACCTGGCGGGCCTGATCACGCACCGGGTACCGCTGTCCGGGATCAACGAGGCACTGGACCAGATGCGTACGGGCACGGCCCTGCGCACCTGCATCGAGATCTGACGGGAGCCGTCCCATGGCTGAGTCGGCACCGCTCGCGGGCCTGTCGGCGATCGTCACCGGCGCGGGCCGGGGCCTCGGCCGGGCCGAGGCGCTCGAACTGGCCCGGCTGGGCGCGGCCGTCGTCGTCAACGACTACGGGCAGCCCGGCCGCGACGGCTCCGGCGCCGCCTCCGCGACCCCGGCGGAGGAGGTCGCCGCGGAGATCCGCGCGGCGGGCGGCACGGCGCTCGCCGCGACCGGCGACGTGTCCGACTTCCGGCAGGCGCGTCTGCTGGTGGAGTCGGCCGTCTCCGAGTTCGGAAAACTGGACATCCTGGTCAACAACGCGGGCATCCTGCGCGACCGGATGGTCTTCTCCATGACGGAGGACGAGTGGGACTCCGTGATCCGGGTCCATCTCAAGGGCCACTTCAACACGACCCGGTTCGCCGCCGCGCACTGGCGGGAGCGCTCGAAGGCGGCCGGTGGCGGACCCGTGTACGGGCGGATCGTGAACACGTCGTCGGAGGCGTTCCTCGCGGGCTCCGCCGGACAGCCCAACTACGCGGCGGCGAAGGGCGGGATCGTCGGCCTGACGACCTCCAGCGCCCTCGCCCTCGCCAAGTACGGGGTGACGGCCAACGTGATCTGCCCGCGCGCCCGTACCCGGATGACGGAGGACGTCTTCGCCGGCATCGGGCAACCGGCTGACGGAGAAGGGGGCCTGGACCCCTTGGCCCCCGAACACGTGGCGCCCCTGGTCGGTTACCTCGCCTCACCGGCCGCCGCGCGGCTCAACGGCCAACTGCTCGTCGTGCACGGCGGGATGGTCGCCGTCGTCGAACGGCCGCGGGTACGGGCACAGTTCGACAGCAAGCAGGACACCTTCAGCTACGACGAACTCGACGCCGTCCTCACCCCGCACTACGCGGACCGGCCGCGCGGCGAGACGTTCGCGGCGGCGGAGGTGCTGCGGCTGCGGCGAGGGGGCGCGGCACAGGGCTGACCGCGCGCCGCGTCCGGAGGCGTCCGGCCCCGCCCGGTACGGCAGCGGCCCCGCCCCTCCGTCATCCGGAGGAGCGGGGCCGGTCGTGCTCTGCCGCTGGCCGCCGACCTGGTCGTCAGGCAGCCATCTCGGTCGCCTCGGCGGGCTTGCGGTGCCGGCCCCGAGGGGTCTGCTCGGCCTCGTGGGCCGAGACCGGCCCCCGGTGCCTGCCGGCACTGTCGTCCCTGTCCTGAGAGCCGGCATGGAGCGGCTGAGTGGTGCTGGTGTCGCTCATCGGAAGAATTCACCCCGTCAACAACATGATCTTTCTGGCAACCGGGCGAGTTTAACCGGCGCACCAGGGGCCGAACGGGCCACACACGCCAACCGGCACGACTTCGTTACCGGGTTGCAGCACGAGCCCTCAGCGGGGCCTGCTGAAGCGGTACGGGACGGGGCGCGGCGAACTCCGCCGGACCGGCTCCCGGAGCCTCGGTGAGCCCGCCGACCTGCGTGGATACGGGCCCGGCGCCCTCCGGGCCGGCCCCGCCCGCCGGAACCGGTGCCTCCGGGGGCCGTACCGGCACGGTCAGCCGTGCCACCCCGCACGGCACCTCCCGGGTGGCGTACGGCAGCCGGAGCACCCCCTCCGGCGTCCACACCCCGGCGCCGGCGAGCCAGCCGTCGGGAGCGGCGAGATGGTGGACGTAGCGCTCCGCGGGCCGCCACACCCCGACCCAGCTGCCGAGCGCGCCGTCGATGCGCAGCGCCACCGCGCAGGCCTCCGGCTGGAGCATCTGCCCCGGCTGCACGGCGAACGGCGTGACCACGCAGTCCGGCAGCCGCAGGCACTCCGGGAAACGCACCGGGAGCGTGCTGCCCAGCACCCCCCAGCCGAGCCGGTCCCGGCCGGGGGAGGGTGCGTCGGAACGGACCAGGAGGAGCCCGCTGTCGGGATCGGCGAGCAGCACCCGGTCGGCGCTGCGGTCGGCGATCTGGAGCAGCGGGGACACCTCGCCGCCGCGCTCCAGGTCCACCGCGACCGTCTTGGTGAGCCCGGCGACCTCCCGGTCGAGCGCCAGCATGCGTCCGGTGCCGTCCAGCCAGACCCCGCCGGAGCAGCGGCCGGGGATCTCCGCGAGCAGCTCGGGTCCGCGCCCGCCGCCCGCCACCAGCCACAGATCGCTGGTGTACCGGCCGACGACGAGGGCGTACGCCCGCGCACCGCACGGCGCGGGCGGCAGCAGCCGCAGCCTGCTGCCGTCGTCGGGGCACTCGACGGTGCCCAACGGCACCTCGCCGGTGCCGGGGCCGGTGGGGTAGAGCAGGGCGAAGGCGTGCCGCCGCGGCGCGACCGTACGGCGGATCAGGACCCGGCCGTCACCCATCGGCTGCACCTCGGTGCCGGGTGCCTCGGGCCGGTCGCCGGGGAGGGGGACGGCGTAGGGCTCGGGGCCGTCGAGGGTCCAGCGCTCGGGGAACCAGCCGACGGGGCCGGGGCCCGTGCCGGTGCGGGGGCGGCCGTCGTCCACCGTGCCTCCCGCACCCCCTGTGCCTCCCGCGCCTCCCGTGCCTCCGGCCCGTGCCGGGCCCTTGCGGTCCGGCGGTCCGGCGGCCGGCAGCCGGACCGGTGCGAGGCGGGCCGCGTAGGCGCCGTCGGCCGTGACCGTGCACCCGGGGCGGGACGGGACCGGGGCGCAGGGGCCGCCCCCGCTTTGCCTGTCGGACCCCCTGCCGCCTCTGCTCCCGGGCTCGTCCTCCGATCCGCCCCCGGGTCCCCCCGCGGACCCCCCGCCGAGCCCGCCTCCGGGTCCTCCCCCGGGGCCGTCCCCGGGTTCGCCCCATACGTCCGTGCCGCTGCCCGCAGCGATGTCGATCGCAGACGTCGTCATGACGTGATCACCTCCGGTCGCCTCGGGTCACCTGTGGTCGCCTCCGGTGACGAAGCTAGTTTTCGTACGTGCGGGCGTGGGCCCGGTGAGCAGGGGCTTCACACATACGGGTGGTGAAGAAGCGTTTCTTCCGGGGGTGGCGGAACGTATGTGCTGACCTTGGGGCGGTTGACGGAGAGGTGCCCGTCATGCGAGGGCACGACGGAACCGGTGGGGACACCGGCCGGGCCAGGTAGCCTTGCCCCGTGCCCCGTCTGTCTGAAGTCATCGCCGCGCTGGAGAGCCTCTGGCCCACCGAACGGGCCGAGTCCTGGGACGCGGTCGGTACGGTCGCGGGAGACCCGGACCAGGAGGTCACCCGGGTCCTGTTCGCCGTGGACCCCGTCCGGGCGATCGTCGACGAAGCGGTGGAACTGGGCGCGGACCTGCTGGTCACGCACCACCCGCTCTATCTCCGCGGTACGACCACGGTGGCGGCCTCCACCTTCAAGGGCCGCGTGGTGCACACCCTGATCAAGAACGACGTGGCGCTGCACGTCGCCCACACCAACGCGGACACGGCCGACCCCGGCGTCTCCGACGCGCTCGCCGCCGTCCTGGACCTCCGTGTCGTACGCCCCCTCGTACCCGACCCCACCGACCCGGCGGGCCGCCGGGGCCTCGGCCGGATCTGCGAGCTGGACCACCCCCTGACCGTCCGCGAGTTCGCCGAGCGCGCCGCCGAACGCCTGCCCGCCACGGCGCAGGGCATCCGGGTGGCGGGCGACCTGTCGGCACGGGTCCGCACGGTCGCGGTGAGCGGCGGCTCCGGGGACAGCCTCTTCGACGCGGTGCGCGCGGCCGGGGTGGACGCGTACCTGACCGCCGACCTGCGCCACCACCCGGCCTCCGAGGCCGTGGAGCGCGGCACGGGGGAACACCGCCCGGTCGCGCTGCTCGACGCGGCGCACTGGGCCACCGAGTGGCCCTGGTGCGAGCAGGCCGCGAGCCAGCTCGACGAGATCTCCGACCGGCACGGCTGGGACCTGCGCGTCCATGTCTCGAAGACGGTCACCGACCCCTGGACCGCCCGGATGGCGCCGTCCGGCCCGACTGCGACCTCGCCCTCTGCTTCTTCTGCTTCGAACGTGACCCCGACCTCTAACGCCCTGGGAGCCCCCAACTGAACGCCGCGTCCGCCGACCAGATCAGACTCCTCGACGTCCAGGCCCTGGACGTACGCCTTCAGCAGCTGGCGCACAAGCGGCGGTCGCTGCCCGAGCACGCCGAGATCGAGTCGCTCACCAAGGACGTCGCGGGACTGCGCGACCTGCTGGTGGCCGCGCAGACCGAGGAGAGCGACTGCGCCCGCGAGCAGACCAAGGCCGAGCAGGACGTCGACCAGGTCCGTCAGCGTGCCGCCCGCGACCAGCAGCGCCTGGACTCCGGCGCGGTCACCTCGCCGAAGGACCTGGAGAACCTGCAGCGCGAGATCGTGTCGCTCGCCAAGCGGCAGGGCGACCTCGAGGACGTGGTCCTGGAGGTCATGGAGCGCCGGGAGTCCGCGCAGGAGCGGGTGGCCGAACTGACGGAGCGGGTCGGCTCGGTGCAGGCCAGGATCGACGACGCGACCGGGCGCCGGGACGCCGCGTACGAGGAGATCGACGGCGAGGCCGCCACGGTCACCAAGGAGCGCGAGGTCGTCGCGGCCTCGGTCCCGGCCGACCTGCTGAAGCTCTACGACAAGCTGCGCGAGCAGCAGGGCGGCATCGGCGCGGCCAAGCTCTACCAGCGCAGCTGCCAGGGCTGCCGCCAGGAGCTGGCGATCACCGAACTGAACGAGGTCCGCTCGGCGGCCCCCGACACGGTCGTCCGCTGCGAGAACTGCCGCCGCATCCTGGTGCGTACGTCGGAGTCGGGGCTGTAGAGAGGCGTGGGCTCGGTGCGGGAGTTGATCGTCGAGGCGGACGGCGGTTCCCGGGGAAACCCGGGCCCGGCCGGCTACGGCAGCGTGGTGATCGACGCGACGACGGGGGAGGCCCTGGCGGAGGCGGCGGAGTACATCGGCGTGGCCACGAACAACGTGGCGGAGTACCGGGGTCTGCTGGCGGGCCTGACGGCCGCCCGTACGGTGGACGCGACGGCCACCGTGCACGTCCGCATGGACTCCAAGCTGGTCGTCGAGCAGATGTCGGGCCGCTGGCAGATCAAGCACCCGGCGATGCGCCCGCTGGCGGCGGAGGCGGCCCGGATCTTCCCGCCCGACCGGGTGACGTACGAGTGGATCCCGCGCGAGCGCAACAAGCACGCGGACCGCTTGGCGAACGAGGCGATGGACGCGGGCGCGCGCGGCGAGCAGTGGACACCACCGCCCGACCGTACGGCGTCTGCCGTGCCGGACTGTACGGCGTCCGACGCGGCCGACGTCCGTGCGGCGCGCCAGGTGGCCAGGTCCACGGCCGCCCGTGACGCCGCCGCCCCCGGCTGGTCGTCGGCACCCGACCTCGGCACCCCCGCCACCTTCGTCCTCCTGCGCCACGGCGAGACCCCGCTGACGCCCCAGAAGCGCTTCTCGGGCAGCGGCGGCTCCGACCCGGCGTTGTCGGAGATCGGCAGGGAGCAGGCGGAACGCGCCGGGGCGGCCCTGTCCCGCAGGGGGACGATCGAGGCGATCGTGGCGTCCCCGCTGACCCGGACCCGGGAGACGGCGGCCGCGGTCGCCGCCCGTCTGGGTCTGGACGTGACGGTGGACGACGGCCTGCGCGAAACGGACTTCGGTGCCTGGGAGGGCCTGACGTTCGCCGAGGTACGCGACCGCTATCCCGACGACCTGAACACCTGGCTCGCCGACTCGGAGGCGGAGCCGACCGGCGGGGGCGAGAGCTTCACGGCGACGGCGGACCGCATAGCCGAGACCCGCGACCGCCTGCTGGCGGCGTACGCGGGCCGTACGGTCCTGCTGGTCACGCACGTGACCCCGATCAAGACGTTCGTCCGCCTGGCCCTGGGCGCCCCGCCGGAGTCCCTGTTCCGCATGGAGCTCTCGGCGGCGTCGCTGTCGGCGGTGGCGTACTACGGGGACGGGAACGCGAGCGTGCGGCTGGTGAACGACACGTCGCACCTGCGGTGAGCGGGGCGGTCCCGGCTCAGTGGACCTCGTCGACGAGAACGTCGACGGCCCAGGCCCTGCCCGTCACCGCACCGGCGGTCTCCACCACGTACCCGAGATCACGCAGCGCGGAGACGAGTTCGGCGGGCCCGCCCGGCTCGGCCCCCGCCGAGAGCAGACTGCGCACGATCCGCCCCTTGGTCGCCTTGTTGAAGTGGCTGACGACCTTCCGTGTCGGCGCGTGCAGCACCCGTACGCCCACGGTCCGCGAGGCGATGTCCCCGGAAGGCTTCCAGGCGGCGGCGTAGGCGGAGGACCGCAGGTCGAGCACGACCCCGCTCCCGGCGGCCACCTCGGACAGCACGGCCCCCATGGCCTTGCGCCAATGCGCCGCGAGCCCCCCGATGCCAGGCAGCCTGACCCCCATGGGACACCGGTAGGAAGGAATTCGGTCGGTGACCCGGACGGCCCCCCACAACCCGGAGAACACGAGCAGCGACCGCCCGGCGAGCCGGGAGGCGGTGGCGTCGAGCGTGCCGATGCCGAGGGCGTCGTAGAGCACCCCGGTGTAGACCTCCCCGGCGGGCCGGGCCGCGGAGCTGAGCAGCAGGGCGTTCTTGCCCACTTCCCCCCGCAGCCCCGCACTCAGCCCGAGCACCTCACGCGCCTTGTCCTCGTCCCCGGAACACAGCTCGACGAGCTCGCTCAGCACAGCCTGCCGGGCGTCGTTCAACCCGGGCAGCGACAGCGACTCCAGCCGCAGCGGCGCACCCCGCCCGGCAGGGGCCTTGCCTTCGGAGGGCGGCAGGAGGACGAGCAAGGGGGCTCCTCGGGGGGCGTCGGGGGAGTGTGAGCTCCGGGACAGGGTAACGGGGCCCGGGGACGGAACCGGCCGCGCCCGGCGCCCGGTACCATGGTCCACACGGCAGACGAGCCGGGCGGACGGCCGCGTGGATTCCCCTGACGGGGACTCCCCGAGGAACGTCCGGGCTCCACAGGGCAGGGTGATGGCTAACGGCCACCCGGGGTGACCCGCGGGACAGTGCCACAGAAAACAGACCGCCCGGTGCTTCGGCACCGGGTAAGGGTGAAACGGTGGTGTAAGAGACCACCAGTGCCCAGGGCGACCTGGGCAGCTAGGTAAACCCCACCCGGAGCAAGGTCAAAAGGAGCGCCGTGAAACGCGCTCTGCGCGGACGTCCGAGGGCTGCCCGCCCGAGTCCGCGGGTAGACCGCACGAGACCGGCGGCAACGCCGGCCCTAGATGGATGGCCGTCACCGGACGGTTCGCGAGAACCCCCGGCACAAAACCCGGCGTACAGCCCGACTCGTCTGCCGCTCTCTATTTGCCCAGGTCAGAGGCCATGTCTGAACCCTCGGGGTCGAATCCGGGTCGAATCCGGGCTGAGGGTATCGTCGTTTCTGTCCGCCGCCCATGCGACATATCCGGGCATTCTTGCTACCGCATGTGATCCACTGTCGTTCTTGAGGAGACATCTCGCTTCTGGTGCCCTCGGAAGTACATGTACGAGGTGTCTTCCTGCGGACTTGCTCCGGCTGAGCCTGAGCGCCGATGACGCTCCTCCAGCGAGCCGAGCCCGAGACCGGGCAGATAACATTTCTTGCGCGTGTCGAGGCAGCCGTCAATGGCGCCCTCGCACGTATCGCGGGACACGCTGGACTGAAGTCCTGTGGCTGACAGTTTGGTGCCGTGGAAGTGACAGTCCTCCGGCTGGAGAACTGGAATCGGATGTCCTCGGGGTCACACCCAGGAGCGACGAACGCTCTTCTCGCCGCCTTTCGGTGCGTCAGGCTGGAGGGCGGCGGCCGGTGCCGTCGCTCTCCAGCCTGACGCTGCCCTGTTGTGGGAGATCGCTGGTGCACACGCTTCCGCCAGATCCGGACACCGAGCGGCGCATGCGCGCCCGCCACGCGCATGCCGCCAGGGCCCTGCACGTCGGGCCGAATCCGTCGGGGAGCTGGGGGCGGGCCGGGCGCACCCTGGGCGCTCCGGCCCGCATCGCCGTCGGCCGCCCGGCGTGGCTGCGCCTGGTGTCAGCGTGGGAGGACTAGACGTCGGGGAAGCTGCGGGAAGGCGCTCTGGCCGCACAGTTCGCCTTCGATGACCTCGGCGGGCGCTGGCCCGTGCTGCTGGGCGTGCATGACGCCTTCGACGCCACCACCGCCTACCGGGCGGAACTGTCGGCGCACGTCGACCAACTACTTCTGTCCGACGATCCGGTCCTCCGCCACCACCTGCGGCTGCCGGGCTTCTGATGGGAAGACCTCGCCGGAACGCTGGAGAAGGCGGCGGCCGTCGACACCGAGTGCGTGGGAGTGTCTCAGGAGTACATGGACCGGGCCATCCCTGAATTCCCCAGGATTCCCGCTCCGGCCGTCACCTGCTGGACCACCGCCCACGCCGGCTTGCACTGGGCCAACCTCACCGCCCCCCTGCAGATCCTGGACGCAGGAGCCCGGCTGCCGTCCCGTTCAGGAGGGCCTGGGCTTTGCGTTCGACCAGCACGGGGGACGAACTCGTGTACGGGCCGGTTTGTGAAGGAGGCGTCTGCCCTGGCGACGGCCTGTTCGACCTCGGCCGCGGTGCGTGCCGTGTGGAAGGTGTTCTTCAGGCGTTCCGCGAGTGCGCGGATGGCCTCGTCCTCGCCTGTCGGGCTGGCCACAGTGTCACCTGCCTGGAGGAGTACCTCTCAGTCCCGTCCGAGAGACGCGGGCGGGACTGCCCCGCTGCGGTGATCGTTGCATGGGTACGTGGGTCGTCGTCGGGATTCGGCCATGCCTGATGAGCCTGCAGGGCGAGGCTGGCCAGGGTCATCAGCAGGTCGACGTCCGCTGCGACGTCCAGGCGTACCGTCACCCATGCCGAGCCGGGCATCGTGCGTACGGCGGTGGTCGCCTCAAGGTGTTCCCGGAACTGCCGAGGCCGCGTGTTGTTGTCCCACGTCATGGAGTGATCCTCCGTCGTTCACGTGTGGTCCGAGTCAACTCAGGATAGGAGGGACCACTGACAACGACCGGTACGCGCATGCGGGAGGAGATTGGAGGCAGGCACCTGACAGTCCACTCAGGAGTCAGCGGTTTGTCTTTGTCACGCTCGCCGGTCGGATGGCCAGGACAGCGTCGTCCTGGATGCTGACCGGGCCGCCCCGGTTGCTCTAGCCGGTGATCACCGCCCGGGTCGGCGTCTGGGCCGCTGTCGTCGAGGCCGAAGAAGCGCAGGTTGGCCATGACACCGAGTCCGGCCGTCCGCAGTTTCGCGGTGAGCTGGTCGTGACGGCAGGCGCTGATCCTTCTACGAGCGCCTCCCGCTCGACGTCCTGGAGACCACCGGCGACACCGAGCCGATGGAGCAGCTCGCAGAGAGGGTGGGACCCGAACGCGTAACCGCGCAGTTGTGACGCATGCGGCCGGCCGTCTGCGGCACGGAGCGCCGGTGGCCGGCCACCCGGCTTCGACACAGAGCGGTACGCCAAGCGCAACGCTGTCGAGCGGGCGATCAACAAGTTGACACAGTTCCGCGCGGCCGGAGGCTCAGAGGTCGAAATCATGGCCCTTTGCCGGAACCACCATTCGTGTGCCGCAGCCCAAGGTCTCGTCTCAGCTCGCCCAGCAGCCTGGTGTCGCTCATCCCGCTCATGCCTACTGTGCCGTCCTCGCGCAAGTGGATCTCCAGGCGGTCGTGCCACGAGCCTTGTTCGGTGTCCGGGTTCTCGATTTCCGCGACGAGTTGTGCGTAGCGGGGGGTGAGCGCGATGAACCGCTGGTTCGTCGAGCCCGCCCAGGGGCGGCGGCGATCTGGGAGCGTGCGTACGTAGGGGCCGTCGACGAGCAGGTCGGTCGCGGCCAGCAGGTCGGCGGCACCTGGAACGGGGTTCGTCTGGAGCTCTTCGTAGCGGTAGCCGGTGAACGCCATCACGGTCAGGTCCATGGCCCGAACGCCGGCGGCGAACTCGGCTAGGGCGGTGGCTTGTTCGAACGGCTCTCCGCCCAGCAGGGTGACGCCTTCTACAGGCGGGCCCTCGCGCAAGACGGTGACGAGGTCCGTAGCCTCGACCAGGCTGCCGCCCTGTGCTGGCCAGAAGTGCGGATTGACACAGCCAGGACAGCGGATGGCACACCCCTGCACCCAGAGGGCGGCTCGTGCTCCTGGCCCCTCGGCTTGTGTCCAGGCCACCCATCGGCCGAGTCGGACCTTCACATGCCCTCCCACTCGGTCTCCTGGGCCGAGGTGCCCTCCCATTCGTTCTCCGCATGCGAGGACCAGGCGTCCTCTGCTGATTCCACGGTGTAGTAGTCCTGGGTGTAGTGCGCGTGGAGGACCCGTCCCTCGGTCAGCTCCTCCGCGCGCGGGGCCCATGACAGGCAGGCGGTTCCGTGCACTCCGAAGGTCTTGGCCGACACCGTGCCCGTGTCCGCCAGCGTCAGTTCCACTCCGCTGCCGTCGTGCTCGGTGACGGTGACCAGATGACCGCCTTGTGGAGCCGGCCGAGGCGGGGACACGGCCAGTCCCTGGGCCCTGCAGCGGGCGACGATGGCTTCGGTGAGCCGGTCGCGCAGGGCCGCGCAGTACGCGGCGTCCAACTGCCGAACGAGGTGTGCCGCGGACTCGGCGTCTACTCCGGGATCGAAGAACGCGGTGAAGGTGGACTGGCCGGAGCGTGCGAAGGCGACGGCAGCGCCGCCGATCCTCCCGTAGTGGTAGCCGCCGTGCCCGCCCTCGTCCGCGCCGACGGCGGCCAGCGCCCTTCCGAGCAGGGCCTCGTCCCGGAGCCGGGTGTCGACGCAGACGATGGGGGCGGCGGCCTTGATGCCGCTGCGGGCTTCGTGATGACGGACCGCCGCCACGATGGCCCCGGCCGCCAGTGCCAGCGGCAGGAGCTCCAGCCCAGTGCTCATACGATCACGGTTCCTTCCGCCCGCCGGCGTCAGCCGAGTTGCCTCATGCCCAACAGGGCGCCGTCTCCCGTCACCGTGAGCGGCTTCTCCAGGTCCTTGCCCTCCGTCGCGAGCAGAACGCCGCTCGCGTGGGCCCACTGCTGCATCTCACGCACTCTTTCGGTCTGGATGCGGGCGAGCGGCGCTGTGGCTTCCACCGCTGCCGCCACATCCTCGAAGCGAATAGGCCGTTTGGCCTGAAAGGCCGCGAACGCGGCCGAGTTCACTGCGTCCAGAAGCTCGGCGCCGCTGAAGTCCGGCGACATCTCGGCGAGCCGGTTGAACGCTTCATCGCTATGCGGGAACTGACCTGCTGCGGCGGGGTGCTTGAGATAGCGCCCGATATGGATACGCAGGATCCTGCTGCGCTCCACTCGCGTGGGCAGGTCGACGAAGAAGATCTCGTCGAAGCGCCCTTTGCGGAGGAACTCGGCGGGCAACTGGGAGATGTCGTTCGCGGTGGCGATGACGAAGACGAAGGCGGTGTGTTCCTGCATCCAGGTGAGGAAGGTCCCGAAAACCCTGCTGCCGACTCCGCTGTCGAGACCTCCGGCACTTCTGGCGAACCCCTTTTCGAGCTCGTCGATCCACAGGATGGAGGGCGACATCGCCTCGGCCAGCGAGAGCGCTTCGCGCATGTTCGCCTCGCTGCTGCCGACGAGGCCCGCGAAGATCCGGCCCACGTCGAGACGGAGCAGCGGAAGGTTCCACGCCACGCTGGTGCACTTGGCCGTGAGGCTCTTCCCGCAGCCCGGGACTCCGGTGATGAGAATGCCTCGAGGCTGGCGGATCCCCCACTCACTGCCTCTGCCGAGCCAGCTGCCCTCACGCTGCTTCAACCAGTTCCGCAGCGTGCCCAGGCCGCCTATCTCAAGGTCCTCCTCGGACAGTGTGGAGACATACTCCAGGATCTCGGTCCGCCGCACGGCCTGCCGCTTTTCGTCCGCCACCAGGTCCGTGGCGCGCTTGTCGATACGGCCGTGCCGGCTGAATGCCCGGGCGAAGGCGTTCTCGGCCTCGTCGCAGGTGAGGCCATGGGCAGTGGTGACGAGAACACCGTTGGAGGAACGGTCGGCGATCCCGTTGTCCCGCAAGAACTTGGTCAGGACGTCGTCCAGTTCGGCCTTCGAGGGGGGATTCAGCTCGATCAGGTGGATGTCCTTGTCGAGATCCGGCGGGAGAGCCAACTCGGGGGAGACGATGATCAGCGTCTTTCTGTCCCGCCCGCGCTTGAGCGGCTCACGGAGGTCACGCAGCGTCCGGACGACCTTGGCCCGCGTGAGTGGGTTCACTCCGGTGGACTGGGTTCCCAGGAGGAAGTGATGCAGGTCGAGGAAGACGAACACCCCTGATCCCTGGAACTGCTGGACCGCCTCCAGTGCTCGCAGTGGCTCGGTGGTGTCGGCGACCACATGCCTCCCGGTCGTGTCACGAAGTCCCGTGGTGACCTTCCAGATGATGACGGGCCGGGGATGACGCACCAGTCGGGGATCGGCCCGCAGGCACAGGTTGAGCTGCTGCATCAGCCGGTCCTCTTCGTGCGTACGGACGTGCAGCAGGGGAAAGCGCGCGTGGATCAGGGTCGCCAGGGTGTCACGGAACTCCGCCGTCGGATCGGTACGGTCCGGAAAGGTCAATCCAATCGCCTCCCCGGGTGAGGTTCCTGACCCGGCGGTGGGGAGGCCGGGGGCGGCTCGGAGCGGGACGGTGGCGGTGCCGCATACGGGGGCGGGGGTTCGAAGCGGCGTGGTGGCGGTGTGTGGGGAGGCGGGAGCGGCATCCGTGGCGGCGCGACGTGCGGGGGCGGGGATGGTTCGACCGGAGGGTGCTGGGCCGGCAGGTAGTGGGGCAGCGTGGCCTTGAGGAAGTCGATCGTCTGCCCGGGCAGTCTGGCCTGGTTCGCCAGGCCCAGCACCGGGGCCACCATCAGCGGAGGAAGTGCGGCGGACCACATGACGGCGGCCGCGCTCTTGGCCATCCAGGGTGCCTTCCCGATCTCCACGACGAGGTCGACACCGTCCTGGCGCATGGTGACCGTCAGGGCCACCGCCATGCCCAGGGCCCGCTTCCACTGGCTGCTGGACCGGGCTTGGACGACGTGGGTGTTGCCGACGGGCATGATCTGCACCTTCATGTGCTGGCTCTCGTACCACCGGCCCAGGCCCTCGGCGGCTGCGAGGAGATCGACATTGGGTGCGCGCAGGCGTGTGGACTTGACCGATTCCACTGATGCCGCGGGCGAGGTGGGCTGCAGCGCATCGCGCAGACTCCGCATGCGACTGTCACCCGGGCCGTCGGGGTGGGTCACGCTCTGCTCCCAGGTTCAGGACTCGTCGTCGGAATCGTCGAAGGGGTGGTCGTCGAGGTACCGGAGCTCACCGTCGACCTCGCGACGGATTCGCCTCACCCCCCTTATCTCGCGGGCCAGTTCACGGACGTTGCCGATGAGGTTCCTGAGACTTCCCGAACCGTCGTCGGCCAGTTGGATCAACTGGACCGCAGCGGTGACACCGACCAGAACCTGTTCGGTGTCGATCAGGTAGTCGTCGACTTCAGCGTCCGCCTCTCCCACTTGAGGCAGGGAGGCGAGCTTGTCGCGGAGCAGGGCCGCGCCGGCGAGCGCGCTCTCATGGTCGGCGAAGTCCACGTGCAGATAGATGACGTCAGACATGCGAGCTCCCGGAAACGAGCGGCCTGGGACGACCGCGGGACACGAGGAACAGGGGCGCCCATACAGCGGTGGCCCGACCGAGCAGACCGGCGGTCCGCCGGAATCTCAGAACTGCGGTACGAAGAGCCTGATCCGGTGCCTGCCTGTCGTTGACGAGCGCCTCGTGCACGAAGGCGCTGATCTGGACGCACTGCTTGCTCTTGATCGGCCAGAGCGCGCCCAGCACCGCGGAAGCCCCCGCGGCGAAGCATGCCGCCTGCAGGCCGAACACCTCATCCCCCGGCAGGCCTGCCTCACCGCCCGCCATGGTGATCGCCCGCTGCCCCGAGCAGCAGGCGGTGAGCGTCACCAATGCCCCCGACAAAGGCCACATGGCCATCTCCAGCCCGTCCAGAGGCAGGTCGTGCAGCCACAGGATCGACTCCATAGGGGTGTCGGCGTCGACGCTGGCACCGTGGGTCAGAAGGCTCACACAACCGGCGGACTGGAGGACTCCGCCAGCTGCGTCGAGCAAGGCGCCCTTGGTGGCCTGGGCGTCGGTGAACTCCGTCACAGGCCGCCCGGCGCTACGGTGCATGGCCGCGATCTCGCGTGCCCCGGGAGCCAGCTCGTCGCGTCGCTTGAGGCCCGGCATGACGAACTCGCTGACACCGGCGACTACCGTACCCGGCCCGGGCTCCGGCACGTCCTCGAGCAGGCCGGCCAGGTTCGGCAGATAGACGACGGAGACGTCGTCGAGCAGGGTCCCGTTTCCCCAGGGTAGCGCGTGGATCGGAAGACTGTGCAGGAGGCCGTGCGGGCTGACGTAGAGCCGGGTACAGCCCGTCAGGGCTTTCCTGTCACTTGGCAGCAACCACGGCGCGGATTCGGCCAGTGGGCCGTCGATGTCCACAATGGCGCCGTCTGCGTTCTCCGGCCGTACGAGCTCGACCAGGCGGTCCAGCGCCTCGCGGGCTTTCGGGGGCAGCGTCCGCAGGCCGATGACCTTCCGCTCCCGTCTGACGAGTACGACGAGCAACCGGCTGTCGTCGAGCCAGTAGTGGTAGAGGACGGCTTCCTCCGGGAGCAGGGCCCGCTGGATGTCGCTCAGCGCCGGGACGGGTGCACCGTGCGTGTCACCCCCGGCCAGCAGGTGGTCCCACAGCAGGCGGCGACGCAAGCTGAGTTCGGCACGTTCGCGGGACCCGGCAGGGCTCTCGTCAATGCGCCGACTCAGCTCTGATATCTGCCCCATCTGCTCGGGACTGGGCCGTGTGGTGGCGTTCGCCAGTCGCCGCGCCTTCGAGAGCTCCATGACGTGGAAGAGGCGTTCGGCGTCCTTCGCGTAGTACGCGGCCTCCACCGCGAGTCGGTACAGGTCGATGCGGTCTTTGAGGTAGAAGTCCTTCATATAGGTGCCGCTGACGTCATAGCGGTGAGCCTCCACCAGCGCGATCCCCCGGGACGTCACCCTGGAGACCTCGCGCCAGTCGCCGATCGCCGCGTGGCAGGCCGCGAGCCGCGCCAGGAGTACCGGTTGGAAGTCGTGCCGGCTCGCGTCGCCGAGCAGGCCGAGCGCTTCTCGCAGCACCGCGATCGCGTCGAGGGGGCGGTCCGTACGCAGCAGCAGCTCGCCCCGACGTCTTGCCACCCCCGCCTGGAATCTCGTCACGCCGAGCCGGCAGGCATGCTCCCAGAGCTCGCTCAACCGGGCGAGCATCTCGTCCGTCGGCCGGGCTGACTGCTCAGCGTCGATCTCCGCGAGGGCAGCGGCGAAGTCACCGATGGGGCCGGAGGCAGCCTGCATGGCGTCGCTTGCGGACTTACCGAGGAAGGCCGTGGTGACGGCGGCGAAATCTGGCTGAGCACGGAACTCCTCGGTATACCTTCGTGCTTCTCGCGGGTCCTCCGCGATCTGGGCACGGGCCAGACCCAGCGTCTGCCGAAGACCGTGCATCGTGACAGCTCGCTGCACCGGCTCGACAAACTCCTTGACACCTTTCGGCGTCCAGGCCGTGCCGTTCCCCGACGCGTCCATGAGCCGCTCAAGCGCCTCCGGCAGGGGTGTGTTCCGAGGGGCAGCCGCTTCGAGTGCCTCCGCGGCGGCCTCGAAGAGCCGCCGCGCTTCGGCGAGATCACCCCCACGCGCATAGAGCTGCCCGGTCTCGATCTGCTTGCCGATGGCCTCCAGGTCGGTGGCGGGGCCGACTGATTCGGCGCCAGGAGCCAGCCGCCGGATCTCGGCGTCGACATTTCCGCTGCTGTAAAGCTGAGTATGAGCGGAGGCAACAGCGCAGCGCTGCGCTGACGTTTCGTTCCCGAGCCGCTGATGCAGTTCCATGGCTGTAGCGAAGCGCCGTACGGCCTCGGTCGCGTCGCCTAAGGCGTCGTAGGCGCGAGCGACCCATTCGCAGGCGTCGGCACGCCGCTGTGCGCATGTCGTGCGAACGGTCTCCCGCAGACCCTCCGCAACCTTGGAAGTGTCCCCGTCCAGTTCGTCCGCCACGAGCGCTTCGAACTCCCGGGTGGCCGTGTCGATGTCTGCGGCCAGTTCCTTCATCCTGGCGACGAACTCCGCGTCGACGCAGCCTTCGAGGCAGAAGCCCCCCATCAACAGCAGTTCTGCGGCGACGTCGTCCACGCGGGCTTCCGCCGCCATCACCCGCGCCCAACTCCCGTCGGATGATGACGAGTTGTCGTCCATGCGCTCCCACGCTCCCCCGAGTGCCGCTGCCCTCAGCGAGTGTAGGAGCCCCTCCTGTCGCACATCGGACCTCGCGGGGGGCCGGATACGAAAGCGCGGCTCGGTTCAGCTTTCTGTCGTAGCCTCGACCCATCGAATCGCCGAGGCGCGGGCGTAGTGGGGCGCACGCACAAGATCGACATGGCTGTCGCCCCCCCGGGGCGGCTAGGGCGCGTATCGAGTCGTGATCAATCTGCGGGATGTGCCTTCGTGGCACGGTCTGGTCCGGTAGACCGTCGTACGTGACGCGAGTGCAACTGACCGACCCGGAGTGGGAGTTCATCGAGCCGTACCTGCCGATCGGCGAGTACGGCCCGTACCCCGAGCGGCTGCGGCAGCAGTTCGAGGGCGTGATCTGGCGGTTCAAGACGGGTGGCCAGTGGCGGGAGATGCCGACAGAGTTCGGTGCCTGGTCGACCGTCCACAACCGCTTCCGGCAGTGGCGTGACGCCGGGGTCTTCGAGGCCCTGCTGGAGGGCCTGATCGCGGAAGCTGCGAAGCGCGGTGAGGTGGACCTGTCCCTGGTCAGCATCGACTCGACCACCGCCCGTGCCCACCACGACGCGGCCGGGATGCACCTGGACGAGGACGTCGTCACCGCTCTGGAGAAAGCCGCCGCCGAGGAGGAGAAGGCCAGGTCAAAGGGGGCAGCCTTGAAGAACAAAGAGGGCAGGAGACCGAAAGCGATCCCGCGCGGGAAGAACGACGACGCGTCCGGCGACGGCACAAGCTCCGGCTGAAGGCCGCCCTCCTCGGACGCTCCAGGGGCGGGCAGACCAGCAAGGTCCACCTCGCCGCCGACCGCAAGTGCCGCCCGCTGGCGTTCATCCTGACCGCGGGCCAGGCAGCGGACAGCCCACAGTTCATCCCCGTCCTGAAGAAGGTGCGGGTACGCGGGCCCGTCGGCCGCCCCCGCACCCGGCCGGACGCAGTCGCCGGGGACAAGACATCCCACGCGGATAAGCGTCAAGCTGCCGCTGGGGTATGTCCGGCTGACGGCTGAGGGAAGGCGATTGCTTCGTCGTAGGTGTGGCCGTTCTGGAGGCAGTGGAACAGCATGCCCATGAAGCGGTTGAAGAGGTTGCGTTGTGCGGCGACGTGGCGGTCGCCGGCTGCTCGTCGGCGGTCGTAGTGGGCTCTGGCGCCTGGCGACCGGGTGAGAGAGACGAAGGCCCAGACGTATCCCACGGCAGCCAGTCGCTGGTTCTTGACCTTCCGGCTCATGACCCAGGGCCTCGGCGTAGTCGCCGGGCATCCGGTTCATGACGGTCTGTCGGATTGGTCGGCCAGGGAGAGCGGTACAGGCACGGCTTCCAAGATCATGGAGTTCTCGACGCCCCGTGACCTGCCTGGAAGACCGTGCCTGCCGAAGCATCATCGCTGATCCCGCCTGCCCTTGACCAACTCCGAGAGCATCCAGAACTCGCGCCGGAAGAAGTGCCCGGACTGCTGGGCCGCCTCGCCCAGGTGCCCGATCCGCGTGATCCCCGTGGAGTGCGCCACGCCCTGGTCGGCGTCCTTGCCCTGGCCGCCTGCGCGGTGCTGGCGGGGGCAACGTCGCTGCTGGCGGTCGGCGAATGGATCACCGACGCGCCGCCCCACGTGCTGGAACACGTCGGCGTGCGACTCGACCCCCTGTTCCCCCAACGGTCCCTGCCTGCGGAAACGACGGTCCGACGGCTGCTGGCCCGGATCGACGGTGACGCATTGGACCTGGCAGTCGGCCGCTGGCTCGCCGACCGCCGCAATCGAACCCGGGGCCGGCTGCACGGCCTGGCGGTCGATGGCAAGAGCCTTCGCGGAGCGGCCAGGGCCAACGGCCGCAAGATCCACCTGCTCGCAGCCCTGGACCACACCACCGGCCTGGTCCTCGCCCAGTTGGACGTGCAGGAAAAGACGAACGAGATCACCTGCTTCCAGCCGTTGCCGGAGACGATGGCAGACCTGGCCGGGGCGGTCGTCACCAGCGACGCCATGCACACCCAACGCGAGCACGCCGACTACCTTCTCGGCCGCGAAGCCCACTACATCGTGATCGTCAAGGGCAACCAGAAGAAGCTCCGCAAGCAGCTCAAATCCCTTCCGTGGACACAGATCCCGCTGCAGGGCCGCGTGAGGGGCATCGGCCACGGACGCTCGGAGATCCGACGGATCAAGGTGGTCACGGTCAACGGCCTGCTCTTCCCCGGAGCCCGGCAGGCCGTGCAGATCAAGCGCCGCCGCACCGACCGCAAGACCGGCAGGACCACCATCAAGACCGTTTACGCCGTCACCAGCCTCACCGCCGAGCAAGCCGACCCCGCCCAGCTGGCGACCCTGATCCGTGATCACTGGCAGATCGAAGCCCTGCACCACGTCAGAGACACCACGTTCGCCGAAGACGCCTCACAGCTGCGAACCGGCAACACGCCCCGGGCGATGGCCACCTGGCGCAATCTCGCCATCGGCGCCCTGCGGCTGGCCGGCGCGACCAACATCGCCGCCGCTCTGCGACACAACGCCCGCAACGCGGACCGCCCGCTCGCCCTGCTCGGGCTCAAGTGATCACGAAACGGACGCCCGCCGACTACGCCGAAGCCCTGGAGTCGCCTCCGTCGCCATCACCGTTCTGCACGGCATAGGCGATATTCGGTGCGGCCACCGCGGACGCCACCGTGGCGGTGCCGGTGACGGCGAGTGCGGAGCTCGCGAGGGTCAGTGCCTCGCCCGGGCCGACCGCCCCGATTCCGGTCGCCATGAGCGCGCCGCCCAGGCCGTCCGCGGCTGCGCCGAGCAGCAGCTGCCCGAAGCCGAGTGCGGCCATGGGGCGTTGGTCCGGCCGATGACCTGCTGGGCGGTGTCCGCGAAGCCGGAGACCGCGTTGGACAGGGAGCTGAACCAGCTCTGACCGGTCGGGTCGCTGCCGGTTACCGGGTTGTTGGCGGCGTAGTCGTAGCCCGTCAGCTGCGAGGGGTCGGTGGCCTCCAGCTGCGGGTCGCGGCTGATGAAGCGGCCGGTCTGCGGGTCGTACTCGCGCAGACCGAGGTTGACCAGGCTGGTGGCGGTGTCGGTGGTGCCGCCGACGTAGCCCTTGTCGCCGGGTCAGGTGGCCGGGGCCGTGCCGCGGGTACCGCCGAAGGGCAGGTACTGACGCCGTGTCACCGCCTGGGTCTGGTGGTCGACGGACAGGTAGGCGGTGCCCTGCCGGTTGGGGATCAGGTGCTGGATGTTCCCGCTGCTGGAGCGGGCGGCCACGGTGGTGGGGTCTGTACGGTGAGTGGTGTAACTCCCGAGTAGGAAGCGGCAGTTGATGACTACTGACGTGAGCGTCTCCGAGAGTGAAGGCCGGGTCACCGGGCCGGCGGCCGGGGTGGATGACGACGAGGTCGTATGTCTGCCCGCTGTCGCTGAGCTGCTGGGCGGCTCGCAGTTTGCCTTCGACCCCGGAACCGGGCGTCGCGGTGGCTGGACATGTGGTGCGGCCACCTCTGGTCTGTACCTCTCAGATAGATCTGCTGAGTGGAAGGCGAGCCCCGTCCGGTCGGCAGTGGCCTGGCCGCGACACGGAGATCCACCGGTGAGCGACGGCAGTGGTGTTCGCGGCGGGGCCGAAGGGATACGGCAGCCGGGCTGAGGCCGGGTAAACGTGTCCCGCCACTTGAAACCGGATCCCGCTACGGCGTACCACCGCCCCGGTTCCCCGTCACGGCACCACCCCTGAGAGACGGCCCGTTCGCCGCCGGTGCCTCGCCAGCCTCCGTGCCCGGTCACCACCGAGACTGGCGGGCGAGGTGACGTTGCAGATCGATATGACGGAACTGGTGGACGGGTCCCACCTGGCGCAGGATGCCTCGGTCCCGGGCGTCGTCGAGGAAAGCCATGAGGTCGGGCGGGAATTCCTCATGGCGGGCCAGGTGGCGTTGTGTGAGGACGAAGAGGATGTACGAGGTCTGCCGGAGGGCACCCAGCATGGCCCCCAGCAGGGTGTAGAGCAAGGCGAACGTCGCGACGCCGAAGATGCCGGAGCCGCCGGTCAGGGTCAGGGGTGCGACTGACAGGCCGAAGACCACCAGGAAGACACCACCGGTCATCAGTGTCATCGTGGCGCTCGCTTCACGGTCCTGACGCAGGACGCTTTCGGGTCCCACCACTGTGGCCAGATCGGGCGTCTGGACGGACAGCCCGAAACCGATGCCCCCGGCAAGCCCGGTGACCAGGGCGATGGACAAGCCGACCGCGACGATCACCCTCCATGCGGAGGGGTCCGCTCCCCATTGCGACGGCATCGCCGCGCTCACGCACGCGGCGATGACCGTGAGCACCAGACTGAGCAGCAGCGCCGCCAGACAACCGGGCCGGCTCCACGCCCAGGCCAGCCGTCCACCGGGTGTCACGGCTGTTTCCCTCAGGCTGACACGGGCGGCGTAGGAGAGGCCCAGGAAGAGTCCCAGCCTGGCGCCGCCCTCAAGTGATTCGCCACTCATGGTGAGGGGGTTGCCCCCGTTCACCGGCTGGACCGATACGACGAGGTAGGTGATCACCCCCTGCGTCATCGCACCGATCAGTGTGCCGGTCAGCCCCAGGGCCAAAATCCGCGCGGACCCCAGGGACCGGAATCGTGCCGTTGCCCGGCGGAGGGCCGCGAAGCCCAGGAAGATGATGATCGCGATGCCTGCGAGGTCACCGCAGGTCCACAGGACCGGGGCGTCGCCAGAGGGCGCGACGAGCATCATCAGGCCGCACGCGATCGCCACCAGGGCCGGGTGGGCCCCGGCGACGGTCAGTGCGGTCAGGAGCCCGAGGTACAGGCCCAGACAGAGGCAGTAGAGGATGTCTCCCTGTGCCCCGTGAGTTAGCGACGCCGTCGCGCCGGTGGTGACCGTGGCCGTCACCAGGACGGCACCGCCCAGGACGGGGGCGACGAAGCGCGCCGCCCGGCGCGTCGGCAGGAGAGACCTCAGCCTCCACCAGGCGATGTCCGGAGCACCGCCCTGGTCGTGCTCCAGATGCCAGGCGATCCGGGTCAGGACTCGGTGTGCCTGCGGGGCATCGGTTCCGTACACGCCAGGGAGGAAACTCGCGAGCAGGTGCTCGTCCACCTCTTCCCTCGTGCGGAATTGGCCCTCCCGGCAAAGTCCCGCCGGGTCCGGCGGCAGGGTGCGACCTGGATAGCCCGGTTCCAGGGAGGAGCGGTAGAACCTGCGCGCGAGAAACAGGCCCAACGGAGTGCTCAGGGCCTGCCCGACGGGACTTGGCGTGCCGAGTTCGGCCACCACCGGCTCCCAGCGACGTGCCTCCGCGGTGCCGGGCCTCCCGCGGAGGTACCGGGCCGCGTCGGCGGCGTCCATGGGCAGGATGGTGATCCCCGCCGCTCCGTACACGCCGATGGCGAGGTCCGCGCCGTGGACGGCCTCGCGGAACTCCGCGAGGCGGCTGGAGAGCACCAGCGGGGCGGTGATCCATGGTTCGTCGTTGACGGCGGCCAGCACCTTGGCACGCAGGCCGACCGGCAGCTCGTCGAAGCCGTCGAGAATCGGCAGGATGCGCTGCCCCGTGAGCAGTGCCTCGGCCAGGTCGGCGGCGCCGTGCGTTGCGGGACCGGCCGGCGGGGGTGCGGCCAGTCCGGGATAGAGCTGGCGGAGCTGGCGGACCATCAATTCCGAGAGGGTGGTGTCATCCGGATGCCAGGAGCCGAGGTTGAAGAGCACCGGCACACGTTCCTCGGGGACCGTGGCTCTGCGTTCGAGCAGATGCAGCAGAAGGCGGTTCAGGAGCGTTGTCTTGCCCGCTCCGGGGTCCCCGAGGAGGAGCAGTCGCCGCGCCGGTGTCCTGACGCTGAACACGTCCCCGATGTCCCCGTCACGGCCGGCCAGGCCGACGGCCGTGGACGGCCAGTTGCCCGGGTTCCCGGGGCAGCCGCCGGGCCACTCGGCAGCGGTGGACCGCAGGTCCGACCAGTCGTGGACGAAATCGAAGTCCGCAGAGGCCCAGGTGACCGGCAGTGGAGCGAAGCTGTCCAGGCCACGGGCCTGCGGCTCGGCTTCCCACTGCCGTCGCACGAGGTCGGCCAGATCGCGGGCCGCGGACTCCATGTCGCTCGCGCGGCCGGCGTCGAGCCGGTCGTGCTGGAACGCCTTCCAGGACAGGTACAAGGGTGCCAGCGTGGGCAGTGTCACGCTCAGCACCGATATGACGCCCAGTTTCCCCACGTAGGCCATCAGCAACGCGGCGCATGCCCCGCCCATCGCCAACGCCCAGTACCACCGACCGACACGCCCCCGCCCGGACGCCCCCGCAACTGTCATGTCGCCATGGTGTCGGACCGTGCCCCGCGACGGCGGAATATCGGCGTTTTCCAGGAAGGTCCATCGGCTGCCGGAAGGACGCCGCCCAATGCCATCGGTGAGCAATAGTCCTCGGGTTCCGTGTTCGTCAGCAGCTCCCTGGCACGACTGAGAGCGGCTGGACCTGGGCCTGGTCGTTGAAGGGGTGGCGCCCTGTGCCGGGGATCCTTGCCGGCCGGAGTGGCGGGCGTCAGCTCGTGGTGACCAGCTCGTCGAGCAGCTGCTCCACCAGATGGTTGTCACCGAGGAAGCTCTTCACCGAGGCGTCCTCGTTGCGTCGAGGGTCCATGCCCGACCAGTTCACGTCGTATCCCGCGTCGGCGCCGAGTTGGGCGAGGAACGCTCGCTGGGCACGGCCGTTGCCCTCACGGAACGGGTGGAGGACGTTCAGGTCGCCGTACAACGTGGCCAGTTGGGTGACGAATTCCTGCCGGGGGAGATTCTGAAGCCGACCGGAGGAGGCGAGACGGCCGAAGACCTCTCCGGCGTAGGACACCAGGTTTCTCGCCGGGCAGAACGGTGTGCGCTTGGCGATGTTCACGGTGCGTAACTCGCCTGCCCACGGATAGATGTCCCCGAAGACCGCGGCATGGAACGCTTGGAGATGGCCGAGGTCGTACGCGCCGGGCAGAGGGCGTTCGGTGAGCAGGATGAGGCGCGCCCGAGTGATGTCCGCCTCCGCTGCCGCGAGCAGCTGGTGGTCGGTGATACCGAGCTTGTTGCGCAGCACGCCGTTGGGCAGGGCGTACGGATCGTTCACCCTGCCCGCCGCTCCGCGGTCTGCCGGTGGCGGGCGATCGCACGGGCGATGAGGGCGTCCGCGTCCAGGTCGCCCTTCACGTACGCCTCGGTGTCGCGGTCGGAGGCATAGGAGGCATGGAGCCCCTCGGCCTCGATGGAGCCGGTGGCCGAGGCGACGGCCGCACGTCGTGCCGCTCGGCCGCTCAGTGCCTCGAAGGCCTCGACGGACAGGAGGACACCCTGGGGCTTGCGGTGGGCGCCGATCAGGACCGGGTCGGCATCCGCGCCGGACTCCGACAGGTCGGTCAGGATCCGCGACAGTCTCGCGCGCGCGTCGCTGACGGTCACGACCTCAGGGATCTCCATGCTGTCACCCGTACCCCTATAGAGCCTTGATTCTGTACAGATTCTAGTACGGATTCCGGCAAGTGTCTCGCCCCCGGGGCGGCAGCGGGTGAGGGCGCGAAGGTAACGGAGAAGACCTTGTGGGCCCGGCTTGCCCGTGCAGGGTGTTGAACCGAGCCGAGACCGCGAGGTTCTCGCCGATGTCGGCGCGGGGGTGCCTCCTCAGTGGCCACCAAGGTAGCCAGGGAAACGCCCTCCCTATGAGTTTGCGCAGGTCATAGCGTTGCGGTGACTCTCCCCGGCGTACAGCCCGATTCGTCTGCCGCTCTTTGTCCCCGCAGTCCGGAGGTCGTGTCGGCTCGCTCGGACCGGGGTCGGGGTCGGCTCGGGAACCCGGGGGCGGCGGGCAGGAGAGCAGGTCCGTGCGGGCGCGCGGCAGTTCGTGGCGTGGTTGTCCGCGAAGGCGCGCGGCGTACCGGCGGCAGCGGCTGTGGTGACCGGTGCGAGGTCGTGGCCGACTCCGTGGTCCGGTGGGGGCGTCCGTGATGCGGGACGGCCCTCTTGACGTGGGTGTCGGTCGGATCGACACTCACTGGGGGAATCCTAGTGGATAGGTAGGGAAATATGAGGCGCCGTGCTCCGGTCACCGTCCGAGCGGGCCGTTCGCCTCTTCTGACCTCCCGACGTCACATCGATCTGCTCCGCGTCCGCAGCGCGATCGGCCACCGAGGCTGAACCAGCCACGAGGGCCGGACCGGGCGGCCCACCAGGATCCGCCCCGGCCGTTCCACCAGCTGGACCGGCGTTGACATTCGTTCGGGTGGTTGTCTTGACTACCGCCCAGAACGGTCATGAGCGTCAGCGACAAGCCCTGGCTTGCTGACCGGCAACCCTCGCACCGCGGTGGGGTGCCCCAGGTGACGACCGGACCGGACGACGTTTCGGTAAGCGCGAGGCCCCCCGGGGCCGGAACAGTGAGGGTGACGCCATGTACGCAGCTCCCAGAACGGCCGCACGCCGTTCCCAGGGCTCCGTACAGCCGTACCCGAACCCTCTCGTCGCCGATCGCGCCGTCGATCTGCTCCGCGTGAACAGCGCACTGTGTACCGCGCCGGGCCGCGCCCGCTGTCGGGGCTGACACCTCCCCGCAGCGCCCGCCCTCCTCCTGACGAACATGACGGACACCGCCCCCGCGCGGTGTGCCGTCGTCCGCCCAGCCCCCGGGTACCCCGCCGCCGTGTGCGCCGCCGCGCACCGCCGTGCTCCGGGGGTGTTCCGACCCAGCCGGAGCCCACCATGAGCGAACCCCCAGGCGCCACCGTCACCCTCACCGAGGCGCCGACAACCGACCCACCGTCAAAACCGTTCACCGCTCAGCGAGTTCTGCCGCTGCGCCGACCGGGGCGCTGGATCGCCACCGCCGTCGTCCTCGTTCTCGTGACCCAGTTCGTGCACGGACTGGTCTCCAACCCGTTCTACCAGTGGGACCGCTTCGGCTACTGGTTCCTGCGGCCCACCATCCTCGACGGACTGCTGATCACCCTCGAAGTGGCCGCCTACAGCGCGGTGCTGGGCCTGGCCGGCGGCATCCTGCTCGCGCTGGCCAGGCTCTCGAGGAGCCCCGTGCTGCGCGCGGTCAGCTGGACCTACGTCTGGGCGCTGCGCTCCGTCCCGCTCATCGTGGTGCTGCTCTTCCTCTACAACTTCAGTGCCCTGTACAAGACGTTGAGCGTCGGCGTGCCCTTCGGGCCGTCCTTCTTCTCCTTCGACGAGTCGAAGCTCGCCACCGACATGGCCGTCGCCGTCATCGGCCTCAGCCTCAACGAGGCGGCCTACGCGGCCGAGGTCGTCCGCGGCGGCATCCTCTCCGTCGACCAGGGCCAGCACGAGGCGGCCTCCGCACTCGGCCTGCCGAAGGGCTACCAGTTCCGGAAGATCGTCTTCCCGCAGGCGCTGCGCTCCATCACCCCCAACTACGTCAACCAGCTCATCGGTCTGATCAAGTCCACCTCGCTGGTCTTCTACGTCTCCCTGCTCGACCTGTTCGGCTCCGCGCAGACCATGGGTTCCACCTACCCCGGCGACATCGTGCCGCTGCTGCTGGTCGTCACCGTCTGGTACCTGATCCTGACCAGCGTCGTCTCCGTCGTCCAGTTCTACGTCGAGCGGCACTACGCCCGGGGCGCCACCCGCAGCCTGCCGCCGACGCCGTTGCAGAAGCTGCGGGCCGGCCTCGGCGACCTGCGCGACCGCGTCCGCCGGGAGGCCGCCGTATGAGCGCCGGCATCCTCGCGAGGCTCGAGACGGAGCCTGCCGCCGTCGAGGTCCACGACGTGCACAAGTGGTACGGCACCCACCGGGTGCTGGACGGCGTCGACCTGACCGTCCGGCCCGGCGAGGTCACCGTCGTCCTCGGCCCCTCCGGCTCCGGCAAGTCCACCCTGCTGCGGGTCATCAACCACCTGGAGAAACCCGAGATCGGCTACGTCAGCGTCAACGGCGAACTCATCGGTGTGAAGCGGCACGGTGAGCGGCTCAAGGAGCTGAGCGAGCGGGCGATCCTGACCCAGCGCGGGCGGATCGGGTTCGTCTTCCAGAACTTCAACCTCTTCCCGCATCTGACCGTCCTCGGCAACGTGGCCGCCGCCCCGGTCGCCACCGGCAGACTCGGCAAGACCGAAGCGCAGCAGCTGGCACGCGAGTTGCTCGGCCGGGTCGGTCTCGCCGACAGGACCGGCGCCTACCCGCGCCGGCTCTCCGGCGGCCAGCAGCAGCGCGTCGCCATCGCCCGCGCCCTCGCCCTGCGCCCCGGCGTCATCCTCTTCGACGAACCCACCTCCGCCCTCGACCCCGAACTCGTCGGCGAAGTCCTCGCCGTCATCAAGGACCTGGCGACCAGCGGCACCACCCTGGTCATCGTCACCCACGAGATCGGCTTCGCCCGCGAGATCGCCGACCGGGTCGTCTTCCTCGACGGCGGCCGGATCGTCGAGCAGGGCCCGCCCTCCGAGGTCCTCGACAGGCCCCGGCACGAGCGGACCAGGGAATTCCTCAGCAAGGTCCTCTGAAACAGAGCCCGTTGCGGCAGGACCCGCTGAGCCCGCCGCACCCCACGACCTCCCCACCCCCACCCACACCACGTCCCTGAGCGACAAGGAACGGCCATGTCTACGTCTGCCCACTTCACCCGACGCAGCCTGATACGCGGCATCACCGCGGCGACCGCGGTCGCCTCCCTGGCCACCGGGCTCGCCGCCTGCGGTGGCGACAGCGACGCGGCCGCCTCCACCGAGAACGTCACGTCCGGCGAGGTCGTCGTCGGACAGGTCTCCAACGGAGCCGCCCGGCAGACCTCCATCAAGGTCTCCGAGGTGAAGTCCATCAGCGCCGAACTGCCCGCCGCCGTCAGGAAGAGCGGCAAGCTGGAGATTGGCATCGGCGCCCTGCCGGCCGGCTTCGCCCCGCTGGCCTACGTGGGCAGCGACCAGAAGACTCTCACCGGTTCCGAGCCCGACCTCGGCCGCCTGGTCGCCGCGGTCCTCGGTCTCACGCCCGAGGTGAAGAACTCCACCTGGGAGAACCTCTTCGTCGGCATCGACAGCGGCAAGGTCGACGTGGCCTTCTCCAACGTCACCGACACCGAGGAACGCAAGAAGAAGTACGAGTTCGCCTCCTACCGGCAGGACAACCTCGCCTTCATCGTGCCCAAGAAGAGCACCTGGAACTTCGACGGCGACTACGAGAACCTCGCCGGCAGGACGATCGCCGTCGGTTCCGGCACCAACCAGGAGAAGATCCTCCTGGAGTGGAAGGCGAAGCTGGCCAAGGAGGGCAAGAAGCTCACCGTCAAGTACTTCCAGGACAGCAACAGCACCTACCTCGCCCTGTCCAGCGGCAAGGTCGACGCCTCCTTCGGCCCCAACCCGGGCTTCGCCTACCACAACCGCCAGACCGCGGGCACGCCCGCCGCCACCCGCACCGCGGGCACCTACTCCGGCGCCGGCGCCGCCCTACAGGGCCTGATCGCGGCCACCGCGAAGAAGGACAGCGGCCTCGCCGAACCGCTCGCCGACGCCATCAACCACCTGATCAAGAACGGTCAGTACGCCGAGTGGCTCAAGGCCTACAACCTCTCCGACGAGGCCGTCGCCAAGTCCGAGGTCAACCCGCCCGGCCTGCCCCTGGACAACTCCTGACCCGCCCCCCGGCCGGAAACCCCGCCGCCGCCGCGCGGCGGGGCCCGGCCCCGCGCCCCCAGCACCGGAGCCGTCACGCGATGTCCGTCGCCAGCCTCGAAGCCACCTCTTCCCACGTCCTCGACAACCCCGCCTGGGCCGCGCTCACCGGCCCGCACGCCCGCTTCGCCGAACGCGTCGGCCGCGCCGCCCGCTACCCGGCCGACGTGGCCCCCTTCCACGCCGTCACCGACGAGGACGACCCGCGCGCCTGGGCCGACCTGGCCGTGCTCGTCGGCCCCGGCGGCAGCGCCGCGGTACGCGGCGTGGCCGAACCGCCGGACGGCTGGGAGCTCGTCGAGACAGGCCAGGGCGTCCAGCTCGTGGACACCGCGCTGCGGGCGGAGCCGGACCCCGAAGCGGTACGGCTCGGTCCCGCCGACGTACCCGAGATCCTCGACCTGGTCGCCCGCACCCGACCGGGCCCCTATCTGCCCCGCACCGTCGAGCTGGGCACCTACCTGGGCATCCGTCACCGCGGCCGGCTGATCGCGATGGCCGGCGAACGCCTGCACCCGCCGGGCTGGACGGAGATCAGCGCCGTGTGCACCGACCCCGCCCACCGCGGCCGGGGCCTGGCCACGCGTCTGGTCCGCGCGGTCGCGGCCGGCATCAAGGAACGCGGGGAACACCCCTTCCTGCACGCCGCCGCCACCAACACCGACGCCGTCCGGCTGTACGAGTCGATCGGCTTCACCCTGCGCTGCCGCACGGTCTTCTCACTCGTACGGAACACCGGAGCCGCCGCTGCGGAAGACGCGGCATGACCGCGCCGTGGCCCCTGCGGACGGTCGCGGTCCGGACGGTCGCGGTTAGGACGACGGCGGTTAGGACGACGGCGCGTCACCCGACACGGGCGCCCCGTGCCGTCCGCCCGCACTCCCGGCCCCACGCCGGCCCTCGGAGCGTGGCCGACGGCCCCTGCCGCCCCTGACCCCGGCCTCCGGCCGGCGGACCCGACTCGCTCCTCGCCGACAGCCGTTCACCCCGTCCCATCGGGCCGGCTTCCTCGTACGGACCTCCAGGAAGGCATTCATCCGTGTCCCCTTCTCCGCTGCACCTTGCCGTGGCCCTCGACGGCACCGGCTGGCACCCGGCCTCCTGGCGGGAGCAAGTCGCCCGCCCCCGGGACCTGTTCACCGCCGGCTACTGGGCCGACCTGGTCGCCGAGGCCGAGCGCGGTCTGCTCGACTTCGTCACCTTCGAGGACGGACTCGGCCTGCAGTCCTCCCACTACGGCGAGCTCGACGGCCGCACCGACCAGGTCCGCGGCCGCCTCGACGCCGTACTCACCGCGTCCCGTATCGCACCCCTGACCCGGCACATCGGACTGGTGCCGACCGTGATCGCCACCCACACGGAGCCGTTCCACATCTCCAAGGCGATCGCCACCCTCGACCACGTCAGCACCGGACGGGCCGGCCTGCGGGTACAGATCAGCGCCCGCCCGCACGAGGCCGACCACTTCGGCCGCCGGACCTTCCCGCCGCTGGACCTGGACGAGCTCCGCACCCCGGCCGGACAGGAGCGGCTCACCGACCTCTTCGACGAGGCCGCCGATCACGTCGAGGTCGTGCGCCGGCTCTGGGACAGCTGGGAGGACGACGCGGAGATCCGGGACGTGGCCACCGGGCGCTTCGTCGACCGCGACAAGCTGCACCACATCGACTTCGAGGGCCGGTACTTCAGCGTCAGGGGCCCGTCCATCACGCCGCGCCCGCCGCAGGGCCAGCCGCTCGTCACCTCCCTCGCCCACCAGACCGTCCCGTACCGGCTGGTCGCCCGCCAGGCCGACGTCGGGTACGTCACCCCGCACGACGCCGGCCAGGCCCGCGCGATCGTCGCCGAGATCCGCGCCGAGCAGGAGGCGGCCGGGCGCGCCGGTGAACTCGTCCACGTCTTCGGGGACCTGGTGGTCTTCCTCGACGACGAGCAGGCCGCGGCGGAGGACCGCCGGGCACGTCTCGACGCGCTCGCGGGGGAGCCGTACACCGGCGACGCCCGCATCTTCGCCGGTACCCCCGGTCAACTCGCGGACCTGTTGCAGGAGTTCGCGGCAGAGGGGCTGAGCGGGTTCCGGTTGCGGCCCGCCGTCGCCGGGCACGACCTGCCCGCCGTCACCCGGGGCCTGGTGCCCGAACTCCAGCGCCGCGGCGCCTTCCGCACCGCCTACGAGGCCGACACCCTGCGCGGCCTGCTGGGCCTCGTCCGCCCCGCCAACCGCTACTCCGCCGCCTGAGCCGGAAGGACCGCACCGACATGAGCAGCAAGCCGCTGAAGCAGATCCATCTGGCCGCACACTTCCCGGGCGTCAACAACACCACCGTGTGGAGCGACCCGAAAGCCGGCAGCCACATCGAGTTCAGCTCCTTCGCCCACTTCGCACGGACCGCCGAACGCGCCAGGTTCGACTTCCTGTTCCTCGCCGAGGGACTCCGGCTGCGCGAACAGGGCGGCAAGATCTACGACCTGGACGTCGTCGGCCGCCCCGACACCTTCACCGTCCTCGCCGCCCTGGCCGCCGTCACCGAGCACCTCGGTCTGACCGGCACCATCAACTCCACCTTCAACGAGCCCTACGAGGTGGCCCGCCAGTTCGCCGGCCTCGACCACCTCTCCGGCGGACGCGCCGCCTGGAACGTCGTCACCTCCTGGGACGCCTTCACCGGCGAGAACTTCCGCCGCGGCGGTTTTCTCCCGCAGCACGAGCGCTACTCCCGCGCCAAGGAGTTCCTGGCCACCGCGAACGAGCTCTTCGACTCCTGGCACGGCGACGAGATCATCGCCGACCGGGAGACGGGCACCTTCCTGCGGGACGCGAAGGCCGGCTCCTTCGTCCACACCGGCCGACACTTCGACATCCACGGCCAGTTCGACGTCCCACGCTCTCCGCAGGGCCGCCCGGTCATCTTCCAGGCCGGCGACTCGGAGGAGGGCCGCGAGTTCGCCGCCTCCTCCGCCGACGCCATCTTCAGCCGGCACGCCACCCTCGACGCGGGCCGGACGTTCTACACGGACGTCAAGAACCGCCTCGCCAAGTACGGCCGCCGCCATGACCAGTTGCTCATCCTGCCCGCGGCCTCCTTCGCGCTCGCCGACACCGACGCCGAAGCCGAGGAACTCGCCCGCGAGGTGCGCCGCCTCCAGGTCAGCGGGGCCACCGCCCTCAGGCACCTGGAGTTCGTCTGGAACCGGGACCTGTCCTCCTACGACCCGGACGGCCCGCTGCCCGACATCGACCCGGACGTCAGCGACCACCACATCTCCAAGGGCCGCGCCCAGGTACGCATGTACCGCGACCCGCTGGCCACCGCCCGCGAGTGGCGCGAGCTGGCCGAGGCCAACAACTGGTCCATCCGCGACCTGGTCATCCACACCGGCAACCGCCAGACCTTCGTCGGCTCGCCGGGAACCATCGCCCGGACCATCAACGACTTCGTGCAGGCCGACGCCAGTGACGGCTTCATCCTCGTCCCGCACATCACCCCCGGCGGCCTCGACGACTTCGCCGACAAGGTCGTCCCGCTGCTCCAGGAACAGGGCGTCTTCCGCACCGACTACGAGGGCACCACCCTCCGCGACAACCTCGGCCTCGCCCACCCCGACCACGCGCGCGACGAGCGGCGGGCGGCGTCGTGAAGTCCCTCGCGATCACCCTGACCGTGCACCGGCCGGACCCCGTCACCGGGGTGCGGAAGCCGGCGCGCGAGCGCTTCCACGAGGTGGCCGGGAGCGCGCCGCCGACCGGGGACGTCACGGACCCGCCCCCGGACCGGAGCCCCGTGCTTCCGGCCTCACCGATCACCCAGGAGTCCACCCGTGTCTGACCTCTCCCTCGGCGTCCTCGACCTGGTCCCGATCCCGTCCGGCTCGACGGCGGCGGACGCCCTGCGCAACTCCATCGACCTCGCACGGCAGACCGAGCGCTTCGGGTACGCCCGTTACTGGTTCGCCGAGCACCACCTCAATCCCGGCGTGGCGGGCACGTCACCCGCCGTCGTCCTCGCCCTGACCGCATCCGCCACCTCCACCATCCGGCTCGGTTCCGGGGCCGTGCAGCTCGGGCACCGCACGGCGCTGTCCACCGTGGAGGAGTTCGGCCTGCTCGACGCGCTGCACCCGGGCCGCTTCGATCTGGGCCTGGGCCGCTCAGGAGGCCGCCCGCCCGGCCGGCCGGCCGCACCGTCACCGACGGCGACCCCGGTCGTCGACGGCCGCACCCCCAACGGCCTGCTGATCCCGCCCCGCTTCTCCTTCGAGCATCTGCTCGGCTCACCCCGCGTCGCCCTCCAGCGCAGGCTGCTCCTGCTGCCGGGCGCCGAGTCCCAGGACTACGCCGAGCAGATCGACGACATCCTCGCCCTGCTGGCGGGCACCTACCGCTCGCCGGAGGGCGTCGAGGCACACGTCGTGCCGGGGGAGGGCGCCGACGTCGAGGTGTGGATCCTGGGCAGCAGCGGCGGTCAGAGCGCCGAGACGGCCGGGGAGAGGGGGCTGCGGTTCGCGGCGAACTACCACGTCAGCCCGGCCACGGTCCTGGAGGCGGTGGACGGCTACCGGGCCTTCTTCCAACCCTCCGAGTTCCTCGACAAGCCCTACGTCAGCGTCTCGGCGGACGTCGTCGTCGCCGAGGACGACGCCACCGCCCGCGAACTCGCCACCGGCTACGGCCCGTGGGTCCACAGCATCCGCACCGCCGAGGGCGCCATACAGTTTCCGACGCCCCAGGAAGCACGCGCCCGCCCGTGGACCGACGAGGACCGGGCCCTCGTCCAGGACCGCCTCGACACCCGGTTCGTCGGCTCACCCGGCCGGGTCGCCGACCGGCTGGAACAACTGCGGGAGGCCACGGGCGCGGACGAGGTGCTCGTCACGACGATCACCCACGACCACCCGGACCGGGTCCGCTCCTACGAACTCCTCGCGGAGGAATGGCGCCGACGAGGGCACTCCCTCCGGTCGAACTGACCACGGAACGTTCGCGGTCCCCGGCTCGTACCCCGGCCGACGACCTGCCGCCCACCAGAATCCCTAGTTTTCCTATCGAGTTACTAGGAAAATGTTGACGCTGGTCGAAGAGGAGAGTGAGGATGATGAAGCCGACGCGTCACCGCGCACCGCCGCACCCCCACGCCGCCCGGCCGGGCACCGCGTCGTCCTCGGTCCCCTGGAGGAAGACGTCATGACCACAGCACCGGGCCGCAGCGACAACCGTGGCCGCAGCGGCGGTTGCCGCCGCGGCCGCAGTCGTACGAAGCGGGTACGGGCATGACGGTGACGGCGGACGAGGCGACCGGCGCGGGAGCCGCGCGGGCCGACTGGCTGCACATAGCCCGTGAGATGGCGGACGACCTGGCCACGGACGCGGCCGAGCGCGAACAGGCCGGCAAAGCCCCGCTCGACGAGGTCGCACGGCTGCGCGAGTCGGGACTGCTGACCCTGCTGGCGCCGGCCGAGCACGCGGGAGGGGGCGCGGACTGGCGCACGGCCTACGCGGTGGTCCGGACCGTCGCCGCCGCCGACGGGGCCGTCGGCCACCTGCTGGGCAACCACTATTTCCTGTCCCACAGCGCCCGGTTCTTCGCCGGCCCCGCCCGTGCCGCCCGTATCGAGCGGGATGCGGCGGCCGGGCGGTGGTGCTGGGGAGGCGGCATCGCCTCACACGAACCACCGCTCGTCCTGACCCCCACGTCGCGCGGGTATCTGCTGAACGGCCGTCAGAGGTACGCCACCGGGGCCGGGATCGCCGACCGGCTGGTGGTCCGGGCCGCCGAGTACGGCACCGGTGAGCCGTTGGCCGTCCTGGTCGACCCCGCCCGCCCGGGCGTCGTGAGCGGCAGCGGCGGGGACACCTTCGGCCTGCGGCCGGCGGCCGGCGGCGGCGTGGAGTTCGACTCCGCGCCGGTCGCGGCCGGCGATGTGCTCGGCTCCCTCTCACCGGACGAGTGCGTCCTGTCACCTTTCTCCTCCCTGGCAGCGCCGACCGCGCGGCTGGTCTCGGTCCAGTTCTGTCTCGGCGTGGCCGAGGGACTGCTGGCCGAGGTCCGCGAGCACGGAAGGGGCAAGAGGTCCTCCTGGCAGCCCTTCTCGCCCCAGCCCTGGCCCGACGGCCCGCCGCACGATCCGTACGCGCTGACCGCGTACGGCGAGCTCGCCGTTGTCGCACGTGCCGCGTCCGCCCTCGCCGAGCAGGCGGTGGACGCCCTGGTGCGCGGCCTCGCACGGGGCGAGGACGCCGACGACGAGGAGTGCGCGGAGATCGCCATCCTCGCGAGCGTGGCCGAGTCCGCCGCCTCCCGGGCCGCGCAGGAGATCACCACCCGCGCCCTGGACGTCATCGGCCCCGACGGCGCCTCCGCGCGGCACGGCTTCGACCGTTTCTGGCGCAACGCCCGGACCCACACCCTGCGTGAGCCGGTCGCCCACCGGCTGCGCGAGGTCGGGGACTACTTCCTCAACGGCGCGCACCCGCCGTTCACCCTTCCCGCCTGACGGCGAAACCGGTGACAGGCGGACACGGCAGTGAGCGATAATCGGGGCATGCGGATCTCGGCGCGGGCGGACTATGCGGTGCGGGCGGCACTGGAGCTCGCCGCGGCCGGTGACGAGGCCTCGCTCAAGGCCGAGGCGATCGCATCGGCGCAGGGCATCCCGCACAAGTTCCTGGAGGGCATCCTCGGTGACCTGCGCCGGGGCGGTCTCGTGCTGAGCCGGCGCGGCGGCAACGGCGGCTACCGGCTCGCCCGCCCGGCGGCCTCGATCGCCATCGCGGACGTCATCCGCGTGGTGGACGGCCCCCTGGTGTCGGTGCGGGGAGTGCGCCCGCCCGAGCTCGCCTACTGCGGTCCCGCGGAGTCGCTGCTGCCCCTGTGGATCGCGGTGCGCGTCAACGTCCGCAAGATCCTCGGCGAGGTCACCCTGGCCGAGGTGGCCGCGGCCAAGCTGCCCGACGAGGTCCTGAGCCTCGCCGAGAACCCCGAGGCCTGGACGAATCCCTGACGGCGCCGGCCTGAACACCTCCTTTCGCGGGTGACCGGCAGCCCGAGCGGCGCGCCGGTGCCACCCGTCGGCACGAAGCCGAGCCGACCGCGCGAGACGCCGGCCCGGACGCCGCCGGGCAAAGGGCGGCGCACCTACCGTCGGGCGCGTCCGGGCTGAACCCTCCGGTGCGCGGCGGCCGTTGTGCGGTCATGACCGGCACCGACGCCGGTCGTTCCCGAACCGGGGAGGCAGCCCGTGTCCACGCCGCCGAGCACATCACCCGAGGTGTCCGGGCGGTCCCGGCGGGCACGGTCCCGGTCCCGGTCCTGGTCCCGGTTACGTTCCCGGGCGCGGTTCCGTGGGTGCGGGCCGCCCGCTGGCGGCTGCCCTGCTGCCGTTGCCGGAGGGGTTCGAGCCGAACCGTCGTGCGGCCGTGTCCGTCGTGCGGCCGCGGGCGGCAATCGGTCGCCGGTCCGGCGCGCAGGAGGAGACCGACGTCATCAGGTCGTCGGCGCGGATGCCGGACGGCCTGGAGCACGTGGAGCGCCACGCCTGGTCCGCGCTGTCCGCGCTGTCCGCGCAGACTGGTCCGACCGGCCTGTACGACGGTACGACCGCGAACGCGGCGGGCCGGGCCTACCGGGAGGTGAGCTGAAGACGGGCCAGCCTCTCCTCGATCTTCGCGGCGTCCGGGTGACCGGACTCCGCGTAGATCGCCAGGGCCTGCCGCCAGCTGCCGGCGGCCGCCTCCGGTTCGCCGGCGGCCAGCTGCACGTCACCGAGGTGGCCCAGGGTGTGCCCTTCCCCCCACCGGTTGCCGATGTCCCGGTGGGTCGCGAGCGCCTGCCCGTAGCACTCCACCGCGCGGGCACGGTCGCCCCGCCGGTGGTGGACGGTGCCGAGCACGTCGAGTGCGACGCCCTCGACCCACCGGTGGCCGGTGGCGCGCAGGACGTCCAGGGCCTGTTCCAGGCAGCCGGCCGCCTCGTCGAACCGGCCGAGCCGCTGATAGGCGTCGCCCAGGTTGCTCAGGATGATTCCCTCGCTCCAGGTGTTGCCGACGGCCCGGGCGAGGGCCAGCCCACGGCGGCTGTACTCGACGGCCTTGCCGAGCTGTCCGGTATGGAGGTAGGCGTCGCCCAGGTTGGCGACGGCCCGCACCCTGCTGCCCGGTTCCCCGAGTTCCCGCGAGACGGCCAGCGCCTGGTGGAAGTGCTCGATGGCCTCGTCGTAGAGGCCCGCACAGCGCAGCGAGGCGGCCGTGTCCGCGAGGGCCTGCGCCTCGCCGCGGCGGTCGTGGGCGGCCCGGGCGGCGGACAGGCCCGTACGGGTGATGTCGAGCCAGTCCGCCCGGTGGCTGCGGAGGTAGAAGAACCCCCACAGGACGGCGGACAGCCGCCAGGCGATGCCCGGCAGCCCGCACGCGGCGGCCTGGCGGACCGCGCCGACCAGATGGGGCCGTTCGGTCTCGCACCAGTCCAGGGCCTGGTCGCGGGTGCCGAACTCCAGGGGCGCGGGGCAGGCGTCGGGGAGGGGTTCGAGGGCGATGCGGTAACGGTTCGGGGTGATGTACGGGTAGGCGGCGTCCGTGGTGTGCAGGTACCAGGACAGCAGCCGCTCCACCGCCCCCTTCCGGTCCTGCGGTGTCTCCTCGGCGTGGGCCCGTTCGGCGGCGTAGACGCGCAGCAGGTCGTGCAGCGTGTAGCGGCCGGGAAAATGCTCGGTGAGCAGGCGGGCGCGGCTCAGCTCGACCAGCAGGCCCCGGGTCTCCCGCGGGGCGAGCCCGGCGAGAGCGGCCGCGGCGGTCGCGGAGAGGTCCGGGCCGGAGTGCAGGCCCAGCAGCCGGAACAGCCGTGCGGCCGGTGCCGACAGGGCCTCGTACGACGAGGAGAAGACGGTCCGTACGTCGATGCTGGCGTCGTCCCCGACGAAGGCGTCGAGGTTGTCGTCGCTGTCCCGCAGTTCCTCGGCGAGGGCACCGAGCGGGAAGTCGGGGTGGGTGGCGGCACGGGCGGCCACCACGGCGAGGGCCAGCGGCAGCAGGGCGCACCGCGCGATGATCTCGGCCACCGCCTCCGGTTCCCCGGCCAGCCGTCCGGCGCCGAGCCGGCGTGCCAGGAACTCGTACGCCTCGGCGCGCGTCAGCTGGTCCAGGGTCAGCGGGTGCGCCCCCTCGCCGGCGACCAGGCCGGTGAGCTGGTTGCGGCTGGTGACGATGACGAGGCAGCCGGGGGAACCGGGCAGCAGCGGGCGGACCTGCTCGCTGTCGCGGGCGTTGTCCAGCAGGATCAGCACCCGCCGCTCGGTGAGCACGCTGCGGTACAGCGCCGTCTGGGCCTCCAGTCCGTCGGGGAGCCGCTGCGGCGGGACCCCGAGGGAGTCGAGCAGCACCCGGACGGCCTCCTCCGGGGACATGACCGAGCCGGTCGGATGGAAACCGCGCAGGTTGACGTAGAGCTGTCCGTCCGGGAAGCGGTCGGCGACCTGGTGGGCCAGGTGCACGGCGAGGGCGGTCTTGCCGACACCGGCCATACCGCCGATCGCGCTGATCATCAGCGTGGACGCGGCACTCCCGTCGAGGGGCAGCAGGGCCTGGGCCCGCTCCAGTTCGGCGTGCCGACCGCTGAAGGTGGGGAGGTCGGAGGGGAGTTGGGCGAGAGGCGGCAGATAACCGGAACGGCCGGTGGGGTGGCGGCCGGGCGGGTTGTCGGGCTGGGGGAGGTCAGGGGTCCTGCTGTCGGGCCGTGGGGCGGGATGGGCGGTGAGGGTGGGCCGGTCCGCGGGGTGTGAGGGCGCGGTGGTGGTGGGGGTACGGGCGGGCTCGTCGGCGGGATGCGGCGCGCGGCGGTCCGGCTGAGCGCTGTCCGGGACCGGTGGGACCGGCGGGACGGGCGACGGGTCCGGCTCCGGGCGCCGCCGGGGCCGGTGGTCAGGGGGCGGGGCGGGGGCCGACGGCGTGGTGTTCGCCAGGATCCGCGCATGCAGGTCCCGCAGGGCCGCGCCGGGTTCGATGCCCAGTTCCGTCACCAGGGTGACGCGGGTCCGGCGGTAGAGCGCCAGTGCCTCGGCCTGTCTTCCGGAGCGGTGGAGGGCCAGCATCAGCAGCCGGCACAGTTCCTCCCGCAGCGGGTGCTCACCGGTCAGCGACATCAGCTCCGGTATCACCCGGGCGTGCCGGCCGAGCCGGACATCGAGGTCGAGGAGCGTCTCCAGCGCGTTCAGCCGCTCCTCGGCCAGGCGGGAGCGCTGGGCTTCGGCCAGCGGGCCGGGCAGGCCCGCCAGCGCCACGCCCCGCCACTCGCCGAGCGCGTCACGGAGGAGTTCCGCGGCGGCGGACTCGTTCCCGGCGGCGGACGTCCTCGCCGCGTCCGCGACCCGTCGCTCGAACAGGGCGAGGTCCAGGGACTCCTCCGGTACCCGGGCCCGGTACCCGTCCTGCACCGAGACGATCGTCCGCGGCGGGTCCGCCGGGCCCCGGCCGGGCTCCAGCACCTTGCGCAGGCGCGAGACGTAGGTGCGCAGGACGGACACGGCGGCCGGCGGCGGCTCGACGCCCCATACGGCGTCGATGAGTTCCGCCACCGTGGCGGGGTGCCCCCGGCGCAGCAGCAGCACGGCGAGCACCGCCCGTTGCTGCGGCGGACCGAGGCCGAGCTCCCGGTCCGCGTGCCAGGCCCTGACCGGGCCCAGTACGGAGAAACGTACGTCGGTGATGTTCGCTGCCGAGCTCGCTGCGGTCACTCTGAGGACTGTAGTGACATTCTCTGTATCTATGTTGCTCCGGTATCGAACTGTTTCCTTCCGGCGACCGCTGAGGCACACGGGAACCCGCGGTTCATACCGCGAACTTGACGGCCTCCAGCCACAGGTCGTTGCTGAGGGTGCCGCCGGAGGTGTAGTCGGGGCGTGGATCGGCGCAGCCGAGCTGCTCCCAGCCGTCGCCGTGGACGTCGGCGAGCCGGCGAATCCGTTCGCGGCTGCCGATGTCGATGTCCTCACCGTCGACGGCTGCGGCTGTGGTTTTGGGCCCTTGCTCCACCAGCCCGCTCGAACCGTCGGGGGGACGTGTTCAGGCCGCGTCGGGCGGCGGGCCGAAGGGGTCCACGGAGTCGACGGGCGGGGGCTGCTTGCCCCGATGGGCGCCGGGCCTGCATCCCGCGAACGGACCCTGCGGGTCCCGGAGCGAGGTCATCACCGGCCCCAGGAAGTCCCGGTGCCAGGAGGCCGGCCCCGTCATCCCCCCTCCGGGGCCGGTCAGTTCACCCCAGGCCAGCCACAGGGCATGCAACTGGGCCACCGCCTCGTGGTGTTCCCACCACCGGGAGCACCAAGGGGCGCTGGAGGTGACCTCCCTGCCGTACACCGGCAGGAGCACCTTGTGCACCCACAGGGTCAACCGCCGCAGCGTCTGCCCGTATTCGGGTTCCTGGAGGTAGAGGATGAACCTTGGCGGGGCGGGGACCCGGGGCTCGGGGACCGCTTCGTTCTGATCATCCGTTGCGGTGGCCTCGGACGTCTTGGTGGTCATGGTGGGCCGTCCTTCCTCCGTCATCCGGTCACGGTGAAGACGAAACGCGCCGATGCCGGGAGCGGTTCAACTCCGTGCGCATGAATCGCCCCTCCAAGGTCGCCCGTGCCGCCGCCCGGACTCTGCCCGTGAGGACCGACAGGAGGCGCAGGCCCTGCGCGTGCCGCTCCGATCGGGTTGAACCGGAGGTATGCGCCAGCCGTTGTGGCTCCGTGGAACGCTCGCCGTCTTGAAGGGGAGGAACCGACTATGGCCGAATTCGACGAGGAAGGGTATCGCCGAGACAGGGCCGATGTAATTCGCAGGGCGAGGGATCGCGGTCTGTACGGAGATCCCGAGTTCAAGAATGTCCTCGATGCTGTCCTTCTCCATATTTGGCAGGAAGGGATGAGCGTCGCGAGGGGTGAGGTGCCCGGACCGGCGGCCACGGACGCCGTCAATGAACTCGTCGAGCAGTTCAAAAAGAGGAACGCTTTTCACGTAAAGCACGACTGGTGGGGGAGAAATCAGGGTCGCCGTGACTTCCGTGCGCTGCGTACCGCAGTCGCGCGACAAGCCAGAAAGAACCTCTACCTGTGGTCGAAGGTCGAGCCGGGGCCGGCGGCGAAGAAGGCCGGGGATCAGCCCATCCTGGAGACGACGGTGCCGGGATGGATGTTCAACGGGAAGAACTTCGGAAACGAGAAATGGTCGGACGCCCCCACGATGCAGGACATGTGGACGGGCTTCTCGAAGGCGTACGTGGAGGGTGCGGAGGGGCCGGTCACCGGCGTGGTGCTCGGTGGACTCGTGCCCAACAGTGTGCTGACCTCGGTCGAGTGGCCGCACCTCAGGCCGAAGATCGAGTCGGGTGAGGTCCCGTTCCTGCGCCTCCATATCGTGGACATCGAGGGTGTATCGAATGACTCGCGAACTTGGACGCTGAAGACGGACCGCTACGTCGAAATCCACTCGCAGAACTCGTTCGACAATGCCGCCCACGTGGGTGATGACCCGGAGTACTGGAGCGACCAGCAACGCTGGCACAATCGACAAGCCCTGGAGCGAAGTGTGACGGTCTCGTCTTCGGGTAACTGTACGCTCGAAGACCTCGAACGGGCCTTCACCAACCCCAACCAGCTGGTCCTCATGTCGAACGGCGGCCCGGGAATTCTCTCGGAGAGCCCCGACGAGCTCTCCAGGGTCACGACCGAGCTCTCCAAACTGGACAGCCAAGCTCTCCGAAACATGCGGCAATCCGTGGCGTTGTCCGCCCAACCCGGCAATGCCCAACCCAGCAACGCCGAGCAGTACGCGGCAGCCGCGACGCTGGATTACAAGCTCAGCCAACTCGCCGCGGAGCGTGCCCGCAAGGGCAGTGCCGCCACGGCACAGTCCCTCTCCCACGCCGATTCGCAAGGCGACGTCCGTGCGCTGGCCGCAGCCATGGCGAACACGACCATGTCGGATGCTTCCCCCTACGCCGGCTACTCCGCCGGGTCCTCCTATGCCGGGTACGCGGCGGGGTCTTCCTCTGCCGGGTACGCGGCGGGGTCCTCCTATGCCGGCTACTCCGCTGGGTCCTCCTATGCCGGGTACGCGGCGGGATCTTCCTCTGCCGACGCCACGACGGATGGGTACGCCTCGCCGGTCGACGCGGGGAACTACAGCCCCCCGGGGTACAACCAGTCCGCACCGAGGGCCGGTTCGGACGGATCGGGAGAATCGCAGTTCGGCTATGAGCTGGCTCGGGTCCCGCATGTCTCCAACCAGCCGGTCCGCCCCGAGGCGCCGTCGCGATCGGGCGGCAAGAAGAGGCGGTAGCGCTCCGCCCTCACCACCACGACGCTCCCGGCCGGACGCGGTACGTCCGGCCGGGAGCGTCGTGCCGCGTCGGCCACGCCGAGGGCTCAGCGGGTGTCCGGTCGTACCGCCCCCAGGATCTGCATCGATCCCGCGTCCGACACGTACACCCACCGGCCCGGACGCGGCGCCGAGATGATCTTGCCGTGGCCGATGTAGAGGGCGACATGGCTGGCGTCGGCGAAGTAGATGATCAGGTCGCCGGGGCGCATCCGGGAGACGGGGACGTGGGGGAGGCGGGCCCACTGCTCCTCCGAGGTGCGCGGGATGACGACGCCCGCGTGCAGCCAGGCCTGGGAGGTCAGGCCCGAGCAGTCGAAGGAGTCGGGACCCTCGGCGCCCCAGACATACGGCTTGCCGATCTGCCGGGTGGCGTACGCGATGGCCTTGCGGCCGGCCGCGCTCGCCCGGGTGCCGACCTGCTTGAGGATGCCGGTGCCCACCCAGGCGGCCTGGGCCTTGTTCTGGGCCTGCCGCTCCAGTTCGGCGAGGCGGCGGCGTTCCTTCGCCCGCAGCCGTGACTGCAGTGCGAGGGCGGCTGTGATGCGCTCCTCGATCTTGGTGCGGTTCCCGTCCATGGTGCGGCGGCTCGCCCGGAGGGCGCTGAGTTCGGTGGTGGCCTCGGCGGTGCGCGTGCGCAGGGCCTTGCGGGCCGTCTTCAGCGCCGTCAGCCGCTGCTGGGTGCCCCGCTGGGCCTGTCCGGCCAACGCGGCGTCGTCCAGGGCGTTCTCGGGTTCGGGGGAGAGCGCGAACTGGACCTCGGCCGGGAGTCCGCCGCTGCGGTACTGGGCGCGGGCCGTCGCGCCGAGGAGGTCCTTGAGCCGCGCTTCCCGCTGTTCGGCCCGTTTCACCTGGGCGTTCAGCGCGTCCACCCTCTTCTTCTGTGCTTTGGCCTTCTCGTCGGCGGCGTTGTACTTGCCGGTGGCCACCTCGGCCTGGTGGTAGAGGTCGTCCAGTTGTCTGCGCACCCCGTCGAGGGTGGTGGGGGCCGGGCCGGGGGCCGCGAGGGCGGGCGACTGGGTCGCCGCCGTGAGGGCGCACAGCAGGGTGAGGGCCGCCGCCGTCCGGTGGCGGGGTGCGCGTGAGATCCGTGTCATGCCGTCCGACGCTCCCTTCGCAGCCGGCCTGGTGACGGCTTCGCCCACACAACGGAGGTGCGGCACGCAGTGGTTCAACAGCGGGTGGGGGGTGAACCGGGGGTGGGCCGGTGGCCGTTGTGATTTGTCGCGGGACCCCCGCCGGTGACGGGCACCGTGAAAGGAACGGGAAAGAAGAGGACAAGGGGACGGGATGGAAGTCGAGTTGGTACTGCCGGCGCTGTGCACGGGGTTCGGTGCCGGCTGTCTGCTGCTGGCCGTCCGCGCGGTCCTGGCGGTCGTCCGGCTGTGGGTACGCGGCCTGCGCGTGACGGGCGTCGTCACCGAACGCACGCCGGCCGACCGGCGGCGCGGCGGGCTCGTGGTGTTCTCCGACCACCTCGGGCGTGACCTCGTCCTCGATCCCGGCGCCTACGCGACGCTGTGCGGGCTGCCGCCGGTCGGCCGTACCGTGCCCGTGGTCTACGCACAGGAGCGGCCCGCGGCGGCCCGGCTGTGGACCCTGCGGCATCTGCTCGCCCCGTCGTTCGGGTGGTTCCTGTCCTCGACCGTCGCGTTCGGTACGGCCGTGGTGGTGACGCCGTGACGCCGTGACACCGCCGTACGGTGGCCGCGGGTCGTCGGACCGGCGGCCACCGCGCGCCGTTCACGCCGGCGTGGCGTCCCGTTCCCAGCGGCCCCTCTTCTCCAGCGGAACACCAGGGGGCGGCGGAACACGACCGGTCAGCCGGGCCGTGGCCCGTGCCGTGATGGCCTCCGCCTCGGCCTTCGTCTGCGCCGAGATGACGGCGGCGCCGGGCTCCTTGTACCAGGGGCGCAGCCGGATCAGGGCCGGCCGGACGCCGGTGGCGAGCAGGAGGGCGGTGCCCTTGGGCAGGGCGCGGATCCTGTCGGGCGGCAGGATCGGCTCCTGTCGGTAGGAGTACGAGCGCTGCGTGCCGTCCTTGCTGCGCGAGAGGCTCGGCGTCCTCACGTCGTGCTGGCCGACCAGCGTCGAGACCTTCTGCACGAAGTCGGCGTCGTCCAGGCCCGCGCCCAGCAGTTTGACGGTCGCCGCGCTCCACAGCGCGTCCATCCCGACCTCGCCCCACACCCGGGCGCCCTGACGGTAACTCTGGAGGAGAGTCACGACGTTGATGCCACGGGAGCCGAAGTGCGAGTACAGGTCGGGCAGATCGGAGATGCGGCACACGTTGGCGGCCTCGTCCAGGACCGCGGTCAGGGGCGGGTCGAGGCGTCCGCCCATCCGCTCGGCGGCCACCACGCCCGCCCGCATCGTCGCGTCCGCGAGGCCCGCGATGACACCGGCCGCGGAGCCGCCGCCGTCCTTGGAGAGCAGGTAGAGCGTGTCCTTGCCGACGACGTGCAGGTCGGGGCGGAACTCGGGCAGATACGGATCCGGGGTGACCCAGCCCAGGATCTCCGGGTCCAGGAGGCAGGACACGGTCTGCCGGGCGGTCTCGTAGATGCCGTCCCTGGTCTCCACGGCGCCGCGCACCGTGCCCTGCACCTGCTCGGCCATCGCCGGCAGGCCGGCGTCACGGAGCAGGTCGATCGGGGTGCGGTCGGCGGGATCGGCGAGCCAGGCCAGCAGGTCCTTGACCGGGGCCCCGCCGCGGGCGGCGGCCAGGAACAGCGCGGTGAGGGTGTTCTGCGCGGCCGAGATCCAGAAGTCCTTCTTCGCGGTGTCGTCGTTGACGGAGGCGACGAAGTGCCCGGCCAGCCGGCGGGCGCCTTCGGTGGTGTGGCAGTCGCCGAGCAGGTTCCACCACATGGCGCGCTCGGTGTGGGCGATGCCCTGTGGGTCGAACGTCCACACCCGGCCCGTCTTCTCGCGTTCGGCGCGGGTGACGGCGTACACGTCGGACTTGTTGGAGGTGAGCAGCACGGCGCCCTGGGCGCGCAGTACGCGGGGGATCGCGATGCCGGTGGACTTGCCGGCGCGTGGGGCCATCAGGTCCAGCTCGACGTCCTCGTAACTGCTGCGCAGCTCGGGCCCCTTCGGGGCGAGGTCGCCGAGGAGGTTGCCGGTCTCGTCCGGGTGGAGCTTCTCGCGGCCCTTGAGACCGGGGCGCAGCTCGCGGGCACGTGTCTCGACGCCCTTGGGGCACATACCGGCCAACTGGCGCCTGCCCGCGAGACCCTTGGTGCGGCCCGCCCACGCCGACAGCAGCCGTGCGGCGATCACCGCGGGTACGGCGATCAGGGCCATGAGGCCGAGCATGCCGCCGTAGACCGCGGCCGGCGGGGTGCCCGGCCACAGGGTGCCCGCGCCGCCCGAGGTCAGGTGTGTGGCGGTGGACATGGCGAACGGCGGGGCCGTCCAGCCGTGGCCGGTGATCCCGGCCCCCAGCGTGCCGCCGGCCCAGCAGACGGTGAACATGATGAGGGAGGACGCGGCGACGGCCGTGACCGCCCAGGGGACGAGGTCGTGCATGCTTCCGGTCGCGGGCTGCCTGCCGGTCATGCGGTCCGCCTTCCGGGCAGGGACCGCGGTTCCTCCTGGGCGGCTCGCGCGACCTGTGCGGCGGCGTGCGTGACGGACCGTTCGAGGGCCCTCCCGCCGGCCGTCTCGTCGGGCGTCCAACGGGTGTTGGTGTTGTGCAAGTGGCGTTCGGCGTCGGTGATGGCCACCTTGATGGGGATGCCGGGCCGGCCGCCGACCTTGATGAGGAAGCGGCCCCGGCCGGGCGGCTCCTCGTGCTCGCCGGTGACACCCCAGCCGGGCGGCGAGGACCAGGACGAGACGAGCTCTATCTCGCGCCGGGACAGGCCCACCACCTTGCCGAGCTCCTCCATCTCGGCCTTCGGCAGCCCCGCGCACACCACCATCCCGGCCCGCTCGACGAAGCCGCGCGCCTTGGCCCGGTCGGCGTCGGTGCCGAGCGCCTCGGCGTCCTTGAGGGTGTGGGTGATCTTGGCGTCGCCGAGGCCGAGGGAGCGGTTGAGACGGGTCAGCGCGTCGATGCGGTCGACGATGCCGGATGCGGCGCGCAGGGGGCGCCACAGCTCGTCCAGCACGGTGAAGAACCAGCGCCGCGGCGCGAGTCCGGCGTCCGCCAGGGCGTGCGAGGCGGCCACCGTGCCCAGCCCGTCCGACCAGGCGGCCAGCATGGCGGCGGCGGTCAGCTGGGTGTCGGCCTCGCCGATGCCGGAGATGTCGATGCACACGGCGGGCGAGTCGGGGTCGATCCGGGTCGACGTCTCGGAGGCGAAGGTGTCGCCGAGCGGGCCGTCGAGGATGCCCAGCAGGGAGCGGTGCAGCGGGTCGACGGCGTCCCGGTAACGGGTGTCGTCACCCCGGTCGAGGGTGACCGCGCGCACCCGGTCCGGCCCTTCGGTGAGGACGCGCAGCAGGTCGGGCAGGAGCGCCGCCCGGCCCCCGGGGGTGCGCTCGCGCAGGTGGTGCAGGACGGCGGAGAGCACGGACTGCTCGTGGTCGTCCATCGGACGGCCGCGCACGATGGTGACCAGCGCGGCCACCATGTTCAGCACCCTGCCGTGGGTCTCGGCCCTCAGGATCTCGCCGGCCTCGCCGCCGATCCGCGCCGCCGCCGCGCCCATCGCGCCGGGGTCGAGGACGTTGATGCCGCCCCGCCCGCGGCCGATGGAGATCACCTGCCCGCCCAGCGCGCGCACGGTGTCGGCGTAGTCGGGCTTGAGGTCGCCGAGGACCAGCGGTACGACACCGGTCGCGCTCAGCCCGATCAGCATCCGGTTGACGAGCGTGGACTTGCCCAGGCCCGGCATACCGAGCATGAACAGGGACGGGTTGGAGATGTAGCGGGCGCGGGTGAACCAGTTCAGCGGGTCGCCGCAGACGGTGGCGCCGGTGAAGAGGTGCTGGCCGAGCGGCACCCCGGTCATCGGCGAGCCGGAACCGGCGGCGAACGGCCACATGCCGCAGGCCTGCACGGTGGTGGCCCGCCACATGGTCGGCGGATCCATGTAGCCGACGCGGCCGCCGCCCGGGCCGTACCAACCGCGCGGCGGGATGTAGAGCTCCTTGGGCCGGGCTGCCTTCTTCCCGCCCGCCCCGGCCTTCCCGCTTCGTGCCGTCTTCCCCGGCTTCTTCCGTGCCCGGGACGGGTCGGGCTCCGGCGGTCGTGCGCCGGGCCCCGCCCGCCACGCCGTCTCCTCGGCGAGCCGGTCCTCCCGCTCGGCCCTCTTCTCCTCGCTCCGCCGGCTCACAGCGCCTCCTGCAACTCGTGCGGGATCAGGGTCTGCTCCCACGGGAGGATCCCGGCGGGCAGCGTGCAGGTGAACGCCGCCGCCTGCATACGGTCCGCGGAGCGCATCAGCACCCGGGAGGCCGCGGTCAGGTTGCGCACGGCGACGCTCGCGTCGGCCAGCTGGTCCAGATCGTCGACGGTGACCGTCAGCATCAGCGAGAACTCCACCAGCCCGGCGCCCGACGCCTCCTCCGCCGCCGTCTGCTCGGCCGCCCGCATCTCGGAGGCGGCGCGCGCCTGCACCATGCCCCGGCCCGACGTGGCCATGAACTGGGCGGCACGCCGGTCCGCCTCGACGATCCGTGCCGAGGTGGCCGGGTCGATGGGACGGTAGACCAGCGCGACCCGCTTGCGACGGGTGCCGGGGGCCGCCTCCAGCAGGCCCCGGAGCACCGAGGACCGTACGGTGCCACGCGGCGCGAGTGTCAGCAGCCAGGTCCGGGACACCCCGGAGTCGTGCTGGTAGCTGCCCACCGTCTCCACGGCGGCGGCCGGTCCGGCGTCCTCCCACTCCAGGCCCGTGCCGCCGTACTGGGCGCGGGCGTCGAGGACGTCGGCGGCGACCGCGGGGTCGTAGGCGACCCGGACCACCTCGGCGATCCGCTCGGCCGACAGCGGGTACGCGGCCCCGCCGCCGGCCGCGACGAGCCCGCTGAGCAGGCCCGGGATGCGGATGGCGAGGTCGGTGATCACGTCCTCCTTGCCGCGTTTCTGGCCGGCGGCCATGCCGTAGGTGAGGGTGACGTAGGTGTGCATCTCGGAGGACGCGGTCGGATAGCGCTCGACCACCTCCTCCATCATCGCGCGGGCGGCGGGCGGCGCGTCCGGGCGGATCCGGGGCAGCACCTCGTGGGCGAGCGCGGTGCCGGGGTCAGGCGCGGTCTCCACGATCAACGAGGCTCCGCGCAGGCCGGGTTCGTGGGCCAGGCGGGCCAGCCACTCCCCCCACAGGGCGACCCATACGTCGACCTGGTCGGGGTCGACGAGGGAGCCGCCGTCGGGGTCGCAGCCCAGCACGATCGTGTACAGGTTGCGGACCGGGTGGTGCAGGACGCCGAAGGGCCGGTCGTAGGCGTCCCGGCCCTCGACGGCGCTCACCTTGTTGAGCAGGCCCGGCGGGCGGAACCGGCCGCCCGGCCGGGCGGACAGCGGGCCGGAGACGTACAGGTGCGCGCCCTTGGCCTTGCGGCTGCGCCAGCCGATGCGCAGGGCGAGCAGCTGGTAGACGTTGCGCCCGTCCTGGGTGCGGACGGCGAGCGGCGCCAGGAACAGCGCCACCGGGACGAACACGATCAGCGCCGCGTACAGGGAGATCAGGGACGCGAGCAGGGTGACGACGAGCCCGCCGAAGACACCGAACGTGCCGACGAGCCCGAGCGGTCCGAGCCCGGGCCGCCGTGGCCGGCGCCAGTTCCCGTAGGTCGGATGGGTGACGGCTTCCGTGGACATGAGGGTCCGATATCCCTTCGTGAGGTGATGGGGCCACAGCTGTGGGGCGGTGCGTCGACCGGGGCAGGGGAGCGGGAAACGGGGAGGACCGCCGGATTCCCCGGGGGAGCGGGAATCCGGCAGTCCGTCCAGCGGTCGGAAGGGGCGATATACGGCCGCGCCGGCAGTCGCCCCCGCCGCTCGGCTCGGGTCAGCGGTGCCCGCCGGAGTGGTGCCCCTGGTCGCCGTCGGCGCCGTCCAGGGCGCCGGAGGCGGCTCTGCCGACGACCTGCGCCACCGTCACCGCCGCTCCGACCGCCGCTCCGACCGGCCCGCCGGCGGCCGCCGCGGCCCGCCCGCCGCCCGCCGCGCCCGCGCCGGTACCGGCCGGACCGGTACGGCCGCCGCCCGGGGCTCCGTCGGCGCCCGACGAACCCGATGAACCCGGCGAACCGGAAGACCCTGATGAACCCGATGAACCGGAGTCGCCCGAGCCGCTCGCCGCGCCGGACGCACCGCTCGGCCCCGGCCGGCCCTGGCCGCCGGAACCGCCCCCGGCGCCGCCGAGCGACCGGGCACCGCTGGCCATGGCGCCGCCCACCGACTGCATCGCCCCGGAGTACGCGGAGGCCCCGCCGAGGGCGGCGGTCGCGGGCACCACGAGCTTCAGCAGCGCGGGCAGCGCGACCGCTGCCAGCAGCATCACGCCGATACCGGCGATGCGCTGGTTGACGGCCACGGCGTCGGCGGGGGCTCCGGGGGGAGCGGCGGTCCTGCCCTGGTCGATCATCTCCGCTCCGGCGTAGAGCACGAGCGCCGCCGCTGGTTTGTACAGGAGCCAGGCGGTCATCCAGCCGATGTGCTTGCGCCACCAGCCGCCGCCCCAGTCGGTCATCGAGGCCGCCGCGGCCAGCGGGAGGGTGCCGAGGAGCAGGATCATGACACCGAGCCTGATGTACATCAGGACCGTCTCGATGACCCCGGCGATCAGCAGCAGGAAGGCGAGGACCAGCAGCAGGAAGGGCTCGACCTTGTCCCTGTCGTCGCAGTAGCCGATGGAGTGCAGCGTGTCCATCGTGCCCTGCTTGAAGAGATAGCTGGTGTAGTTGTCCGCGACGGCGGCGGCGGCCGTGACGACGGTGGTGGCCGCGCCCGAGACCAGGACGACCCGAAGGACGCCCTTCAGGGCGGTCGTACCCGCGGTCCCCCGCCGCTCCACGGCCATCCGGGCGCAGGCGAAGAGCAGCGAGCCCACCGCGAGGTAGACCACCAGCCACTGCGTCTGGCCGCTCAGGTCCTTGGAGACGGTCGTTCCGGTCAGGGTGGGCACACGGGTGATCAGGGCCCCGTACACGGAGACCGCACCGGCGAGGACGGTCTTGGCGATCAGGGAGACGATGGTGCCGATGGGGTCGCCGAGGAAGTCGAAGAAGCTCTTGACCAGGTCGGTGACCGGGCTACCGGTGTCGCACTGCATCTCACACCCCCCACAGGACGAAGCCGCCGGTGTCGCCCTGGACGGCCGTCACCCGGGAGTGCAGGGAACCGTCGTCGTCCGGTACGACCTTCCAGTCCCCGCCGCTCCAGCGCACGAGGACGGCGGTCGCCGCATAGCCCTGCCCGGTCCTGAGCAGCAGCCTGACGTTCGCCGCGGCGCCGGTGTACGACGTCACGGAGAATCCGGCGTACGTGGCGACGGAGGTGTCCCCGGTCTGCTCGGGGCCGTCCATGTCCGCGACCGTTCCGCGCTGGACGGAGAACATGTCCCGGCCCTGCCCCGCCACCACCTGCTGCCGCGTGACGGCCCGCCAGCCGGACCCGCTCATCTGGGACGGGATGACGGTGGCGGCCAGTACGGCGCCGATGGGCGTGTGCGCGAAACACCAGAGCAGGGGCCCCGTCGTCCGGGTGGGACCGGCCGAGGCGGAGACGGGCACACGCGCGACGCCGAGCGTCTGCCAGCGGATGTCCTTGGGCGCCGATCGGGGCCGTGCGCCACCCGCGCTGTCGTCGGTACGGCAGCCCGGGGGCCGGCCGTTTTGCAGGGCGGTGGCGCCGGACAGCGGACCGTCGGGGACCGCGGTGCCGGTGCGGTCGTCCCCGGTGCCGTGACCCGAGGTCAGTGCGGTGAACCCGCCCGCCAGCAGCACGACCGCGAGGAACCCGGCCGACAACCGCCAGGTGCGCTGCTTCCAGTACGGACCCGGCTCCGCGGGCCGCCGCTGCCTGTGCAGGAGCATCTCGACCGTCCGCCGGCTCAGTTGAAGACGAAGCCGACGAGGGGCCCGGCGGTGGAGACCAGTACACAGCCGCCGAGCACCATGCCGAGGCGGCTCATGTGCTCCGAACTCTCGCCGCGCTTGAGGGAGACGGCCATCATCGCGCCGGTGATCAGGACGCCGAGCACGCCGGCCGCGGTACCCGCCCACGCGACGACGCCGAGGACCGTGTTGACCTTGTCGGCCAGCTCGGGGGGAGCGGTGCTCACCGGTTTGGGTACGTCGGCGAGGAAACGAGAGGCCTCGACGAGCAATGAGGACATGGGGATCTCCGTGAAGTCGGTGCCCCGCGTGAGCGATGGGCGAAGGGATGACGGTCGGTGGGCGGAGGAGGTCTGCGCGGGTCTACGGCCCCAGGAGGGACAGGTCGCCGAGGAGCGCGACGAGCGGATGGGCCGTCGAGGCGACCAGGCAGGCGAGGACGACGAAGACCGCGCCGCGGAAGTGCGCGCCGCCCTCGCCCGGTTCGCCGCGGTTGAGCTGGATCGCCATGTTGATGCCGACGACCGTCAGACCGAAGACGCCCGCGGCCGTGGCGCACCAGGAGAGCAGGTCGATGATGGTGTGCGCGCTGTCGGGCGGGGTGTAGGCGTCGGCCAGGAACCCGGCACCGGGCAGGGCGCGCGTCACGACACGGCTCCCTCGGCGAGGAGTTCGCTTCCCACCAGTTCCGCGAGGCCGGCGAACTGCCTGGGCAGGGCCTTGGGGCTGCCGCCGGTGCGCCAGGCCGGCACCCACGGCACCCGCTGCACCCGGGCGGCGGAACGCAGGACGCGGACCCTGCGCAGCAGCGCCAGCGGCAGCCGGCCGGGGGCGTCGGCGACGAGGACCACGGCGAGCAGGTCGAGCCCCTGCGGGGCGCGCCCGTCGTGCAGGGCGCCGAGCGCCTGGGACACGGACCGCAGTCCGCGTGCGCTGGTCCGCCCGACCAGGACGACGCGCCGCGGCTCGCCCCTGGACGGGTCCGGCCAGCGGGCCCCCACCTCCACCCCGCCGAGCAGCTCGACCAGCGAGGTCACCCCGGCACCACCGTGCGCCTTGACCCAGCCGACCTCGTCGCGCGACCTGCCGCGGGGCGTCCGGGCGGCCCGCGGCGGCCGGGGCTCGTTCCAGGCCGGTTCGGCGAGGGAGGCCGCGGAGGGGCGACGGGCCGGGACCCGGGGGGCGGGGCGTACGGCGGGCTGCGCGGCGGTCCGGCCGACGGGGTGCGCCGGTCCGGTGGCGCGGTCCCGTACGGCGGTGGCGGCCACGGGGTGGGCGGTCGTGGCCGGACCCGGCGCGAGCGGGGCCGTGTCCCGCGGCGGTGCGGCGGCCGTGTCGTCCTCGAAAGCCGCCCCCGGGCCCCGGGGCGGTGGCGGGGGAGCGGGAGGCGGAGTCCTCGGTCCCCGGACCCAGCCTCCCTGGCCCGGCGGCGTCGCCGACGGTGTGCCCATGAGCGCCCCGCCCCCCTCCTGCCTCGTACGTCCGCTGTTCTGGTTCATCTGATGTCCACCGGTTTGAACTGATTCGCTCCATGGCCCGTTTGGATCTGCCGAGCCCGTCGGACAGCACAACGGGCCGTCCCGGCAGGCCGGTTCAAGCTGAGGGGAAGAAGGCGGGCATCCATGGGCGTGGTGAGGGAAGTGAAGGGCGGCGCCGCGGGACAGGCGCCGGCCGGGCAGGACGAGGCGGGCGGATCGAAGGCCGTCAGGAACACGGCGCTCGCGGCGGGTGGCGCGGGCTGTCTGCTGTTTCCGCTCGGCGTGGCCGGCGGGACCGTCCTCGTCGTCGTCTTCTGCGGGTTCGGTGTCCTGCTGGCCCCGCTGATCGCGATCTACCTGCTGTTCCACAGCGTCTTCGGCGGCGGTGGCGGGAGCGGTCACCTCCCGGGCCCGGGCGACGCGAGTTCGGTGCTGGCCGTCTTCCAGGGCGACGGCCAGGGAGATCTGGACCCCTCCACGGTCCCCGAGGACCTGGTCGACCCCATCCGGAAGGCCGGTGCGTTGTGCGGCGCCGTCGGCCCGATCGTGATCGCCTCCCAGCTCGAGAAGGCGTCCGGCTTCAACGCGTCCCTGCTCGGCCCCGACGGCAGGCAGGGCATCTCGCAGCTGCCGCCCGACGTCTTCACGCGGTACGGCAAGGACGACGACGGCAACGGCAGGACCTCCGCGCTGGACGCGAAGGACTCGATCATGGCGCAGGGCCGCTTCATGTGCGATCTGGCCGGCCAGGCCCGGCAGATGATCGACGCCAACCAGGCCGCCGGCAGTGTCCTGGACCTCACGCTGGCCGCCTACGACGTAGGGACGGACGCCGTCCGCGCGGCCGGGGGCATCCCGCACACCGCCGAGGCGCAGGGCTATGTCGCCGCCGTCCGCGCCCAGTTCGCCAAGTACTCGGGACTCGCGGCCATACCGTCGGGCATCCCCACGCCCACCGGCGTACAGACCGCCCTCCCGGCCGCCACCCCCACCGAGTCCCTCGCCCCCACACCCACGTCCTGAGGAGGACGGCCATGGCTCGTTTCGAGGTCCACATCTCCGGCGAGGGGCTCGCCGCGATCGACGGGGAGCCCCTCGCCCTCACCCCGGACCAGTCGGTGCACGAGGCCGTGCTGGACCGGTTGCAGCGGTACGCCGTCGAACGCGCCGCGGTCGTCGAGGCCACGGTGCACGACCGGTTCGGCACCGGCCACTTCGTCCTGGCGGTGGCCCCGGACGGCTCCAGCCGACTCCTCCCACCCCTGGAGACCCCGGACGCGGACGCGGACCCGGACCTGGACCCTGACCCTGACCCTGACCCGGTTTCCCCTTCCGCCCCCGGTGGCGGCGCGGTGGTGCCTGCCGAACTTGCCGGGCAGGTCGGCCGTATCAACGCTCTCGCGGATGCCGGCCGACTGGACGAGGCGTACGCCCTCGCGGCCGACCTGCGCGAGAGCCTGACCGGTGAGGCGGGCGCCGAGGACCCGCGGGCGGTGGAGGCGCGGGCCGTGGAGGCGTACCTCGCCCACCTGCGCGGCGACCACCGTCAGGCGGTCATGCTGGCCCTGGCCGTGGCCCGGATCCGGTGCCGCGCCGGGGACCACCGTGCGTCCGACGACGTGACGCGGGCGGCAGCCGCCTGGCAGTGGCTCGACGACGACCGTGCGGCCGTGGTGCACGGTCTCGAACTGCTGCACATGTGGGAGCGGTTGGACCACCGCGGCCTGCTGCCGCCGGCCCACGCGCAGTTCGCCGGACAGGTCCGCAGACGGGTGGACGCGCTCCGGACCCCGGTCTGAGAGCCCGCCCGCGGGCCGTGCGGCCTGCGCGTATATCGCCGCGTGGACCGGTCGTCAATCGCCGCGTGGACCGGCCGTCAAACGAACATGCATCACGCCTCGTGACACTCCGGTCTCCAAGCGCCCCCGGCCCCCGGTCCACGGTTCACGGCCCACGGGCAGGGCGCCCCGAGGAGCAGGAGCACACCATGAACGTGACGGTCATCGGGTCGGCGGGCGCGGTCTCCCCCGAGGAGCGGGCGCTGCGGGACCTGTACGTGGAACACGGTCCGGCGCTCTACTCGTACGTGCTGCGCATGCTGGGCGGGGACACGCACCGCGCGGAGGACGTCCTCCAGGAGACGCTGCTGCGCTGCTGGACCAAGCGGAACGTGGCCGACCGCGAGGGCATGGCCGTACGCCCCTGGATGTTCCGGGTCGCCCGCAACCTCGTCATCGACGCGCACCGGACGCGGAAGGCACGCCCGTCGGAGATCAGCGGCAACTCCTGGCTGGCCGACATGTGCGCCGAGGCCGACGACATGGAACGGATGCTGTCGTCGATCGTCGTCCAGGAGGCCCTGCGGTCGCTGACCCCCGCGCACCGCGAGGCGCTGCGGGCGACGATCTTCGCGGACCGCACCACTCAGCAGGCGGCCGACGTCCTGGGCGTCCCGCAGGGCACCGTGAAGTCCCGGGTGTACTACGCCCTGCGCAGCCTGAAGTCGACGCTGGCGGAGAGCGGACCGAGGTGAGCGGAGCCCGGCGCCGGGCGGGCGGGTCACGGTTCGCCCGGCTCCAGCCCGCGCAGCGCGAGCCGTACCTCGTCCGCCTCCGGGTGGCAGAGCTCCGCGAGCAGGGCGTGCGCCGTCCGCAGCGCCGCGCGTGCGGCGGCGCGGTCGCCGGCGGCGAGACGGGTGTCGCCGAGGTGGCGCAGCACCTCGGACTCGAGGTAGCGGTCGCCGGTCCCGTGGAACAGCCGCGCCGCCCGCTCGAAGCGCTCGACGGCCTCCGGGTAGCGGGCCAGATGGTGCAGGGCGTAGCCGATGGTGTCCTGCGTCGACGCCTCGCCGTAGGGGTCGCCCAGGTCCCGGTGGAGCAGGACGGCCTCCTCGCAGTGCTCCAGGGCCTTCTCGTGCTCGCCGATCAGGATGTACGTCCAGGCGACCTCGTTGAGGACACCGGCCTCGCCGCCGAGGTGGCCCTCGGACCGGTAGAGCCCGACGGCCTCCGCGTAGTGGTCGAGCGCGGCGGGGTGGCGGTCCGTCCGGTTGCACAGGTAGGCGAGAGCGCGGTGGACCCGGGCCCGGCCGCTTTCGTGGCCCGCGGACCGGAACAGCTCCAGCGCGTCCTCCAGGTACTGCCGTGCCTGCGCCGCGTGGTCGAACTGGGAGTGCGCGACGCCCAGCCCGCACAGGGCGTAGGCCTGACCGGTCACGGAGCCGAGCGTTCGGGCCGAGGCCAGCGCCGCGCTGTTGATCTCGAGGAGGTCGTGCCAGTAGCCGAGCCGGTTGAAGTAGACGTCCAGGGCGGCGGCCGTCCGCCAGGCGTGGGTGTCGAAGCCGTTCGCGGCGGCGTGCCCGACGGCCGCGCGCAGGACGTAGCGCTCCGTGCGCAGCCAGGCGGTCGCCTGCGCGCGGTCCTCGAAGCGCGGCGGCGTGGCGTCGGCCGTGTCCGGCGGCAGGGGGATGGTCTCGCGGAACGGGTCGAGGACCAGGGCGGCGTGGTGCGCGCCGAGCAGGAAGTGATCGTGCAGCCGCAGCAGTGCCTGCCTGCGCACCGACGCGCTGTCCTCGGCCTGCGTCAGCTCCGTCGCGTAGGCGTGCAGCAGGTCGTGGAAGACGAACCGGCCCGGGAGCCGCTCGATCAGGAGACTCGCGCCGGTCAGCTCGGTGAGCAGGCTGCGTACCCGGCGTGGCGGCACGTCGGCCAGTGCGGCCGCCGCGGCGGCGGTGACGTCGGGGCCGGGGTGCAGGGCGAGCCTGCGGAAGAGAACGGCCGCCTGCGGGGACAGGGCCTGGTACGACCAGGAGAAGACGGCACGGATGTCGGTGCCGGGGTCGCCGCCGGTGAACGCGTCCAGACTGCCGTGGTCCGCCCGGAGCTCCGCGGCGATGTCGGCGAGCCGGAAGCCGTCGTGCAGGGCGGCCCGCGCCGCCACGACCGACAGGGCCAGCGGCAGCCGGGCGCACAGGCCGACGATGGTCCGGGCCGCTTCCGGTTCGGCGTCGACGCGGGCGCCGCCCAGCCGCAGGGCGAGCAGTTCGAGGGATTCCTCCGCGGTCAGCGGGCCCAGCGTGAGCGGCCGCGCGCCGTGCCGGGCGACCAGACCACTGAGCCGGCTGCGGCTGGTGACGATGACGAGACAGCCGGGGGTCGCGGGCAGCAGCGGGACCACCTGGTCGGTGTCGCCCGCGTTGTCCAGCACGATCAGCACGCGCCGGTCGGCGAGGACGCCGCGGTAGAGGGCGGTCCGCGCGTCGAGCCCCTCGGGGACCGCCTGCGGGGCGACGCCGAGCGCCGCCAGGAACGTCTCGATCACTTCGGCGGGCCGCGTCCGGGCGCCGGACGGATCGTGGCCGCGGAGGTTGACGTAGAGACTGCCGTCGGGGAAACGGTGGGCGATCCGGTGCGCCCAGTGCAGGGCGAGGGTCGTCTTGCCCACCCCGGCCATCCCGCTGATCAGGCCGATGACGGTGGTCGCGGGAGGCAGTTCGGGCACGGTGTCGGGCAGCAGTGCCGCGGCGTCGGCCAGTTCGGTCCGGCGGCCGGTGAACGTGGCCAGGTCGGTGAGCAGTTGGGCCGGCCGTACGGCGCCGACGGCGCCTTCGGCGGGGACGGGACCGGTGTGGCCGCCGGGGGAGCCGGTGTCGGCGTCGGCGCCGGGGGCCGCGTCGTCCGGTGTGCCGACTGCGGCCGGCGCTCCCGGGGGACCTCCGGTGCCGGTCGCCTCCCGTCCGGGCGGTGGCGCGGGACCGTCCGCGAGGAGGCCGGCGTGCAGGGCGCGCAGGGACCGGTCGGGTTCGATGCCGAGTTCGTCGAGCAGGGCGCGCCGCGTGCGGGCGTACACCCCGAGTGCCTCGGCCCGTCTTCCGCTGCGGCGCAGGGCGACGAGGAGGAGTTCGCACAACGGCTCGCGCAGGGGGTGCGCCTGGTGCAGGGCGGTCAGTTCGGGCAGTACCCGGATGTGCTGTCCGAGACCGAGTTCGATGTGCAGCCGTGTCTCCAGGGCGGTCAGCCGCCGTTCCTCCAGCCGCTTCCGCTCGGCCCGGACCCGCGGGCCGGGCAGCCCGGCGAGCGGGACGTCCTCCCATGACGCGAGTGCGTCGTACAGCAGACGCAGGGCGGTCCGGTCGTCGCCCCCGGCCCGCAGGGCCCCGGCACGGGTGACGAGGTCCTCGAAGCGGTCGAGGTCGCTGACAACGGCCTCGGGGCACAGCGCGTACCCGTCACCCGCGGACATCACGATCCGCGGCGGCCCGCCGGCGCCGCGGTCGGGTTCGAGGAGTGCGCGCAGCCGGGAGACGTAGGTCCGCAGCACGGAGACCGCGCTGGCCGGCGGGTCGGTGCCCCAGATGCCGCGCACGAGTTCCCCGGCGGAGGCCGTCCGGCCGGGGCGCAGCAGCAACAGGGCGAGGACAGCCCGCTGCTGGGGCGGTCCGAGCGCCAGCTCCGTGTTCTGCCGCCAGGCGCGCAGCGGCCCCAGCACGGAGAACCGGAGCGGTTCCTTTCCGGGTGCGTCCACGCGCGGGACAGTAGCGCCACCGGTCCCGGGACGTCAGAACGAACAGACATTCCCGGCCGGTGCGGGAGGCCGGGGCATCGCGGTCGAGGTGCTCAGGGTGATCGGGGCGATCGAGGCGACCGGGGCGAGAGGAGGCCGTCGTCGGTCAGCCGGTCTCGGCGATGCAGTGGGCGAGCAGGTCGGCGGCGACCGGGTCGACGATCCGGTAGCGCACCACCCGGCCCTCCTTCTCGCCCGCCACGATGCCGGCGGCGCGCAGCAGCCGCAGGGCCTGGGAGACGGCCGGGTCGTTCATACCGGTCGCGATCGCGAGGTCCGAGACGGCGAGGGGGCCCGTCTGGCGCAGGGCGATCAGGAGGGCGAGGCGCCCCGGGTCGGCGAGCAGGGAGAACCGCTCGGCCCAGGCGCGGACATGGCCGGGGTCGCCGATCGCGGCGATGGCGTCGCAGACCCGGTGGCCGTCGATGGCGCGGCGGTCGGCGCGCTCGGCGGGGACGAGATGCATGGGGGCATCCTCGCAGGTGCGGGTGTGATCTTGGATACCTGCGCGGCTGCGCAGCTATGCAGGCACCGGTGGCCGCCCGTACGGTGGGCGGGCCGTGGTGTTCGGGAAGACCGGTGAAAACTCCTTCATGTCGGGGGAGTTCAGGCCGGAGCGGCCCTCGCCACTGTGATCGGGGAGTTTCCGTCCCAGTTGTGCATGGTCACTGTCCGCCTAGTGCCGTGGCAGGCAATGTTTGCCCGTGAAGGAGCGGCGTCCGGTGCGTGCTCTCGGTGTGCCGGCCGGAAGTCCTCGTACTGGATGTACTCGGGCTTTCGGCCGGTGCGGCGAGTGGGGGTCCCCCCTGCTCGAAGAGCTTGGGGGAGTGCCGGGCGTCGCGACGGGGCGAACATTGCCTGCTGCGGCACTAGAGGCGGGCGGGAAGACCGGGACGGACACGTACGCACCCGTAAGCCAGGAGACCGGCCACGGCACTTCACGAACTGATCCACGAGGTGCTGGAGCGTGACCGTATGACCCTGCCCACCGGGCCCACCCATGTCCGCTGGCGGCGCGAGGACACCGTCCGTACCGCCGGCCTTCTGGGGGTGATCGCCGCACTGCACGTCGTGGCGTTCGGCATCCTGTTCCTGCTCGTCGTACCGGGGCACTACGAGGCCGGTTCCAAGGCGTTCGGCATCGGCCTCGGGGTGACCGCGTACACCCTGGGCATGCGGCACGCGTTCGACGCCGATCACATCGCGGCCATCGACAACACCACCCGCAAGCTGATGGCCGACGGCAAGCGGCCCGTGTCGGTCGGGTTCTGGTTCGCGCTCGGCCATTCCGGCGTGGTGGTCGTCCTGGCCGCCCTGGTCGCGGGAGGCACCCGGCTCGCCGGTGCGCTGCTCAACGACGGCTCCCGCACCCACCGGACCCTCGGTGTCGTCGGCACGACCCTCTCCGGGACCTTCCTCTACCTCATCGCGGCGCTCAACCTCGCGGCGCTCGCCGGCATCCTGCGGGTCTTCCGGGCGATGCGCTCCGGCACGTACGACGAGGCCGTGCTCGAACAGCACCTGGACTCACGGGGATTCATGAACCGTGTCCTGGGCCGCTTCACCAGGTCGATCACGCGGCCGGGGCAGATGTTCCCGCTGGGCTTCCTCTTCGGGCTCGGCTTCGACACCGCCAGCGAGGTCACCCTGATGGTCATGGCCGGCAACGGTGCCGCCGCCGGGCTGCCGTGGTACGCGATCCTGTGCCTGCCGCTGCTGTTCGCGGCCGGGATGAGCCTCTTCGACACGCTCGACGGCACCTTCATGAACTTCGCCTACCAGTGGGCGTTCTCCCACCCGGTGCGCAAGGTCTTCTACAACCTCACCATCACCGGACTGTCCATCGCCGTCGCCTTCCTGATCGGCACGATCGAACTGGTCGGGGTGCTGCACGAGAAGCTCGACCTGGACGACGCGGTGACCGGCTGGATCGCCGGCCTGGACCTGGGCAACGTCGGTTACCTCATCGTCGGCCTGTTCGTGGTCGTGTGGGCGGCGGCGCTGACGTACTGGCGGCTGGCCAGGGTGGAGCAGAGATGGGCCGCCCGCTTCGCCGAGGGCGGCTGACGCCGTACCGGCCCCGCGCCCTCAATCTCGCCCCTCACCTGTGTGTTGTCGCAGGTGAGGGGCATTGACATGGCATGCCGTCCCGCCAATACTCAAGAGGAATCCACGCAGTGAACTTCACTTTCACCGAATGAAAGTCCCTGCGGGCCTGTGCGTCCCCGGTCTGTGCCGTGCGGCGGGGTGGGGCCGCACGGCAGACGCGTCAGGGGTGTGCGCATGGCAGGCCCGGATCCGCGCAAACTCGACCTCAACCTGCTGCTGTCGCTCGACACCCTGCTGAAGGAACGCAACGTCACCCGGGCGGCACAGGTCCTCAGTCTCAGCCAGCCCGCCGTGTCCGCGGCGCTCGGCAAGCTGCGCAGACACTTCGGTGACGAACTGCTGCACCGCGTGGGCAACCACTTCGAGCTCACCCCGCTCGGCGAACAGCTGCTGGAACGCACCGACGGCGCACTCGACGGAGTGCAACGGGTGTTCGACACCGTGGCGCGCTTCGACCCGGCCGCGACCACGCGTGCCTTCACCGTGATGATGTCCGACTACGTCACCGCCGCCTTCGGCGCCCCGCTGGCGGAGGCCGTCGCCGAGCAGGCGCCCGGCGCCCGGCTGCGGTTCCAGAACAGCAACACGCAGGCGATCGACAACGCGACACGGACGCTGCGGGGCATCGACTGCATGGTCCTGCCCTACGGCTTCCTGTCCGACCTGCCCTCGGCGACGCTGTTCGAGGACACCTGGGTGTGCGTCGTGTGGCGCGGCAACACCGAGATCGGTGACCGGGCCACGGTGGACGACCTCAGACGGCTGCCCTGGGTGGTGACCACGGACCGGGCCGCCGCCTTCACACCGGCGGCCCGCCAGCTCCGCCTCATCGGCGTCGAACCCCGCGTCCAGCTCGTCGTGGAGAGCTTCCTGACCGTGCCGTTCATGGTCGCGGGCACCAACAGGGTGGCCCTCCTGCAGAAGAGGGCGGCGCTCATGACGGCCGGTACCGCCGGGCTCCGCGTGTTCCCGTGCCCGTGGGACACGGTGCCGCTCGTGGAAGCGCTCTGGTGGCATCCGGTGAACCGCGCCGATCCGGCCCACTGCTGGCTGCGCCGGACGATGACCGACGTCGCCGCGGCCCTGCCGTCCCCGGCCGGCGCGGGCGGGGCCGGTCATACATCTCGCGAATAGCGGAGGGCAAAAAGCATCTATTTCCGCTGATGTCCGCGGTCTGCCATCGTTCCGGTGACGTGCCACACCGTGGTGGCACGGGGAAGGACCGGCGGATCACATGGCCGATTTCGATGTGCGAGTCTCCGGCGCATCCGGCGCGGCGCGCGGTGCACCCGACGCGGCGTCGTCCCGGACGGCCGGCCGGCCCCAGGGCGTCCTGCTGGCACTGATCAGCTGTCTGCCCGTGCTGGGCGCGGTGCTGCTCGCACCGGTCCTGCCCCGGATGCAGGACCATTTCGCCGGCACCCCGGGCGCCGAGGTGCTGGTGCCCGTCGCCCTGACCGTGCCGGCGCTCGTGGTCGGAGTGCTCGCGCCGTTCGCGGGCTCCCTCGTCGACCGCTTCGGACGCAAGCGGCTGCTGGTCGGCGCGCTCGTCGTGTACGCCGTGTTCGGCACCGCGCCGCTCTGGCTGACCGGCCTCGTGCCGATCGTGATCAGCCGCGCCGGTGTCGGGATCACCGAGGCGGCCATCATGACGTGCTGCACGACTCTGATCGCCGACTACTTCACCGGGCCCGCCCGTGACCGCTGGCTCGGGTTGCAGACCCTGTCCGCAGCGGTCGCCGCCACGCTGTTCTTCGCCCTGGGCGGCGCGCTCGGCTCGGTGAGCTGGCGGGTCCCCACCGTGCTGTACGCGTCCGGGCTCGTCTTCGCCGTACTCGCCGCGAAGCTGCTGTGGCAGCCGCGGCCGGTGGGTGACACGCCGTCGGGCGACACGCCTGCGGGTGGCGTGCCGGTGGGCGGCACGCCGGCCGCCGTGCCGCCGGTCCCGTGGCGCACCCTCGCCACCCCGGTGCTGGTCACCCTGGTCGGCGGCGTCGTCTTCTACACCCCGATCGTCGAACTCGCCTACGTCCTCGACGGCATCGGCGTCACCTCGGTCGGCGTCATCGGCGCCGTGACGACCCTGGCCTCGGCGGCCACGGCGACCGGAGCGTTCGTCTTCGGCCGGGTGGCGGGCCGGGGCACCGGAACGCTGCTGCCCGTCGCGTTCGGCCTCGCGGGTGCCGGGCTCGTGGTCATCGGCACCGGCGGCGGCCCGGCGACCGTCACCGCGGGCGCCGTCATCGCGTGCGCCGGGACCGGTCTGCTGCTGCCCACCCTGCTGACCTGGGCGGTGGCACCGCTGGACTTCGCACAGCGCGGCCGCGGCACGGGACTGTGGACGGCGAGCCTGTTCCTCGGCGAGTTCCTCTGCCCGCTGCTCGTACTGGCGGTCAAGGGCGTCGCCGGCGGCCTGCCCACCTCCGTCGGCCTGGTCGGCGCCGTCGCGCTGCTGCTCGCGGCCGGTTCGGCCGCCGGATTCCGCCGTACGGCCGCGCGCCCCGCCTCCCTCCCCCTGAGCATCCCCCCGGGCATCCCCCCGACCCTCCCCCCGGGCATCCCGGCAGACAAGGAAGGAACATCGTGACGCGCACCCTGTTCACCGGCGGACTCGTCTTCGACGGCACCCCCACCGCGCCCGAGCCCGGCGAGGTCGTCATCGAGGGCGACCGGATCGTGGAGGTACGGCCGCGGGTCACCGGTTCCACCGACGCCGACCGGATCGTGGACGCGACCGGCTGCACGGTCATGCCCGGCCTCGTGGAGTCGCACGCGCACCTCACCTTCCCGTCGGCCGTGGGCCACATCGACCCGCGGTTCAACCCGCCGGTCGACGTCAGCTTCTTCCGCCACATCGAAGGCTTCGAGGCCGAACTCGCCAGGGCCGAGCGCAACGCGCGCATCCTGCTCGACGCCGGGTTCACCTCCGCCTACTCGGCCGGATCGCTGCTGCCCCTGCCCACCGAGGTCGCCCTGCGCGACCGGATCCGCGCGGGAGCCGTACCGGGGCCCCGCATGCTCGCCGCGTCGATGGAGCGGGACAACCACCCGGTGCGGCCCGACGGACACACCGAACCCGACTGGATGGGCCCCGAGGCGTGCGACGCGTTCGTGCGCGAGCAGGCCGCTCTCGGGTTCGACTCGGTGAAGTTCCTGCTGTCCAACGACGACGTGTTCACCGAGGGCGGCTCCCAGCTCACCCAGTACACCCAGGAGGAGGCCGACGCGGCGGGACGGGCCGCCCGCGAGACGGGCGTGTGGCTGAACTGCCACGCCCAGTCCGCGGAGTCCGTCAAGATCGCGGTCCGCGCCGGTTTCCGCTCCGTCTACCACTGCACCTACGCCGACGAGGAGGCGCTCGACCTCCTGGAGTCGGTGAAGGACGAGGTGTTCGTCTCCCCGGCACCCGGCATCCTCTACGCCAACGTCCACGAAGGGGCCGAGTTCGGCATCGACCGGGCCATGAGCGAGAAGATGGGCTCGGTGGCGGCGCTGGAGGCGATGGCGGAGGTCTACCCCGAGATCCGCAGGCGCGGCATCAAGGCGCTGCCCGGCGGGGACTACGGGTTCCCCAACAACCCGATCGGCCGCAACGCCCGCGACCTGGAACTGTTCGTCGACCTGCTCGGGTACACGCCGCTGGAAACCCTCTCGGCCGCGACCAGGACGGGCGGCGAGGTGATGGGCATGGGCGACCGGCTCGGCCTGCTCGCGCCCGGCCACCTGGCCGACCTGCTCGTGGTCGCCGGCAACCCCGCCGAGGACGTACGCGTCCTGCAGGACCGGGACAACCTGCGCTGCATCGTCCAGGACGGACGGTTCCACAAGCAGCCCGCGGGCGCGCCCGCGACCGGTGCCTCCACGGATCCGCTGCGATGAGCACCACCGATGCCGCCGCCGTGCACGTCGCCACCCCCGCCGAGCCCGTACACGCCGGAGCCGTCACCGTGCACCGGGACGTGGAGTTCGCGGTGTACGAGGGACACCGCCCTCTCGCCCTGGACCTCTACGTCCCGCGCGACCCCCGCGCCCTGGTCGTCTACCTGCACGGCGGGGGCTGGCTGAGAGGCAGCCGCCGGATCACCCCGGCCCCTCATGTCTGGCGCCGGGGCGAGCCGTTCGAACGGCTCGCGGCGCACGGCATCGCCGTGGCCTGCTGCGACTACCGGCTCAGCGGCGAAGCCGTGTTCCCCGCGCAGCTCGACGACGTACGCGCCGCGCTGCGCTGGCTCGCGGAGCACCGGGCGGCGTACGGGGTCCGCACCGGGCGCACCTCGCTCTGGGGCTGCTCGGCCGGAGGCCACCTGGCCGCTCTCGCCGCCCTCACCGGCCTCACCGGCCTCACCGCCGACGGGGACGACCCCGGCGGCTCGGCGTCCGGCGTGCCCCGGCCGGACTCCGTGGTCTGCTGGTACCCACCCACCGACCTCACCGCGCTGGCCGCCGACCTGGCCGAGGCCGGCGGGACACCGGACGAGGGTCCCGGATCCCGGGAGAGCCGCCTGCTCGGCGCCCCGGTGAGCACCGTCCCGGAGCTGGCGCGCGCCGCCAGCCCGGTCGCGCGGGTCCGTCCCGGCGCACCCCCGTTCCTGTTCCTGCACGGCACCGCGGACGTCGACGTGCCGCTCCGCCAGAGCACACGGCTCGCCGACGCGCTCACCGCGGCCGGGACACCGGCCGCCGTCGAGCCCGTCCCGGGCGCCGGGCACATGTTCCGCGAACTGGACGAGAACGCCCTCACCCCCCTCGTCGACCGGACCGCGGACTTCCTGCTCGGCGGGTTCGGGCCGGAGCCGATGAAGTAGACCCGCCGCACCGGGTGCCGCCGCGTCGCCCGGTGCGTGGCCGGTGTGTGGCCGGCAGAGCGTGTGGGCCGCCGCGCGCTCTGCCGGTGCGAGTCAATTCCGGTTGACTGGATCACGGGCGGGAGTGATCATTGCGTGCCGCGCCGGATCCGGTGACCGGCATGCGGAGCAGGGGGCAGAACCATGCAGGCCGAAGGCCGGGAAGACCGATCCGCTCACGACGCGGCGCACGCCTATCTGCTGGCGGGCCAGTTGTCGCAGGCGCGGCGCATCGCCACGGAGGCGCTGAAGACGAACGGCCCCGATGCGCGGCTCTTCCTGGTGCTGGGGCGGGCGCACGCGGCCGAGGACGACGACGATCACGACGACCTGGCCGAACGGACCTACCAGGACGGGCTGGAGGCGTTCCCCGACGACCTCGAACTGCTCGCCGCGTACGCCGAACTGTGTCTGCGCAGCGACTACCTGGACCACCCGGCCAGGTACCGGCGGGGCCCCGAACTCGCCGCACGGCTGCGGGAACTGGCACCCGATTCCGAACACGCTCTGCGAGCCGAGCAGTTGACGGCGGGCAAGGTGGAGAGAGGTCCTCGGCCGCCCTCACCCGTGCGGACCCAGATGTACGACGCGCGCCTGGTGCTCGTGGCCGTGGGGGATCCCGCCTCGGCCGCCGCGCAGGCCCGCGCCCACGCTCAGGAACGGCCCGACGACCAACGCCTGGCCACCCTCGCCGAAACCCTCACCGCGCTCGCCGGCCCCGGCCGCGCACCACTGCGCTGGATGGTGCGCTTCCCTGAGCGGACGCTTCTGATCCGTGCGGCCCTGTGCGTCGCGGTGCTCCTCGCCGTCCCCGCGTTCCGGTGGGACGGCTGGTCGAGCCTGGTGGTCCTGGCCTTCCTCGTCCCTTCCGCTCCGCTCCGGACCGTACTGCGCCGGGCACGTGACCGGGCCGCCTCCCTGCCGTACACGGCACAGGCCGAACCCGTCGCCGTCGCCGCTGACACCGCTGACGCCGAGGGGGATGCGGACACCGCCGCAGACGCCGCCCCGGCCCTTCCCGTACTGCCGCCGGTTCCGGCGCCCACCCGTCGTGAGACAACGATGTCGTTCCTCGTGCTCGCCGTGGTCCTGGCGGCCGTGGTGGCCTCGGGCACCTGGAGCTACCAGCGGTACACCGCCTATCCGCGCTACACCGTCGCGGCACCGGACCGCCTCCGGGGTTACGAGCGGCTGGAGGACACGCCGATCCAGCAGGTCCTGAAAGCCAACGTGGACAATTCCGTGGTGGACGACGATGCCGAGTCCTTCAGCTACGTGTACGGGAACAAGGCGAAGCAGCTGCCCGTGATCATGGTGTTCGGCGCGGTCGGCGACTTCCACGACATGACCCCGGACGTGCTCGGATCCTTCCAGGACGGCCTCGAGTCGGGCCTGGGCCGTGCGGGACTGAGCGCGGACATGACGTGGTCCGCCGCACTCGACCGCCCCGGCGGCGGCATCCGCTGCGCCTCGTTCCTGACGACGGGCACCCAGCGGCTCGACGCCTGTTTCTGGGGCGACAAGGGCAGCATGGGCACCGTTCTGACGGTCGACACGGGCCGGAGCGGCCGGGACGCCATGGCGGACCTCACCAGGGAAGTACGCGGGGCACTCCTGCACGACGGCGCCCCGGCCGACTCCGTGTGAACCGTTCCGGAGCCGTTCCGGAGCCGTCCCGGAGCCGTCCCGGAGCCGTTCCGGAAGCGGAACGGCTCCGCGGGGCACCCCGGCCGGTCCGCCGGAGGACCTTCTCAGGCGCCGATCATGTTGAAGCCGCCGTCGGCGTTGAGGTAGACGCCGGTCATGTGGGCGGCGTCGTCGGTGGCGAGGAAGAGGGCGGTGCCCGCGAGTTCGGCCGGGCCGGGGATGCGGCCCATCGGCGTCTTGGCGACCATGTCCTCACGGCGGCCGGACTTCCAGTCCGCGCGGTTCAGGAGGGTGTCGGTCTCGATGAAGCCCGGTGCGAAGGTGTTGACCCGCACATACGGCGCGAACGCCTGGGCGTAGGACTTGGTGATGCCGAGGATGCCGTACTTCGCGGCGGCGTACTGCGGGGCCCGCGCGCTGCCGCGCACGATCACCGTGGAGCCGATGTTGACGATCGCGCCGTGGCCCTGCTCCAGCATCCGGGAGCCGAACTCGTGCACGCACAGCATGGTGCCCTTGATGTCCACGGCGAGGACGTGGTCGAGGGACTCCTCGGTGAGGTCGCGCCAGGACATCTGGTCGCCGGCGACGTCACCGACGTTGTTGACCAGCACGTCGAGGCCACCGAAGCGCTCGAAGACCTCCTCGGCCATCCGGATGACGTCCGCGTGGACGGAGATGTCGGCCTGCACGGTGAACGCCTCGCCGCCCACGTCCTTGATGCGGGCGACGGTCCTGTCGGCGCCGGCGGCGGAGCTGCGGTAGTGGACGGCGACCCTGGCGCCCTCCTGGGCGGCGCGGACGGCGATCTCGGCGCCGTAACCGGTGCCGGCACCGGTGACCAGGACGGTGCGGCCCTCGAAACGGCGGGGGAGGGGAGCTGTGTGCTGGGACATGCGGGTCCTTGTCTGAGCAGGTCTTCGGAGGGGTGCCGGGCGGGCTTCGCAGGGGCCGCCCGAGGGGGCGGTGGTGGCCGCCCGGGGACGTCAGTGGTGGCCGCCGGAGGGGGTCAGCGGTCGTCGTCGGGGGCGGTGAAGCGCTGGCGGATCTCGCCGATGCCCTCGACACGGCTGACGAGTTCGTCGGCGGCGGTGAGGTAGCGCGGCGGGTTCATGCGGTTGCCGACGCCGGCCGGGGTGCCGGTGAAGACCAGGTCGCCGGGGAGGAGGGGGAGCACGGCGGACAGGCGGGCGATGAGCTCCGGTACCGGGAAGATCATCGATCCGGTGCGGTCGTGCTGGACCACCTCGCCGTTCAGCAGCCCGGTGATCTCCAGGTCGTCAGGGTCGTCGAACTCGTCGGGAGTGACCAGGACGGGACCGATGGGGCCGAAGCCGGGGAAGGACTTCCCGAGGCTGAACTGGGCCGGTTTCCCGCGTAGTTGGGAGACGCGTTCGGACAGGTCCTGGCCCACCGTCAGTCCGGCCACCGACTGCCAGGCGCGGTCCTCGCTCACCCGGTACGTCTCGCGGCCGATCACGGCGACGAGTTCGACCTCCCAGTCGACCTTGCCCGGCGGGAGCGCGACGGTGGTCTCGGGGCCGGTGATACAGGTGGGGAACTTGGTGAAGACCAGCGGTTCCTCCGGCGGGGTGTAGCCGGCTTCCGCCGCGTGCGGCGGGTAGTTGAGGGCGACGGCGAAGACCTGGCGGGGGTGCGGCACGGGGGCGCCGAGGGCGGCGGGGTCCACCGGGATGTCGTACGCCTCGTCGGGCAGCCCGGCCGCCCAGTCGCGCAGCCGGGGCCAGTCCGCGAGCAGGACCGCCGGGTCGCCGGACAGCGGCCCCTGCGACGGGCGGGCGCTGCCCGCGGCCCGGTCACCGCCGATGCCTGCGGTCCGGTCACCGCTGACGGCGGCGGCCCGGTCGCCCTTGATGACGACGGCCCGGCCGTCCAGTACGCCGAACCTCACCAGTCCACCTTCGCCGGTACGGGGGTGCCGTGCCCTTCCTGCCAGCTGACGATCGGGGAGCGCAGGACACCGAGGCGCTCGACCTCGGCCTCCACGACGTCGCCCGGCTTGAGGTACATCTCCGGGTCGCCGCTGAAGCCGGCCACGCCCTGGACGGTGCCGGTGGTGATCAGGTCGCCCGCGCTGTAGCCCTGCGGGGAGTGGTAGGCGACGATGTGCGGGATGGAGACCGACATGCGGTTGGTGTTGGACTTCTGCCGGACCACGCCGTTGACCCGCAGCTCCATGTCGAGGTTCTGCGCGTCGGGGATCTCGTCGGCCGTCACGATGTACGGGCCGACCGGGCAGAAGGTGTCGATGGCCTTGCAGAAGGAGAAGACCCCCGACTCCATCTCGCGGCGCTGGATGTCGCGGGCGGTGATGTCGTTGAAGACGACGTATCCGGCGATGTGGTCGGGAGCGTCGTCCACGCCGAAGAACTTGCCCGGCTTGCCGATGACGACGGCGATCTCCAGCTCGTAGTCCAGCTCGCTGGTCAGGTGCTCCGGGTAGATCACGGGCTCGTCCGGGCCGACGATCGCGTCGACGTTCTGGAAGAAGACGATGCCCTTGTGCATGGGGTGGGACCAGTCGACGTTCTTCGACTCGTCCTCGTGCTCGCGGAAGTTGCCGGAGGTGTGGAAGAACTTCTTCGGCACGATCGGCGCACGGAGCTTCACGTCGTCGAGCCGGAGGCGCTCGCCGGTCTCCCGGACCTGGCCGTCACGCGCGAAGTACTCCCGGGTGCTGGGCACTTCGAGCGGGAGGACCAGCCGTTCCTCCAGCTCCAGCCTGCCGACCCGTCCGTCGTCGAAGGTGATCAGCTTCACGGATCCCTACCTCTTTCGTCAGGTGAAAGTTAGATTCGCTGTGTGAACGTGATTCGAGTATTGATGGGCCGCTATGCCCTGTCAAGGCCCCTCACCTGCGAAAACGCGCAACTGGAGGGCGAGGGCGGAGTAGTAGCCGACCAGGGTCGTCAGTTCGAACAGGCCGCGCTCGCCCACCGCGGACACGGCTTCGGCGTACTCCTCGTCGCTCAGCGCGCCGTGCCGCAGCAGCCGGCCGGTCGTCTCCAGTACGGCCCGCTCGCCGGGATCGGCGAGGCCGGGCGCCGCGCCGGTGCGCAGCGCGGCCATCTCCGGCCCGGTCAGGCCGGCGAGGCGGCCCACGGCCTCGTGGGCCTCGCGCTCGAAGGCGCTGTTCCAGTGGGCGGCCACGGCGAGGATCGCCAGCTCACGCGCCCGGCCGCCCAGGACGGAGCCGTAGCGCACGGCCGAGCCGAGCGCCTGGACGGCGAGACCCACCGGCGGGCTGAGCAGCATGGCGTTGAACGGGCCCCGCAGCCGCCCCTCCCCGTCCGTCAGCGCGAACGCCTGCGGACCGGCCGCGCGGGGACCGCCGGTGATGGCCCGGTAGACCTTCGTCTGCTCGTCGTCCAGCTCCCCGGGCGGCAGCCCCGCCAGTCGGGCTCGCGCTCCCATGCGTCCTCCTCCTCGGCCCTCCTTGTCGCACAAAGGGGCACATCTGTGATATCGACTTCCGTAGAATGAAAGTCCCCCGGTCGGCGTACCTCACGACGCACACCTCGTACGCTCTGCGGACCCCCGCCTCCGCGGGTCCCGCGGGTCCAGCGGGTCCAGCGGGCCGCCCGGGCCCCGTACGCCCCTTACGTCCCGTGCGTTCCGTATGCCCCGTACGCCCGTGCAGAAAGCGAGCCCCGAGTGCCGCCGCGTGACGAACCGACCCCCTCTCCCGCCGAGGGCTCCGCGTCCAAGCGCAGCTATCACGTCGAGGCCCTGGCCAAGGGCCTGCGGATACTCGCGCTGTTCACCGAGCAGCGTCCGGCGATGAAACTGACCGACATGGCCGCCGAGACCGGCGTACCGCTGCCGACCGCGTTCCGGATGGCCGCGACCCTGGTCACCGAGGGCTTCCTCGAGCAACTGCCCGACGGCGCCTACCGTCCGGCCCCCAAGGTGCTCACACTCGGCTTCTCCGCTCTGCGCGGCATGACGCTGGTGGAGCTCGCCGACGGGCCGCTGCGCCGGCTCGCCACCGTCACCGGCCAGACGGTGAACCTCGGCACCCTCTCCGACGACCGCGTGCTCTACCTGATCCGGCTGCGCAACAACGACCTGGTCACCGCGAACATCCAGGTCGGCTCCCGGCTTCCGGCGGTCCGCACCTCCATCGGCAAGGTGCTGCTGGCCGACCTCGACGCCGCGGAGCTCGAACAGTGCCTGAGTGACGTCTCGTTCTCCGGTGCCGGAGGCCCCAACGCCATCCGCGTGCCCGCCCGGCTGGCGGAGACCCTGGCCGAGATCCGTGACCAGGGCTGGGCGATCCAGGACGAGGAGCTCGCCTACGGGCTGCGTTCCGTCGCCGCGCCCGTGCGCGACGCGTCCGGCGTGGTGGTGGCCGCCGTCAACGTGGCCGTCCCCGCGATGGAGTTCCCCGTCGGCCGCCTGCACGACGAGCTGCGCCCGCCGCTGCTGGACGCCTGCCGGGAGATCACGCGGCTGCTCGGCGGCAGCTGAGGTCCGCCGGTTCATACGAGCGTGCGGCCGCCGTCGACGTAGAGCACCTGACCGGTGACGAACGACGCGCGCCGCGAGGCGAGGAACAGCACCGCCCCGACCACGTCCTCCGGTGTGCCCAGGCGCCCGGCCGGGACCAGGCCGACCATCTCCTCACGCATCCCCGGCTTGTCCAGGTACTCCCTGGTCAGCTCGGTCTCGGTATAGCCCGGCGCGACCGCGTTGACGGTCACGCCGTCGGCGGCCCACTCCCGCGCCATCACCTTCACCAGCTGGTCGAGGCCGCCCTTGGTCGCCGCGTACGGGGCGTGGTGCCTGTGCGCGAGACGTGAGGAGACGGACGAGAAGAACACCATGCTCCCGCCTCCCTCCTCGCGCATGAGGCGCCCGGCGGCCCGGCCGGCGTAGAACGCGCTGGACAGGTTCAGCAGGAGGATCCGGTCCCAGACCTCGTCCGGGGTGTCCACCACCGGGCGGCGGTCGTTCGTGCCCACCGCGTGCACCAGCACATCCAGGCCGCCCAGCGTGCCGACCGCCGCGGCGATGACCTCCTCGCACGCCTCGGAGCTGGTCACATCGGCCGGGAACACCCGCACCTCGGCGTCCGCGAGCGACGGCTCGTCCCGCAGCGCCTTCAGCTTCGCCTCGTCCACGTCGACCACGGCCACCCGCGCCCCGGCCTCCGCCAGGCTCCGGGCGCAGGCCGCGCCGAGTCCGCCGGCTCCCATGACCAGTGCGCGGCGGCCGTCCAGTCCCAACCATCCCATGGCGCCCCTCGACTTTCACTGAGTAAAAGCAGCTTTCAATCTTCTCCGGGACCATAACGCCCACGTCGCGGTGATGTCCATGCTCGCCCGTGCCCGCCCGTGCCCGTCAGTGCCCGCCCGTGCCTGTCCGTGCCTGTCCGTGCCTGTCCGTGCTCCCCGGCCTCTTGACGCCCTTCCGGTCGCGATGCTTTGGTTCCTCCACCTTGCTTCCGGATGAAACAAGCTGCTTTCGCTCGATGAAAGTGACCGTCTCTCCATCGACATCGCACCCCCTGCACGCTCGACGAGGAGCTGCCGCCATGGCTGTGACAGATGCGCAGAACGCCCGACAAACGGCGCAAGCGGACCAGTTGGTCAAGCGGCTGGACCAGGTACCGGTCTCCCGGTTCCACGCCCGCGTGGTCGGCACGCTCGGGGCGGGAACCTTCTTCGACGCCTTCGACATCGTCTCCATCGCCACCGTCCTCAGCGCCATATCCGCCACCTACGGGCTCAGCCCCAGTCGGGCCGGCCTGCTGGTCAGCGCGGGCTTCCTCGGGCAGGCGCTGGGCGCGATCGGATTCGGCCTGGTCAGCGAGCGGCTGGGACGGCGGCGCGTGTTCATCGTCGCCCTGGTCGTGATGGGGGTCTTCGCCCTGATCTCGGCCGCCTCCTGGAACAGCACCAGCCTGGGCGCCCTCCGGCTCGTCCAGGGCTTCGGCCTGGGCGCCGAGGTGCCCGTCGCGTCGGCCCTGCTCGGCGAGTTCGTCGCGGCCCGGCAGCGGGGCCGGGTCACCGTGCTCTACAAGCTGGCCTCACCGCTCGGCAACCTGGCCACATCACTGACCGCGGCCGCCCTGCTCGCCTCCACCAGCCCCGAGAACGCCTGGCGGCTGCTGTTCGCCATCGGCGGCGCTCCCCTGCTGATCGCCCTGGTCGCCTGGCGCCTGCTGCCGGAGTCGCCGCGCGTCCTGATCCGGCAGGGACGCTTCGCCGAGGCGGAGCGGATCGTGACGGCCATGGAAGCCGCCGCCGACTCCGCGGGAGCCCCGGACAGCGCCTCGGACAGCGCCCCGGACAACACCCCGGCCGGCGCTTCTGACAGCACACCGAGCGCCGACCTGGCGTCCACCCGGCACGCGGAGCTGCTGTCACCCCGGTACCGCAGGCGGACGCTCACGGCCTGGGTGCTGTGGTTCACCGTCTTCTTCACCCTGCTCGGCGGCACCGCCTGGATGCCCAGCCTCTACGTCAAGCGGGTCGGCGTCTCCCCCTCGACCGCCGCCCTGCTCAGCGGCGCGGTCACCCTCGCGGCCATCGCGCTGATCATCGTCGTGGGAGCCACCGTCGACCGCGTGGGCCGACGCCGCTGGTTCCTCACGGGGTACGCGATCTCCCTCGCCGGCGCGCTGCTCGCCGTCGTACTGGCGGTCACCGGCAACCTCCACACCTGGCCCGCGCTGCTGGCCGGCGGTGGCCTGATGCTCCTCGGCGTGAGCAGCGTCGACCCGCTCGTGTACGCCTACACCGCCGAGATCTACCCCACCCGTATGCGCTCCTGGGGCACCCTCAGCGCCAGTTCGTGGCGCGGGTTCGCCGCCGTCCTCGCGCCCACGGTCATCGGCACGCTCGTCGACCACGGCATCGCCACCGTGTTCGCCCTCTTCGCGGCCGTACTGGTCATCGGCCTCGTCGTCACCACCGTCTTCGGCATCGAGACCAAGCAGGCCTCACTGGAGGAACTCTCCAGCTAGGCCCTGCGGCCGCCGACCTGCGGGACATGGAGGCCCTGTTCCGGTCAGCCGCCCACGGGGGTGAACCGCACCGGCAGGCTCTGCGGCCCGCGGGTGAACACCCCCTGCTCGGCCGGTTCGAACCCGTCGGCGAGACGTACGTCGGGCATGGCGTCGAGAAGCTGCCCGACGCCGATCTCCACCTCCGCCCTGGCCAGCAGCGCGCCGACGCAGAAGTGCCGGCCGAGCGCGAAGGCGAGATGGTCGGCGGCGGCGGAGAAGGCGGTCGCGGTGGTGAGGTCGTCGCGGAAGATGTCGAAACGGTCGGGATCGCGGTAGCGGCTCCCGTCGCGGTTGGCCGCGCCTATCAGACAGGTGACGGTGGCGCCCGCCGGTACGGTGCCGCCGCTGAGCGTCACCTCCGCCGCGGACTGCCGCATGATCATGTGGACGGGCGGGGTGAACCGCAGGGTCTCGGCGAAGGCGCGCGGGAGTTCTCCCAGCACCGCCCGGAAGCCGGGTGTTCACGGGACTCGGGGGCGTCCGGTGGGCGGCTCCTCTTCGACGGTGGTGGCGAGCAGGTCGGCTGCCGAGGGCCAGATGCTCAGGGCCAGGGAGGCCAGGTGACTTCCGCCTGGTCCCAGGTCTGGCGGCCGAGCCGGTCCAGGCGCTGGGTGAAGCGCTCGGCGAGCTGCCAGACGGCGGCGCGTTCCGCCCGCCCGAGGTTCTTGCCACGGCCCGCCCTGCGGGCCCGGAAGTAGTCGGTGCGCGTGCCGACGGCCTGGCCGAGGACGACCTGGGTCCACTCGTCGTGGAGGAACTCCGGGTCCCAGCCGTTCTCACCGAGCTCGTCCAGCATCTCCCGCCACTCCCGGACGGCCCGGCTGTCGTCGATGGTCTGCCTGTGGTTGCCGGGTTCGGCCTCCCGTACGACACGCAGGGCGAGCTGGTCGACATGGCTGACGTCGACCCTGGACAGGAGCTGCTCACCGCCCAGTTCCAGGAGCCGTGAGCGCAGGTCGGCGGCGAGATTCTTGTTGTAGGTCGTCAGGAGGACGGGTTTGGTGTGCCCCGGGGGCAGCTGTGACACCAGGTGGCGGACCCGGTGGAGGGCGACGATGGTCTTCCCGGTGCCGGGGCCACCGCCGACCCGCGCGGGACCGGAGTAACGGCGCTCGACCAGCTTCGCCTGGGTGGGGTGCAGGAACACCTTCCAGCGGCCGAAGTCCCCGGCCTCCAGAGCCTCGCGCAGTGCGTCGTCGGAGGTGGTGACGAGGGTGGCGGGCCGTTCGGCGGCGGCCTGGAAGTCCTCCGTGTCGACCGGCTCCGGCGCGGTGAGCGGGGCGGTGACCTCGTCACGGACCGTCTCGAAGGACTTGCCGTCGAAGAGCGCGACCAGCACCTCGCCGGTGAGCTGAGGGGCGTACTCGATCAGCCCGAGGAGCTGTTCCTCGGTGGTGAGGCTGCGGATGACCGGCACCAGCGGTTCGGCGACGCCGAGTTCCGTCAGCTGCTCGTCCGACCAGGCGGCGAACAGCGGTGCCGGGGGGACGGCATGGGCGGGCGGGGGGGGCGACCGGCTCGGCCGGCGCCGCGGCCGGCGGCCCGGGCCGCGCAACGCGCCGCAGCACGCTGTCCTCCACCACCTGGAGATCGACGTACTCGATGCCGCCGGTGATCTGGTTGATGCCGTACGACAGACGGTCGTAGACGTCCTTGCGGTGCTTGACCGAGACGATGAGCCAGTCGTCGTCCGAGAGCCGGAGCAGGATCGCCCGGTACTCGTCGCTGACCCGCGCGGACCACAGCCTGCTGTCGCCCTTGAGCTGCTTCAGCCGCAGGCCCGGAGTCCGGGGGTTCTCCTTGAACTTGTGCTGGAAGTCGAACAGCGCGCCCTTGACCGTCCGGGGGAGCCGGAGGATCTCCTTGTCGGCCTTGTCCAGCAGCCGCAGCATCACTTTCGCCCCGCTCATCGTCCCGGCTCCCCGTTCTCTTCCCGCTCGTCCTTCTTGTTCTCTTCACTCCGGATCCGGGCGGCCAGTTCCCCGGCGTCCCACTCGGCCGCGGGGCGGACCTCCCACCCGGCGGCGGCGAAGGCGCGGTCACGGTCACGCGCCTCGTGATCCGGCTCGTCCGGCCCCTCGTCCACGGCGTGCGGCGCGAGGACCACGCCGATCCGGGCGTCCGGCCAGGCCAGTTCGGCCAGCCAGCCGTGGTCGTCGAGCTCGAAGCCGTCCTCCGGAGCGGGCACCCCGGCGTCGGCGAGCGCCTGGGCCAGCTCGGCGAGCCCCGGCTCGTCGGGGTCCAGGTACCGGAGCACCGCGTCCCAGGCGCCGTCCCGCTCCGGTACGGCAGTCCCTGGACGCGGTGCCTCCTCGGAAGCCCCCGCAGGAACGGCGGGGAGGGCTGTGGCCGCGGGGGACACCGGGCCGGGCTCCGACGCGGGCACCGGGGCGGTGCGCGACGCCGCGGCGAGGCCGGTGGACGACAGCCATCCGGCCCCTCCGGTCACCGTCAGGACGTCCGCCGTGAAGCCGTCCAGCAGCGTGGTGGTGAGCTGCGCGCCGTCGCCTCCGCCGTGTTCGAGGAACTGGATCAGATTGCTCCAGTACAGCCAGGCCCGCCAGCGCCGCTGGTGGCGCTTCTCGTCCGCCACGGCCGATGCGCGGTCGTCGAGGACGGTCAGCGCGGTCCAGACGGGCGGCCGGCGACGGACATCGGCGGCGAGTACCAGCCGGCAGCCCGACGCGTCCGTCACCGCCAGCACCCGCAGCGGCCCCTTCGGCCCGCCGGACGGGTCCCCGCGCAGTGCCGCCTCCACGGCGGGGCCCACGGCACCGGGCGCGACCGCCGTGTCCCGCGCGCCCGGCGTCCCCACCAGACCGGCCACGGCTGCCTCCGCCCGGTGGTGCCACACCCGCGCGTCGGGAGCCCGGAGGTACGCGAGCAGCAGCTCGGCCGGATTCACCCACACGGTCTCCGGCAGCTCGCCGGGCAGCCCGCCGCGGGTGGCGGCGTAGTACGCCCGGGCGCGGTCCTGCGCCGTCCGGTCGTACGGCACCCACACCGGGTCGGCGGGCCCGGCCCCCGCGTAACCGGTGTCGTCCACCCGGCGGCGCCACTCCTTGACGTCGGGGTACGTCACCTGGAACACCCGCAGCCCGTCGGCCCGCAGACGGGTCCGCTTGCCGGCGTCGTCGGCCAGCCGGTTGTGCTCGGGGCTCGCGTGGTACGCGTATCCGTCCAGGTACAGGGCGAGCCGGGGCCCGGGAGCGTCGAGGCGCTCGAAGAGGACGTCGGGCCGGGTGCCGTCCAGGACCCGCTGCTGCGAGACCCGCCAGCTCACCGTGGCGCCGTCCCCCGTGGACAGCCGCAGCTCCAGTGCCCGGGTGCCCGCCGAGGTGGTGTACGCGTCCGCCGTGGCCCGGGACTCGGGCAGGCCGGCCCACTTCTGGAGCGTCTCGAGGTACATCACCTCCAGGTCGCTCTCCGCCTGCCGTTCCAGCGGGATGTGACCGGTGGTGGCGACCGGCACGGTGCGCCAGCGCCCGCCGTCGGCGCCCAGCAGATCGTCCAGCATGGAGAGCACCTCCACGCGGGAGACCCGGTCGTAGTCCGACGGGGGGACCCGGCGCAGCAGGCACTGGTGGCAGCCGTCCAGCTCCTTCGCCCGGCACGGGCAGTTCTGTATGACGTCCCGCGCCATCAGCAGGACGTCGCGGAAGCCGTCCGGGGAGGCCAGACGGTGCAGATAGCCGGTGCCGCCGGGCAGCCGGTCGTAGACGACGAGGAACCGGCGAGGGAAGTCCGAGCCAGGCCCGCCCTGGTCGTCCAGGCCGTCCGGCATGCTCGCCGCCGCGATGTCGATGTGGTCGGGGTCGCCGCCGTAGCGGGCCGCTATCCCGGTGAACAGGGCCGCGGTGAAGGAGGCCAGCCGTTCCCGGGCCCGGGTGACCGAGGCGGGCAGCAGGATGCGCACGGCCTCCGTGGTCAGTTCGTGGGCGAGCAGCAGCGGCACGTCCCGACCGGGACCCTGCCCGTCCCCGCCCCCGCCGCCGGTGTCGGCGACCCGGGTACGGCGCCTCGGGCACCACAACTGGTGGTGGGCGCTCGCCCTGGTGCTCGCGGCGCCCGACTCGGTCAGCGCGTGCTGGGCCTGGTCCACGACGGGACGGCCGTCCGCGGTGGCGCCACCACAACTGGTGCACACGTAGAACGGGTTGATCCGCGCCTCCTCACCGGCGAGCGGCACGGTGGAACCGCCGTCCTGCCGGTCGAGGCCCAGGTTCAGTGTCCGGATGACGGCCCGCCGGGAGAAGTCCACCCCGAAGACGGCCGTCTCGTGCCGCCATGACCCGCCCGCGAGCTGGTGCGGGTCGATGTCGACCACGGTGAGCGTCGCGTACGACCGGCGGTCGCGTTCGTCGCGGTCGTCCCGGACCCGGGCGTCGTCCCGCTTGTCGCGCGCCATGACCCGGTGCGGCTGGAGCACGTACTGGACACAGCCGGCGTCGGCGATCTCCCTGCTGCCGCAGCGCGGACAGGGCGAGGTGTCCGTCTGGGCGTTCCCGGTCCTCACGTAGCCGCAGGCCGGACACAGCCGCCACACCGACCAGCCGCGCCGCTCCGCGCTGCCGATGTCCAGGGCGCGCACGACGTGCCGGTAGCCGTTGACGTAGAAGCTGTTGCCGGGCGCGAGTTCGGTGAGGGCGAGTTTGCGGGACCGCTCGTAGTCGCGGGTCTCGCTGCGGTACACCCGGTCCGGGCCGGGGGAGTCCGCGCGCTCCTTCCGCTCGCCCTCCGCCCCTGCCCCGTCGGCTTCGGTGTCCGAGGGGGACTCGGACCAGTAGAGCGTGGCCTCGAGCCGGGTGATGGTGTCGGTGAGACTGTAGTTCGGCAGCAGCCCCAGTTCCACGAGGGTGCCGTGCGCGCTCGTCCGGCTCAGGTCGCGCAGCAGGTCACCGGTGCTGCGGCGCTCCGCGAGCAGCTCGCGGCGGTCCCGGTTCTGCGCCTCGTCGGACCGGGCCAGCGAGTCGACGGCCGCGTCTATCGCGGCGATCCGCCGCCGCAGTTCCTCCCGACGCCCGGTCCAGTCCTCCTCGGCCTCCTGGAGTGCGCGGACGATGCCCCCGGCCGCGTAGGCCCGCAGTTCACCGGCCGCGTGCTCGGACGCGCCCGCGTCGTCGCCGTGCGCGCCCTCACCGGGGGCGAAGAGGGCCAGGAACTCCTCGACGAGCCGGGCCCCGTGGGTCTGTGCGGCGTCAGCCAGGTCCTGGCACCAGCCCGTCGTGCCGAAACAGGGCGGACGACAGCCGGGGGACGGGCTGGAGCCGCTCGCCGTCCGCGGTGGTGAGCACGCCCCGGGCCGCCAGGTCGATCAGCCACGCCGTGTACTGGCGGCGCAGGATCTCCACCGCCGACAGATGACAGCCGGGCGGCACGATCTGACCGGCAATCATCTCCCGTGGCTGGTCGAGGTAGTAGAGGTCTCTCGCCCGGCGTCCGCCGAAGGCGACGACCAGCGCATTGCCGGTCCGGCGCCCGGCCCGTCCGGACTGCTGCACGTAGTTCGCGGGCCCCTTGGGCAGCGAACCGATCAGTACGGCGGACAGGTCGCCGATGTCGATGCCGAGTTCCAGGGTGGGGGTGCAGGACAGCACGTTGGGGTCGGTGTAGTGCGTGCCCGCCTTGAAGGACCGCTCGACCCGCTCGCGTTCGGCGCGGGTCAGCATGCCGGTGTGCTCGGCGGTCACGACGCGGAAGGTGCCGCCCGTCAGATACAGCCGCCGGTAGTAGTCGTCGGTGTAGTCGCGCTCGTGGGGTCCGCCGGGGCCGCCGGGCCAGGAAGCCGAGGACCGGAAGAGCCGGGCATCGGGTGAGCCGGACCCGTCGGCGCCGGGCCGCGGGGAGGACAGGTCCGGCCCGCAGGAGAGGTCCGGCTGCGGCGCCGTCAGACGGCCCTTGCAGCGGTAGCGCGGACAGGGGTGCCCGTACCAGCGGGTGCGCCGCTCCGGGGGCACGACCTGCTGCCAGCCGCAGTCCTCGCAGGACACGAACGCCTTGTTCACGATCGCGTCGTCCAGCAGCCGCACCTCGATGTGGCCGGGCTGGAGGCCGTACACACGGGTCGTGCGGTCCTTCGCGGTCCGTACGCTCACCACGTGCTCGTCGGCGAGGGCGGGCAGCAGTCTGCGCAGGTACTCGGTGGCGCCGGTCGCGTCCAGGCCCAGGCAGCGCCGGGTCCAGTCCTGGTACCAGCCGAGCCGGCCGGTCACCGCGTCGAACTCGGACCCGTCCTTCTGCCCGTCCAGCAGGAACCGCGGCGGGGCGACCCCCTCGGGAAAGGCCGGCATGCCCTCCGGGCGGCGCCCGCTGATCAGGAACCGGTTGGTGCCGGCCTCCCGGATCCACTGTTCCAGCCATCGGTGCCGCACCGCGCCCCGCAGCCGGAGCCGCTCCAGAACGCCCCGCACATAGGCCGGATAGCGGTCGGGCGTCGGCAGCCCGCTGCTCATCACCAGCTGTCCCGGCAGCGCGAGATGCAGGTCCCGCGCGAGGTCGGTCACCCGCCCCGGATCGGCGACGACGACCTCGGCGGCGGCGGTCCGGGTCAGCTCCAGCGTGCGCCCCAGTCGCGAACGCAGCCCGAACTCCATCACCGCGGCGAACGCGAGCCGTTCGCCGATCAGCCGCCAGGTGCGCGCGTCACCCGTGCCCCGCCCGGACAGCACCCGGTCCACGCCGGGCTCGTCGTGCAGGTCCGGCGGTACGACGGCGGCCAGCGCCTCCGGGTCCTCCACCGAGTCGAGGACGTCGCCGATCAGCTCGTTGAGCGTCGTCGGGGTGCCCGACTCGTCGAGATTGTGCGCGAGCAGCGAGCGCAGCGAGAACCGGTACGAGGCGTTGGCGACGTATCCGGCGCGGTGGGCGGCGTCCTGCGTGGAGTCGTTGAACAGCAGCGTCTTGCGTTCCTCCGGCACCAGCGCGATGTCCCCGCCGGTGAAGAGCTGGGTGACCGTCGCCGAGGCGAGCGCCGCGCGGGCCGTGCCGAGGAAGCGGATGCTGTTGTCGGTGTTGCAGGCGGGGCAGCGGTCGTCCTTCGCCGCCCGGTCGGCCGTCTTCTTGTCGAGCAGAGCGAGGGCGAACCACGCGTCGACGAGTTCCGCGTCGTCGTGCGCCGTGGGCAGCCGGTACGTGCCCTGCGCGCCGTCGAGCACGACGACGGTCAGCGGATCGACGCCGCCGTCCGCGGCGGCCCGCCGACCGGTGAGGGCGTCGAGCGCCTGCTGCCGCTCCGCCTCCGTCGCGGCGACGAAGTAGCGGATGCGCCGCTTGTCCCGGCCCACACCGGCCCGCCAGATCCGGTCCTGCGCCATGACGGGCCGCTGCGGATCGGCCTCTGGGGACAGCGCCGCCCAGCCGGATCGTCCGCAGGCCCGGCAGTAGACGGCCGGCAGATGCACTTCGGCGGGCCGCACCGCGCTGTCCGCGCCGGGCAGCGGCCGGGGCCTGCTCGCGTCGCCGGAGGGCCACCCGCCCGTCCCGCCGCCGTCCTCCTCGTCCGGCGGTGGCCCCGCGGTGAGGGCGGCGCGCCGGGCCTGCGCCCGGTCGTCCTCGTACCAGCGGAACTTCGGCGTCCTGCCGACCCCGCGCAGCACCCGTGTCACCGGCCGCACCCACAGGTGCGCCTCGATGTGCAGCAGCGGGCGCGGGCGGCGCTCGTCGGAGTCCGGGTCGCGGGCCGCGGACAGCAGCGCGACGAAACGGGAGAGGGCCTGGAGCACCAGGCGCGGGTTGTCGCGCGCGGTGCGGCCCCACGCGTATCCGAACCGGGCCATCCGGTCCCGCAGTTCCCACTCGGCCAGCGGCTCCCCGTGCAGCAGGGCCAGTACGCCGTGCGTGAAGTCGTGCCGCTTCAGCATGCGCCCGACACGGAAGGCGTCGAGCCCCCGTTGCCCCAGCAGGCGCGCGGCCAGCCCGTCCAGGTCGAGCGACCGGGGGTCGGCCTCCACCCCCGGTCCGCCGGAGGCGGTGATGACCTCCTGCGGAGTGGGCGGCTCGGGCAGGCTGTAGTCGACGGCGCCGGTGAACTCCTAGGCGGACATGCGTTCCGCGCCGATGACGGCGTCCGCGGGGAACGGCATCCCGAACACCTGCCGGGCCACGTCCAGGATGCCCTGCGACGGTGCCCCCGACCGCCCCTCGCCGAGGGGCGCGGAGGTGGCCACCGGGCAGATCCGCCCCAGCGGCCGCCCCGGCCGCGCGGCGCCCACCGCGGTGGCGAGCCGCCGCAGCAGCATCGCCACGTCGGTGCCCTGCGCGCCGTCGTACGTGTGGAACTCGTCCAGCACGACGTACGTGACGTCGGCGTCCCGCCACAGGTCACGGTCCTCGCCGCGCTGCAGCAGCAGGTCCAGCATCTTGTAGTTGGTGATCAGTACGTCCGGCGGGGTGGCGCGGATGTCCTCGCGCCGGGTCATCACCCGCCGGAAGTCCGTGTCGGGCCGGTCACCGATGTAGAGGCCCGCGGTCACCTGGGCGAGGTCGGGCAGGGCGAGGAAGTCGCTGATGCGGCCGGCCTGGTCGGTGGCCAGCGCGTTCATCGGGTAGAGCAGGACGGCCTTCACCCCGCGCCGCCCGAGCGCCTTCTGCCGCCGGCAGTGGTCGAGCACCGGCACCAGGAACGACTCGGTCTTCCCGGAACCCGTACCGGTCGTGACGAGCGTCGGCTCGGCGTCCCGGCCGCCCAGCGTGCTCAGCCGCTGCCAGGCCCGCGCCTGATGCCGCCACGGCGTGAACCCCGGCCGCCACTCCAGACACCGCTCCCACCCGGCCCCGGCCTGATGGAAGGGCGTCCGGATACGCAGATACGGCCCGCGGAAGATCCCTGACTCCGGATCGCCCAGGAACCGCTCCAGGGCGCGCCGGGTGTCGTCGTCGGCGAGGGCGTAGGTCGTCGTGAGGTACTGCGTGAGACTGCCCCGCAACTGCGCGGCGGCCAGGGTCGGCTTCACGACGCTCCCCTCGTCGGCGGATCCGGGGACGTGCGTGTGCGGCGGCCCCCGGATGGTGTGGATCAACCGTATAGGGCGGGACCGACAGTGTGTGACGGGACGGGTGCGGCCGGTGGTCCCGGATGCCCTGGTGGTCCGCGCGCGGGCCCTGGGCGTCCGGGGCCGTGAGGGTTCCTACGGCCCCGGACCCCTGAGGGCCGGGGTCACCACGCTCGGTGTCATACGACCCCGGGTGGGCAGTCGACCTCCGCCCATACCGTCTTGCCCGGCGCGGGATGCCGGGTGCCTACGTCCCAGCGCGACGCGAGCGCCTCCACCAGCAGCAGCCCGCGGCCCGACTCCGCGTCGGCCGGCGAGTCGTCCCGCGTGAGCAGCGGCTGCCGTTCCGTGCGGGCGTCCGACACCTCGACCCGGATCACCTCCGGCGCGAGCGACAGCCGCAGGTGGAAGTCCCGCCCCGGCACGCGCCCGTGGGTCACGGCGTTGGCGCAGAGCTCGGCGGTGATGAGGGTGACGGTCTCGTTGACGGCCGAGTCGTAGAGGTGCCCCCACGCGTCCAGCCGGTGGGAGACCAGCCGCCGCGCGAGCCGCGCGCCTCCGGGACTTGAGGTGAAACGCATCTCGAACTCGTGCGCTGCGGCGGGCGGGCCGGCGGGGACGGCCGTCGGCGTGGGGGTGGGTGCGCTGTGCATGGCTTCACGGTGACGCCGCCGAACCCCGGTTGCCATATGTGACGCACTTACGACGGAGGGTGGTCGGCGGTGGGGCGGGGGCTGTAGGCGGTACGCGGTGCTGCCGGCCCATTGGCCACCGCCGTTGCGGCAGTGGCGACGCCGGGCGTGGCGGCGATGGACGTGCTGCCGTCTATGACGTTGTCCCACCCCGCCGATCATGGACCGAACACCCCGTAGGGCAGCCGACCCGCTACGGACCGTACCGGTCAGATGCCCCGCCGACCCGCCCCCGGCCTCCGTCGAGGATCTGTTGCACCGGCGACTCCGCTGGCTCGGCGGGGTGGTGACTGAGAACCCCTGACGCGCCCTCACCCGGCCCCCGCCCGCGTCAGAGGCCGGGGGCCGACCCTCGGGCACAGCCGGTAACGTACGCCGAGGGCTCTGGAGAACGCGGTGCCGCGCAGCCGTGTACGGAAGAAAGGTGACGGAATTGAGCAACGTAGGGGAAGAATGGTCACGCATTGTGCGTTGGCTTGTCGAGAGTGCCCCGGCTCACGCTGATGCCTTGAACCCGCCTGCCTCCGAAGGACAGATTGCGCGGGCCGAATCGGTGATGGGTGTCAGTCTGCCTGCAGAGTTGCGGCAGATCCTCAAGGTTAATAATGGCAGCACGGCCAGAAGTCGCTCGTTGACCGGGAATGCACTGCATGATGGGCGGGGTGGAGGCGGCTATTCTCCTTTCCCTTCGAACTTCTTATTCTGTGATGTGGAACTGATCTGCTCTCTCTATGTGGGCAACAGGAAAGCGAGCATGGCCATGCAGGAGCCAGGTTCTCGCTATGAGTACTGGAAAGAGGGATGGATTCCAGTATTCCGACAGAAGGAAGTGCACTGCGGACTGTTCCTTGATGTGTCCGGAGGGAAGACTCCTGCGCCAGTCTACGAGTACGAGGAAGAAAGCTTTCCCGATCTCGCATTTCCATCTCTGGCCGCATATCTGAGCGCGGTGGCAGACGCCTTGGAGGGAGTTCGCCCGTTCGCGGTCGGCGGCCGTCGGATGCCACATCTGCCTACAGTGCGCAATGGGCTGATCTGTTGGTAGGTGTACCCTGTAAAGCTGTCCAGGTTCTGTGAATTTCCACCGTTCTCTCGGTGGGGCCGTGGCCCGGAAGCGAGAGACTGCCGGGCCACAGTGTTGTTCAGCGGTCTGCGACTAGGGAGTGAAACCGTCGAGGTCGAGCCAGTATTTATCCTTGTCCGTCAGCCTGTTGCGGACGATGAACTGACCGAAAGGCCGCATTGACTGGGTGTTTTGGTTGTTTGACATGGTGGCACGTCCGCACTTCTCGCTCCAGGTGGGCAGGGGGTAGCGCAGATCAGGCAGAAGATGCCAAACTCCATCACTTCCCCTCTTGGCGTAAGTTTGCAGGCATTCGTCGCCGGAGTTCACCGGATTGAACCCGTTGGGCATTCCGGCACTGTCGTAACTGGCGGCGAATGCGAATTCGTCGCAGGACCATGTATCGTCCTGCAAGCCTTCATTGAGTTCTGGTGAGAGGGTGGCGTCCTGATTGCGGTCCCAAGAAGAAGGGCATATCACCTCGCGGTTGGCGGTGCTTTGCTTCTTGCTGGGATCACTTGCCGACATCACGTTGCTGCCCAGATAGGTGAGCGGGGCGCCGTAGGCTTTGCTGCCATAATGGCCGGGCAGTTTGTTCTGGACGAGCCAGGCGTGGGCAGCCGCAGCCGGGAATTTCTTCGAATTCATGACGTAGGTCGGCTTGTACTGATCGAAGACGCAGCCCGGGTACGACTGTGGAACCACGGAGTCGCAGCGGATCTGTGCCTTGCCGCCGCCGGTGTCGACCTCAGGGGCGTTGACGCTCCACATGTCGCCCATTTCTGCCTTCGTCGACCACTTGGGAAGGAGCAGGTCGGACGGTCGGGACTCGCCCCAGTTCCATACCTGTGACATGGAATATGTGTGCTCGTCGCCCAGTCCGTACTCCCACCAAAGGTTTCCGGATTCGAAACGAGGTCCGTTCTTCTTGCAGTCGATGGAGCACGTTTCCTCGACGGAGAGATAGAGGGGCTCAGTCGTCGCTTCGCCCGTTGCGTCGATCAGCTTGAACTTGAACGCGGTGTTCCAGCCGGTTTCATCTGGGTACAGCTTGATCTCGGCCTGGAAGTTGAACGTGGCTGTGCCGGTGACTGTCCCGTTGATCGTCTTGATGAATCCGAATTGACCCTTGATGCAGCCTTCGGTGCGGTTGATCCAGATTTTTCGGCCGGTACCGAACCCGAAGGGCTTTGCCGCGCACCAGGGAACGTAGGTGTTCTTGGGGTCGGAGAATTCCTTTTGGATGGAGTCGATCGGCGGCCCGCCATCGAGCACGCCGTCGGGGGTCATGTCCTGAGGAGTGGTCAGATCGTCGGGCTGGGCGGCGCTTACGTCCGGATCGCCGAAGGCGATGCTCGGCATACCGGAGTAGTCGCCGGGGACGAACGCGACAGCGTCGTAGGCCACGTCCTTGTCGGCGGCGCCGTCCGAGGTGGAGTTGGTCAACTGCACCTCGGGGGCTTGGTCCCTGAAGTTATAGGCGCCGAGCGAGACCCACTTGTTGTTCTGGGAGTTCTGGTCGACGGTCTTGGTCACCGCGCCGAAGGGAGTGATGACCTTGTAGGTGGCGTCGGAGACCTGGGCGCCGGTGTCGGGGATGTGCACGTAGACCTTGGCCTGGCTGCCGGAGATGGCAGAGTCCAGCTTCCAGTCGCCGAGGATCGTCATGCGGCCGCCGTCACCGCCGAGATGGTCGGCGTCGCGTGTGTGCGTGTACCAGAAGTGGCCGCCGTAGCCGCCGCCGATCTGGTGCAGGTCGGCCTTGGCGTCGTATTGGCCCAGGCCGGGTCCGGTCGCGGCCGGATCCGGATAGAAGGTGAACCGGAACGATCCGTCGGTCGTGGTGGTGCCGCAGTCGCTCCAGGTGTCGGTGCCTGCCGGTACGGACTCGACGACCTTCGCGCCCGACGGGGCGCCGGAGCAGACGGGCGTGCCGTACTGGAGGCGGTAACCGCGCCCGGGTTCACTGACCAGGCTCTGGTATTTGATGTTCTCGAAGCCGCAACTGGCGGAACAGTCGGACTTCCAGGTGGCGTTGGACTCGTGCCACCAGTACTGGGCGTAGCAGGCGGCGTCCGGGCAGTCCGGCGGGCTGGCCGAGTTGCAGCCGTTCTTGGTGTTGCAGAACGTGTCGAGCGGTGGCGAGACGTGCGCCCGGCGGTATTTCGCGCTGGCCGGGTCGATGACGGTTCCGGTGGTGCCGTTCCAGTAGGCGGGGCGGAAGCCGGCGGAGGAGAAGCCGGACTCGCCGGGCCAGTCCTGCCGGCCGGAGGTGGCGTAGGAGTGGCCGGTGTCCTGGGACCAGGCGGCCCAGCCCATCACCTTCTCCTCGTACGGCCACTGCTGGGGCTTTGCGGCGTCCTTCGCGGCCAGTGGGTCGAGGTCGGTGTTCATGAAGGCCAGCCGGGAGGCGGGATACACGGGGTTGGCGGGGTTGTTGTACCAGCCGAGGCCCCAGTTGCCGTTCTTGGCCTCGTCCGCTTTCTTGTTGAAGCCGAGGTTGTAGTTCCACACGGCGGTGAACCAGTTCTCGGGCTTCGCCGAGTCGTCGTTGTTGACGGTGATCGTCTGGTCGCTCTGATGGACCTCGTTCCACTTGGCGGCGAGGATGTAGAGCGACGCGGCGATGTTGGTGGTGTAGTCGAGGGCGATGGCGCGCTGGGTGCTGACCGGGAGGGAGGTCTCGCCTTCCTTCTCGTATCCGGCCTTGCGCATGCCGTCGGTGACTTGTCCGACGCCGTAGCCGCAGTCGGACTTGTCCCAGTGGATCGTCCAGAAGTCGGTGAGGGTGCCTCCGGTCTGGTGGCCGTAGTAGCCGTCGACGGCCGCGAGCGGGCTGCCCGTCTGGCCGGGTATGGCTCCGGATTCGGCCTGCCAGAGGTTGGACTCCTGGGCGAGGATGCCCAGTTCGACCTGTGCGGGAATGCGTCCGCCACCGTTGAGCTGCGGGACACCGAGCATGCCCTGCGGGTCGATGGTGCTGAGCCCGGTCTGTGCGCGCCAGCCGCCCTGGGTCAGGTAGTTGGAGCGCAGATTGCCACGGACGGCCATGTCGACGGCCCACTCGACCTGGTTGGGGGTGGGCTGGAGGGCCTGGGTGCCGACATCGTTGCGGGGCACGGAGCACCACGCGTCGCTGTCGACCGGGTCGTGCGCCCTGGGGTCGTCGTCAGCCGTGGTCAGTGTGCTCATCGTGGACAGCTGAGGCTTCGGGGAACCGGTCAGTGCCGGTGACGGTCTGCCGCCCGCGGTGGCGCCGGGTTCGGCGGTCTGCTGCTTCGTGTGCCGACCCGTGCCCGGGACCGTGCCCGTCACGGTCAGGACATGGCTGGTGTGGCCCGTCGTCGTCTCGGCCACGGGTTCCTTGGCCGCGGTCTTGGTGAAGCCGCGCCCCGCGTTGGCGACGTTGCCGACGCCGGCAAGGACGGCCGGGGAAAGGACCGGGTCGACCGCCAGACGGCCGCGGGTGGAGAGCTCCGCGTCGGGTGAGACGTTCAGGGGCTTGATACCGCTGGCCGCGAAGCCTCTGCGATGTGTGGCTTTGCCGGTGAGGTAGACCGTGCCGTCCGTGCCCTGACGCAGGTTCAAGGCGGTGAGCTTGCCGCTGGCGACGGTCGTCTTCTTGCCCTGCGCGTATGTCTGCACGTCGGCGTCGGTGTTCCCCGTGCGGTCGATGTAGCTGATGGTGCCGTCACCAGTCACACGGATGCCGTACGGAGCGTGTGTAGTTGCGGTGAGCTCGTTCGTCTTGCCTTTGCGGTCGATACGGACGAGTCGGTTTCCGGCGGCGGCTATCGCACCGTCCCTGGTGGGGACGGCGGAGGTTATCTCGCCCTTCGCGGTGGTGTCCGCGACCGTGGTGCCCTTGGTGTCCACCGTGACCAGGCGCGTCCTGGTGTCGCGGAGTGCGGTGAACACGGCGGTGTGCGTTGCCGGGCTGCACGTGGGGTCGAAGTACGCGAGCGACGCCGTGAAAGGCAGTTTGGTGACGCTGCCGTCGTCGAGGTTCACGATCGCAGTGAAGGCGCCGCCCATCATCAGGTCCGGCTTGTTGGTGAAGGTGCGGGGGGCGTAGACGACGGCCGCATGGTGGTCGTCCATGACGCACTCGTTGCCGATCCAGGTGTCGGCAGGAAGCCGGGACTCGCTCAGCACCGTCACGGTTCTCCACGCATAACCGGTTGTGCTGTCTGCGATCAGAAGATGGAGCCCGTCACTGTCGGCAGCCGCGGTCACGGCCCGGTCGGAGGAGTTCTTCCAGCCCTGTCCGAGAACGGTTTCACGGTCCTTCAAAGGGACCGCCGACGACGCGGGCCCCTTCTTCGGCGTGGCGGCTTTCTGCACCGGGTTCTTGAGCGGTTTCGGTGCTGCCGCCTGTGCTGTGTTCGATGCGAACGCGGAAGCGATCAATGCGGCCGCCGCGGTGATGATCACCGCGGACGACCGTCCTCTTCGTGTCTTCCGTAAGCGATAGTGCTTCATCGTCTTTCGGTCTGTCCTTTCGGTGGTTTCCGGTCGGCCGAGGTCGGCAGGTGGTCCTGTCGGATCGGCCGCGGAGGTGAAGGACGCCGCAGCACGTGCTGTGCCTGCCATGGGCAGGCGGTGCCGTGAGTGCCTCAGCAGGGCTGCGCCGCGTGTCGGCTGGGGCCGGGGAGAGAGGTGGATGTGCCGACCGGGTGCGCCGGTTGAGGACCTGACAGCTTCCGGCGAGTCGACGGATCGTCTGTCGTGTCCGGTAGGCCGCGGTGCGTGAGGACAGTGAACTTCGGGAGCCGGACACATCTGCGCGGCCTCATGAGCGGTAACTGAAGACGGAGCCGCCGGGCCCCGTGACTGCTCCGGGCTTTGCTCAGTACGTCGCCACGGTGTCGACGTAGATCTTCGGCTCGGTGGGGATCGGTCCCAGATGCGGGCCGCCGACGGTGTCCGTGCTGGACCTGACCGCGCCGGCGGCCACCCCGTCCAGGCGGAAGGTGGATGAGGCCAGCCAGTCTCCGGGGCCACCGATGCTGATGGTGATCTGGTAGCCGTTGGTGTGGTCGGTTCGGTTGTGAACGGTGACCTTGGTGAGAACGCCGTCGTCCTCCGGGGTGGCGTCCACTTCCACGTCTCCGTAGTGCAGGATGCGTGTCCGGCCCGACTGCTCGATCACGGCGGTGGGCTCGACCGCTGGATCTTCGGAGGCTTCGGTCGCTGTGGCCGTCGGCGTGGAGGCCGGTGGTTCGGTGGCGGTGACGGGGTGCGTGACACCGGGAATCGCGGAGTCGTCGGTGTCGGCGGAGCACCCGGCCACGAGGACAGCCAGAGCGAGTACGGCGCTCGCCCGAACCCAGAGCGGGTTCGGGTGAGCGGGGTACGTCAGTTGCATGTGCCGACGCTGGTGTAATTGTCCACGACGGCGTTGCCGGCGGCGTCCTCCATGTAGGAATAGAGTGAGCCGCAGTATCCCTTGTCCTGGTACACGGGGCCGGCGTAGGTGGAATAGGAACCGAAGTCCTGGGTGTCCGCGGTCGCCGTGTAGTTGTCCTTCAGCCGCACGCCCATGTAGTGCTTGGCACCGGTGTCGTTGAAGAAGACGCCGCAGATCGGTCGGTCGTAGAGGGTGTTGCTGCCGCTGTACTCGCCGTTCCACCAGGCGTAAGCGGTGCCGTAGGTACCGTAGCGCGCGGCGCCGACGGAGATGGTGTATCCCGAGCCGCATACGTTGGCTGCGGCAACTGCGGCGGCGCTGTCGGATTCGAGGACCGTCTTGGTGCCCTCGGCGGCATCCGTCGCCATGCTGAGGCCGGTGACTGAGCTGTCTGCGAACCCGACGGAGACCGGAGCCGCCGGGCCGGACCCCGTGGCCGATGCCGTCCCCGTCGGGACGACAGCCGCGCCGACAAACGCAGCGGTGACGACGACAGAACGTAAGACGCTGTGCACTCGGCTACCCCCTGTGAGGGATGTGTTGCGTGGGCTGTGCACTTTACGTGAAGGGATGATCGATTCAGAAGGGGGCCATGACAGCTGCTGCACAGTTTTGAGCCGCGATTCCGAAGGCCGACGGGGTTGTTTCTCCGTATCGATCACGGCTCCGGTTCGTGGCCCGGACTGCTCTGGTTCCACCACCGGCCGGAGTCGGAGGCCCTGTCACGACTGATCGACTTCGGCGCGAAACCGACCTCGCGAGTCTGCTGCCTACTTCCCGATCTTCGGCCCGACGTAGGCGATCCGCAGTGCCTTGTCCTCCGGCACGAGCCGGAAGTGCAGGCGCCCCGCGCCGGGCGTGAAGCGTCCGTGCCAGTCGAAGCAGCGTGTCTCTCCGTCGGAGTCCTTGAAGAGACACAGCCGTTTGCGCTGCTCGTGCTCCGGTGTGATCTTGGCGCCCTGCCAGTCGGGCACGCCGGTGCCGTCCCACAGGGCCGCGGACGCCTGGAGGCGGGCGAGAAGCCCGCGCACCTGGATGAACCACCGCACCTCCAGACCGGAGAGCTGGTCTCGGACCTGGGGCAGGACCTGGAGCCGCGGAAAGAAGTCGGCCCACTCGTCCCAGAGCTGGGTGGGGGAGTCGACGGCGTCGAGCCCGGCCGCGCATCCCCACTTCTCGTGGACGGACAGGTCGGCGCGGCGTGCGCTGTGCCGGGCCTGCTCCGGGGCGTCCTCCACGGCGAGCTCACCGGAATCGGTCTCCACGAGTCTGCGGACCCGCAGATCGAGCCAGGAGCCGGACCAGGTGGTCGCGAGGGGCAGGCTGACGGCGAGACCGTCCATCAGATACGCCCAGCCGATGCCTTCGACCAGTTCTCCGGAGCAGGTGTACTCGATCTCGCCGATGCTGTCGGGCTCGGGGTGCGCCGTCAGGAAGGGGGCCTTGGCGCTGAGCCCTTTGAGGAACTGCCGTTCATTGCGGTTGCGGTTGTCCGCAGCCCACTGGTTGAAGTAGTAGCCGCGGGCCAGGACGACGCGTAACAGCGCGATGAGTTCTGTCATCGCCTCGCCGACATCGGCCGGGGAAGCGGTGGATTCGCAGGACTTCTCGTTGAGGAACAGCAGTAGTGCTGTGACCGGGAAGGTTCGCCAGGTTATCCGTTGGCCTGCGTTTCGGCTGGCCCTGTAGGTTCCTGCCGTGAGTGATGTCGGTAGGACAGAGGTCAGACTCGCGGACGCGGCAGACGCGGCGGTGATCGCCCGCATCCACATGATTTCCCGGGTGGCGACCATGCCGTATCTGCCTCCGCAGAAACGCAGTCACGACCAGGTCACCCGGTGGGTCGAGGACGTGCTGCTCAAGTCGTGCCGGACGTGGGCGGCGGTGTGCGATGGAGAGATCCTCGGCTATGCCGCCCTTGAGGGCGACATGCTCGAACACCTCTATCTGCGACCGGAGGTCCGCCGCCGGGGCATCGGCACACTCCTGCTCGACCAGGTCAGACGGCACAGCCCTGCCGGGGTGTCCCTGCACGTCTTCCGGCAGAACACCGATGCCCGCGCGTTCTACGAGCTCCACGGCTTCACGGTCCTCGACACCAGCGACGGTCACCGGAACATGGAGAGGCTGCCCGACATGACCTTGCGCTGGACACCGGAGGGTGCACGGTGAACCGCTTCCTGGCGGGCCGCAGACTCCACTGATCCGGTCACGCCGCGTTGGCCAGGGGGCGTCCGCCCCAGCGGATGCCTTTCTCGCTGCGGATGCGGGCGCGCTCTTTGTCATCGCTGAGCAGGCGGGGACGGCCTCCCGCCCACCGAGGGTCCAGGCAGGCCAGGCCGATCTCGTTGAACCGGTGGATCACGTCGCGGACGGTGTCCTCGTCGGCCTGGACCAGCTGGGCGATCACCGGCACGCGGTTCCCGCCGGCCGAGGCCAGCAGCATTATCGCCCGCCGGTATCGCACCGAACTGGTACTGCCCCGGCGCACGATCTGCTGCAGCCGCCGCCCCTCCTGATCGGTCAGCCTGCGGACCCGAACGGGCTCTGCCACCACGCGCCTCCACCTGTCGGACGGCCTGTCGGCTCACATCCAACCGGTCCGGCACCCACCACCGCGACCCCCAACCCGGCGAACCTTCCCGGTCACAGCACTAGCGGATCGGTCCTGCGGCGCGCGGTGCAGCCGATCCAGTGGCCGTCGTCCAGTACGTGAACGATCACCACACGGCGATGGATCCCGTCGCGCTCCCGTTCTCCGGCCGTGGCGGAGCCTTTCGCCAGGTGCGGGGAACGGAGTGCTTCACCGTGGGGAGGGGCGCCGGCGCAGTGCCGCGAGGGTTCCCGCCACGAGGGCGAGGACGAGCAGCGCCAGTCCCAGGAAGATCACCGGATTCACCCAGGCCGGCACCAGTTCCGTTCCCACGCCGTCCGATGTGACGCACTGAGCGCTGACCGGCAGCGTCTCCCGTGTCACGATGCGATCACCCGCCACGCCTTGCGCCGCGCACATCTGATCCGGGTCGAGGAGGTAGAACCCGGACATCACGCCCCAGGCGTACGCTCCGAAGGCCGCCGTACCTCCTATGACCGCGATCAGCGTGTACGTCGAGGGGTCGAGCAGGCGTCGTCCGCCGCCCGGCAGCTCTTCGCGGCACTGCCCGACCAGGCGCCGGGCAAGAGCCACGGCCGCGAACAGGACGACCCACGGGGTCAGGAACGGAGCAGGGACCAGGGCCGGGAAGAGGAGTTCCGCCATGCCTGACGGGACATCCCAGGGAAATGATCAGTTCCTCCCGGCTTCGCACGCCGGTATGCGCCGGCGGAAACACGTCAAGCCGGCTCTCTGCGAGTACGGATACTCAGTCACTCGGCTTCTGTACTCAAGCGCTCCCGTTGCCACGTCAATAAGCTGACGCACCGCGGCAACACAACGCTTCACAGCACACACCACATCGCCGCCACGAGGAGGGGAGGACGACACCGATGGCGTGGGACGAGTGGGAGCGGCTCAAAGCGGGCGCGGCCGGACGCATGCGGATCGATCATGTGGCCGATCCGGGAGACGGACGAGGCGGAAGCACGAGCCGATCCTCCGGAGGGTCGGTTCCTGACCCGAAGGCGTCGAGGGGAGCCTGGACGAAGGGCTCTGGCGTAGCGCAGGGCTTGCAGTCCGCCACCGATCCGGATCGCATCGAGCTCAAGACGGCTCGTGAGGGCGTCGGCGGCGCCGTCGGCTGGGGCGAGGCCAGCGACCGTGCCGATGCCGCGCGGATCCGGTACCGGAGGGCCGTCACCTGCCTCACCACCGCCACAGCCGTGGTGTCCCTTCTCACTGCGGGCTGTTCGAAGACTGTGGACGACAATGGACACTCGCCCTCGCCGCAGCGGTCCACCTCGGAAGCGGCCTCCAGGCATCCCACGCTGGACGTGGACAAGGCCCGTGACAAGGCGAAGGCCGCCTCCAGCGCGATCTACGAGATGATCGACATGCGTACGGCCGAGGTCACAGAGCCGGGTCCCAGTGTCTCGACCTGTGACGAGGACCCCGGACACCTCTACAAGACCATTCACCCCTGGTCGGTCTACGGCGTCTCCGAGGACGAGCTGAAGGCGGGGTTCCAGCGGCTGCGGGAGGAACTGCGGAAGAAGGGCTGGAAGATCGTCGACTACGGCCCCAACAAGAGCCAGGCCAAGTCGCTGTCCCTCACCGCGGATTCTGAGACGGACCGCTTCTCGGTGAACGCGGTGCTCATCGTGTCCACCCCGACCAACCCGCATGAGAAGAAGCCGTTGATCATGGTGAACCTCGTCTCCGGCTGCTGGCGCGCTCCCAAGGGTACGGATCTCAACACGGTGTACTGATCGCCGTCGCTGCTGCCTGCCCGCGGCCATGCGGCGCACCGCGGTGGCGATGTGCCGCATGACCGGTGTCCCCTGTGCCGGGTCAGCCGGTCTTGACGGGGGTCAGGGTGAAGCCGGTGTTGGGCTTGCCGGCGAGGAGGTCGGCCAGGCCGCCGCTGAGGGCGTAGACCGTTCCGGCCGGTCCCGCGGTCACGTCGCTGGTGGCGGGGTCGTTGACGCTGTCGGTCACCTTCACGGTGGCTTCCTTCCAGCCGTCGCGGGGCTGGATGTGCTGAATCTGCGCGGGCTTGCCGGACAGCAGGCCGCTGCTGACCGCCGCGATCGAGCCGTCCTTGAGCAGCTGCATACCGGCCGCGGGGGAGGCGAGCGGCGCGGAGAGCTTCACCGGCTCGGCCTGGCCGGGATGCCGGACGGGCACCCGTACCATCGAGCCGTCGGCCATGGCGATGACCAGCTGGTTTCCCTTCACCCACTCCACCGCGCTCATCCCGACGTCGTTCAGGAGGTTCGGGATGTCCAGCGTGCCCTGGAGCAGGGGGCTGCGCAGGAGGACCGAGGCGTGGCCCGTGCGGTCGATGCGGAACACCGTCGGGGTCAGCTCGTCGACGGCGTAGGCGGTGCCGTCGGGCGCCACCGTCACGTCGGAGATCAGGTGCTTCTTGCCGTCCAGGAGGACTGCGGTCAGATCGACGCACCAGTTCTGCTTACCGCTCTTCATGTCGTAGCTGCCGACACCGGCGACGCGGAAGGGGGCGTCCTGGTGGGAGTGGTCGGCGAGTCCGTAGTCCACGTTGCTGACCAGGACGCGGCCCCGCTTGCTGTCGGCGAGTACGGCCTGCGCCGACACCAGTTGCGGGTCGTCGACGACGGTGCGCACCTTTCCGTCCGGTCCGGTGGCGTAGACCTTGCCGTGCTTCAGTGAGCCGGCGAAGAACGTCTTCGACGCCGCGTCGAAGCCCAGCGAGTGGGGGAACACGTTCGCGCCGTCGGCCTTGATGACACCGGACGTCTGCTGCTTGACCTGCCGGCCCGGCTTGCTCGGGGACCGCTCGGCTGCGGAGCTGGAGTTGGAACCGGAGCCGGTGGAGGAGCCGGTCGCGGCCAGTGCCGTTCCGGTGGCCGCGAGAGCGACAAACGCCGAGCCGGCGAGGGCGATCTTCAGCTTCGTGTTCTTCATGGTGGGTGTTCCTCGGATGTGCTCGGAAGGGCTGGGGCCGGTGTGGAGGGCGGGCGGTGGGCCGCCCGGAGCTCAGGCGCTGACGGTGCGGCCGAGCAGGGCGGCGAGCCGGTCGATGGCGGGGGCGTCCTCCGGGGCGGGCCGTGAGGGGGCGAACGGGCTGGGGGCGTTGGCCGGCAGCCCGGCGAGCAGGCCGGTGGCGAACTCGATCTCGATCTCGACCGACGCGTCCTCGAACAGCGTCTTCTGACCGAGTGCTTGGGCCAGGTCCCAGCCGTGGACCAGGTGCTCCAGCGTCTGCAGGTGCAGGGCCACCGCGCCGGGGACCTCACCGATCGGCGCCCGCACCACGCGCTCCAGCGCGCCCTCCGCACCGAAGGCGGCGGCCAGCGCCTCGCCGTTCTGGCGGAAAGTCCCGGACGCGGGGCCGGACTTACCGGTCAGGGCGATACGGAAGGCGTCCTGACCGGCCCGGAGGTGGTCGACCAGTTCCCGGACGGTCCAGTCGGTGCAGGGGGTCGGGGCGGCCCACTGTTCGTCGCCGACGGACTCGACGAGGGTGGCGACGGTGTCCACGACGGCGTCAAAGGTGAGGGACATGGAACGGCCTCCTGAGGGCGTGCGGCATCGGCCGGCGAACAGGCCGGCTGCGTAAGGGGTGTGGTGTGGTGAGGGGGTGGGTCAGTGGGGGAGGGGCGCGTCGGCGCGGAGTCGCGCGACGGTGTCGTTGGTGTGCGGCAGCAGGCGCAGCGCCGCCTCGGACGCCGAGTCGCGTGGCGCGGTGACCACGACCAGCCGCAGGCCCGGGTCGTGCGGTACGGCGATGGAGTGCTGCAGGACGCGCAGTTCGCCCACGAGCGGGTGCGTCATCCGGTACTCGGCGACGTCCCAGGCACGGACCCGGTGCTCGGCCCACAGGGTGGCGAACTGCGGGCTGTGCATGGACAGATCGCCGATGAGTGTCGCGAGTTGGGGGTCGTCGGGGTATTCACCGGCCAGCCTGCGCAGTCGGCCGACCACGTCGCGGGCCTTGTTCCGCCAGTCGGCGCCGTACAAGTCACGGGTGTGCGGATTGGTGAACACCATGCGGATGGTGTTGGGGCGGGTGTCCGCGCGGTCCGGGGCCGACGGGTCGAGGTGACCGGCGATCAGCGCGTGCCCGGCGGAGTTCCACGCCAGCACGTCACTGCGACGGCCGAGCAGGATGACGGGCGCGGTGCCGAACGCGTCGACCAGTTGCCGTACCGGCGGCGTGACGCGGTCGGCGGGCAGCCGGCGCTTCCGGGTCCTCGGGCTGTCCTGGACGAGCGTGTGCAGGTGGGCGCGTTCGGCGTCGGTCAGCCGGAGGGCACCGGCCAGGGCGTCGACCACCTGCGGCGACGCCTTCGAGGAACCCTGCTCCAGCCGGATCAGGTAGGCCACACTGATCCCGGCCAACTGGGCGACCTCCTCCCGGCGCAGCCCCGGCACCCGGCGCCGGTCACCGAAGTCCGGCAGACCCAGGTCCGCCGGCTTCAGCTGCCCACGTCGTACGGCGATGAACCGCCCCAGTTCGCTCATGCCGACGATTCTGCACGGGCCGCCCGCGATCAGCCTGCTACAGATCGGGTTACCCGACGGAGCCCGGTGATCCTTCCAGCAACGCGCCGTAGGCGCCTTCGGCCGCCCGCTCGGCGGGTATGTCCGGTGGAGAGTGGTTTCCGGCGGCCTACCGACACCGAGTACTACGACGGGATCACGCGGGTTGACCAACACGACTTGGCGGCACGGGGATTCCGTATCTACTTCGACCAGTTGCGGCAGACGACCTCCGACATGGAGGAGCTGTGGCTCGGGCTAGAACAGTACGTGGTGGGCAACGCGCGGGTCACCCACCACGCCACCTGGGCGGGAGACGCCGGCGCGGGGCCGTCCGGGTTCGCGCGGAAGGCAGTACCTGACCGGGGAACTTCGCAGAGATCACCTGTCGGGCCGGTGCGATGCCCACGCCTGCTATCGCGGCCCTCCGGTCAGCCGCCGCATTCCTCGAGCGGCCGGGCCTTCACCGTGCCGGCGGAGACACGCCGAGCCCGCTCCAAGTGAGTACGGATACTCAGCCACTCAGCCCCTTTGTGCTCAGGCGCTCCCGGAACCACATCAATAAACTGGCGCAGCGCGGCAACACAACACGTCACAGCACACACCGCAGCGCCGCCACGAGGAGGGGGAGACGACGCCGATGGCGTGGGACGAGTGGGAGCAGCTCAAGGCGGGCGCGGCCGGGCGGACGCAGATCGATCACGTGGCCGATCCGGGCGAGGAGGCGGGAGGCGGAGGACCGAGCGGTTCCTCCGGAGGTCCGGCTCCTGACCTGAAGGCGTCGAAGGGGCCCTGGACGAAGGCCTCCGGCGTGGCCCAGGACTTGCGGACCGGCACCGACTCGGGTCTCACCGAACTGAAGACGGCTCATGAGGGCGTCAGCGGCGGCACGGACGGCTTCTCCAGCACGGCCGCCCTGAACGGGATCCTGCCCACTTGGGAGAAACGGCTGACCTCGGTACGCGACGAGTGCGACCGGCTGCACGGCGCACTTGCCGGGACCGGCCGCGACTTCGGTGAACTCGACCCCGCCGTCGCCGACAAGGTCGATCGTGTGAAGACCGGCAGCACGCCCGACTGGGCGCGGTGAGACGGGAATGCCCACCTGGCAGCAGCTGCGCGACGCGAGGTTCGCCGAGTACGAGGAGGCCGCAGACGGCTGGGGCAAGGTCAGCAACCGGGCCGACGCCGCACGGATCCGGGTCGACCAGGAGATGTCGGCACCGATCCGCGCCACACAGAAAGGCGAGGCACAGACGTCGGCGGAGCGGGACCTGACCCGGTTGGGTCGCAACTACCAGTACCTGCACGGCGAATGCGGCCTCGTCCGCGTCACGCTGAACAGCCTGGCCGCAGAACTGACCGCTGCTCAGAAGAAGTTGAAGCAAGCCCTCGACGACGCGGCTGACCTCAGGTTCACCGTCCGCGAGGACGGCTCGGTCGAGTACCCGAAGAGCACCGGGCTGCCCCTGTCCCCAGGTACGTCCGCGGGCACCGGTGCCGCCCGGCCCGGAGCTTTGGTGCCCCTGCTGCCGGGCGCGGGCGAGGCGAACGGTGACCCGAACAGGGGCAAGGCCGAGGACATCGCCGAGCGCATCTCGCAGGCGGTGACCAGCGCCGGCGAGATCGACAACCGGTACGCGAAGGTGCTGCGCGAACTGACCGCGCCGGACGGCCTGGCCGTCACCGACGACATGCTCATGGACGAGGCCCACGACACGGGGGACGTCCAGAAGACGGTCGGTTCCCGTCTCGGCAAGGACGGTATTCCTCAGGGAGAGTCCCCGGCCGACAACAAGAAGTGGTGGGACGGTCTGACGCAGGAGCAGCGCGAGGAGTACCAGACGCTGTACCCGGCCGAGATCGGCGCGCTCGACGGCATCCCGAGCGCGGTCCGCGACTCCTCCAACCGGATCGTGTTCGACGAGACCCACGCCCAGGTCAGGAGCCAGGTCGACGCGCTGGGTCCGGAGCCGACCAAGACGGTCGTCACCGCCGCCGGGGTGATCCGTAATCCGGCGTGGACCGTATGGGACGCCATGGGCGGCACACGCCTGAGGGGTCAGCTCGACGGCATGAACGCCGTCCAGGGCCGCTTCGACCGGACCGGCACCGACGGACTGCCCCCGGCCTATCTGCTCGGCTTCGACCTCAAGGGCAACGGTCACGCCATCGTGGCGAACGGCAACCCGGACACGGCGGACAACACAGTGGTGTACGTCCCGGGTACGACATCGAAGCTGGCGGGCGCCAAAGGCGACATCCAGCGTATGCAGGATGTGTGGGACGCCAGTCACCAGTTGTCACCCGCCAGGACGACCTCGACGATCACCTGGATCGGGTACGACGCCCCGCAGAACATCGCCCCCGAGGCCATGGAGAAACACTGGGCCTACGAAGGCGCTCCCAGACTGAACAATTTCCTCGACGGTCTGCAGACGGTCCAGGGCGGTCCGGAGACCAGCCACACCACCGTCATCGGCCACAGCTACGGTTCCACCACCGTGGGCGCCGCGTCGAAGGCGCCGGGACACTTCGCGGCGGACGACATCGTCGTGGCGGGCAGCCCAGGCATGCTGGTCGGTGACGCGAGCGACCTGGACGTCGGAAAGGACCACGTGTGGTCCGAGGCGGCACACGACGACCCCGTTCCGCTGGGCGGCAAGATCGCGCACCTCGGCGGGTACAAGTGGGGCGTCCAGACCTTTCACGGACTGCCGTACGACGCCGGTTACATCCAGACCGTCCCGTCCGACGAAGCGTTCGGCGCGCATCGTATGGCCGTCGACACGAGCGGCCACAGCGGCTACTGGAACAAAGATTCGTCCAGCCTCTGGAACCAGGCAGCCGTAGCTACCGGACGGTACAACCAAGTGGTCTACCCATAAGGCGATCCTGATGCGCAGCCCAGCAAGGAAGCGGTACCGAGGGACCTCCGTCGGTCTTGCCGCCGCAGTCGTAATTTCCCTTCTCACGGCAGGATGTGCGAAGACCGTGGACGACAACGGATCCTCCTCCTCGACACCGCAGTCATCCGGCTCGGAGGCGGCTTCCGGGCACCCCACGCTGGAGGTGGACGAAGCCCGTGCCAAGGCGAAGGGCGTCTCCAGCGCGATCTACGAGATGATCGGGGCCCACCAAGGCAAGGTCACCGAGCGCGGTCCCGCCGTCTCGACCTGCGAAGGGCAAGATTCCCGGCACTTCTACCTGACGCGGCACCCCTGGTCGGTCTACGACGCCTCCGAGGACGAGCTGAAGGCGGGCTTCCAGCGGCTGCGGGAGGAACTGCCGAAGAAGGGCTGGAAGATCGTCGACTACGGTCCCAACAACAGCGAGGCCAAGTCGCTTTCCCTCACGGCGGATTCGGAGAAGGACCGCTTCTCGGTGAACGCCGTGCTCATCGTGTCCACGCCGACCAATCCGCACGAGAAGGACCCGCTGCTCGCGGTCACCGTCGTCTCCGGCTGCTGGCGCGCCCCCGAGGGCACGGATCTGAACACGCAGTACTGAGCGCAACGAGGCGACTCCGCCACGCGCATGGATCTGCTTCTCCCCGCTTCCTCAGCAGCGGGTCTTTACGGTGACAGGTGTGATGACGGCCTCCTGCGAGGGGGCCGACAAGTGCCCTGACGCGTTGAACCAGGTGTGACGGGTCGATCGATGATGTGGGACGAGGCAGGTCTGTCCGGTCTGCAGGCGCAGTTGGCGGGCGAGATGCTGGGCATGGTCACCGTGTTCGCGTTCGGGCGGGGAGTCCGGGTGGTGCGGGGGGTCGTGCAGGCCCCGGAGCGGCGTGGTGTCGGCCGTGTCGTGCTGTGGGACGGACAGCGACTGGAGACGTCGGTCGGCTTCGACGTGCCGCTCACGGACACCCACGGAGCGAGCATCCCCGCGGGGGACCTCGTGGCTGCTCTGCGCAGCGCATGGGCCGACTGCTCCGGGGAGGAGGTCGAGGAGGCGCCGCGCGATGCCTTCGGAATTCCGGTGGTCGACGCCACCGCCGCCGTTCGCGGCTTCGTCGACCGCCCGCGGTTCCTTCTCCCGGACGCGCTGCGGGCCGCGGTAGCGGCCTTCTCCGGTCCGGCAGAGCCTGACGAGCCCGCGGAGTTGCGCCTGCGCGGCTTCCTGCTGCTCGACCAGGGAACGTGTCGTCTCTACCTGGACACCCCCACATCTCAGGACGTTCCGCCCTTCGGCGTCGACCTGCCCCTCCGGGCCGAGGACGGCTCTGTCGCCGTCGGCGTGACAGGAGCACACGCCGTGCTTCCGGTCCTCCTGGAAACGGGGGAGCTCGAGCGCCTGCGGAAGGACGCCCATGACCCCTACTGCCGCGCCGTCTACGACTTGGTGGGCTGGCTCACGGGGCGCTGACCGTGGGCCCTCAGTCGTCCACCCCGGCTTCCCGCTTGCGCCGGCGCAGGACATAGTCGCTGAAGAGGTGCCGGCTCCGGTCGAGGAGCTCGCCCACCTCCGGGTCGCCGCGTCGCACGTCCGCCGACGGATGCCAGCGCTGCACGGATTGCCCGGCCCAGGTGCGCAGTTTCGGATCGGGGTCCTCCAGCAGACCGACCGCCGCCCGGAGCGCCACGATGCCGCCGTGTGCGTCGAGCAGCCGGAACGCACCGAGGCGGACGTGCCGGGGCTGCTCGGAGCCGGTGCGCTTCAGCAGCCGTTCGGCGGGCAGTTCCTTCACCGAGGGCAGCAGGGCGGTGACAGCCTCGCGTACGACGGCGGCGGCAGGGTCGTCGAGGAACGGCCACAAGCGAGGCGCGTCGACGCAGTCCAGTACCCGCAGCCCTGCCACCGCCCGCGCCCGTACCCCGGCGACCGGGTGCGCGAGCAAAGGCCACAGCAGATCGGCGTCCGCGCGGTTGCCGCATTCGGCCAGCCCGATGACCGCACCGGGCGGCAACCCCGGATCGTCCGGTGCCACGCACCGTTCCCGGTACGAGGCCACCGGGTCACCTCCCTGCTGTCGTACGACATACCGGGCGCAGGCGCGTACGAGTGCGGACCGGTCGTCGAGAAACGGCTCCGCCTGTTCGGGGCGTCCCGCCCGTCGCAGTCCGGTGACGCCGGCCGAACGGGTACGCGGGTTGCGTGCGGACAGCAGGGGAAGCAGTACGTCCTCGTACGTCTTCTCGTCCCCTGGAGCGGTGAGCGCCGCCGTGGCGCACAGGTCCTGGACCACGGTGTCCTCGTCCTGGGCGGCAGCGCGGGCCAGTTCGGCGGGACGCAGGATCTGGCCCGCGACGGCCAGCCGGTACGCGAACCGCCGGACGACGCGGTCGGGATCGGTGAAGAGTGCGGTGAGCTGACCGGGGGACGCCCGGCGCAGGACCTGACCGAGCAGATCGACGCCGAATCCGCCTCTGTCGCGGCGGCCGACGCGGAGGACGAGCGGCGCGAGGTCGAGGGCGGTGCCCATGTTCATTGCGTCGCTCAGCAGTTGCCGGGCAGGCTCCCGCACGGGGGTGGCCCAGTCGGCGCAGCGGATCACGACCAGCGGCAGCAGACCGGGATGGCGGGCCACATGGCCCAGCGCTTCCTGACGGACACGCCCGTGGCGATGGCAGAGGGCGAGTGCGAGCCGGGACTCGCCGAGCGGAGTCAGGTCGGCGGGCAGCGGGGCGGAATGCTCCCACTCCGGCATGAACCGCTGGTGAAACCAGGCCGGTTCGCGGACTCCTGCGTCCAGCGCGAGCCAGTCACCGGGATCGGTGACGTCGAGGGTGCTCGGTAACGGCGCATCTCCCGCGAGCCGCATCGCCGCCGCTGCGCCGTCCGTGACGCCCTCAAGCATTCCCGCGTCCTCCAACATCCCATTGACTACTGCCACCAGGGTTCCGAGTGGTGATTATCCCGTTCCCTTCCCAGGCGAGGTGGCGGGCGGCCACCGTACGTGGACTTCGTCATCGGAGTACCGCTCTTCGCCACACCGGCCGCCGTCGATGTGCGCAGGCGGGTGGAGTGTCGGTCACTTCAGGAGACGGGGGCGCTGAAAAGGCGCGGTTGTGCGGGAACTGGGAGGGCCGTCTGTCCGACTAGTGCAGGACAGCGGCTGATCGCGGCCTCTGGAGCGGTGTCGCGGCGGTTCGCCGGCCGGGTGCCGCGTTTCCTGCTCGGACCGCGGTGCCCCGGGCACCGGTTACCCCCACGAGGTGAAGATGACGTCCGTCGACTCCGAAGAATCCGGCCGGTCCGGAGGGTTCGGCGCGTCCGGCGAGGTCGGTCAGGCCGGTCAGGTCGGTTCGGGGGGTGAGGCCGCCGTGCGGCCGGTGGTGCCCGTGGCGGTCCGGCGGGCGGAGGGGATCGGTCCGCTGCTCGCGCGGCTGCACTTCTACGCCGGGATCCTGGTGGCGCCGTTCCTGCTCGTCGCCGCCGTCACCGGGCTGCTCTACACCTTCACGCCGCAACTCGACTCCCTCGTCTACGGGGAGCAACTCCACGTCTCCCGCACCGGTGGGGCCGTCGTGGCGTTGTCCGAGCAGGTCGCCGCCGCGCGTGCCGAGCACCCGCAGGGCACGCTGACCGCCGTACGTCCGGGAAGCGGTGACGACACGACACAGGTGGACTTCGCCCTGCCCGAACTCGGCGAGAAGACGCACACCGTCTACGTCGACCCCTACACCGGCCGGACCACGGGACAGCTGACCACCTGGTACGCCGAGACCCCGCTCACCACCTGGCTGGACGCCCTGCACCGCAACCTCGACCTCGGCACCGTCGGCCGCTACTACTCGGAGACCGCCGCCAGTTGGCTGTGGGTGCTCGTCCTCGGCGGACTGGTCCTCTGGACGCGCCGTCGGCACGGCCGGCGTACCGCGCGGCGTCTGCTGCTGCCGGACCGCGCCGCGAAGAAGGGCGTACGGCGCACCCGCAGCCGGCATGCCGTCATTGGGCTCTGGCTCGCCGTCGGACTGCTCGGCCTGTCGGCCACCGGCCTGACCTGGTCGCGCTACGCCGGTGCCCACTTCGGCGAGGCCCTCGACGCGCTGCACTCCCACACCCCCTCGGTGACCACCTCCCTGACGGCCGGTACGGCAGGCTCCGGCGGCGCCGCGAAGGACGCCGACCCGGCCGCGGTGGACGGGGTCCTGAGGGCCGCCCGTGCCGAGGGCGTGGGCGGGCCGGTGGAGATCGCCGTACCCGAGGACGGCGGCACCGCCTGGACCGTCACACAGACCCGCAACCTCTGGCCGGTCGGACGCGACAGCGTCGCCGTCGACGCCGCCACCGGCCGTGTGACCGACCGGGTCGACTTCGCCGACTGGCCGGTGATGGCCAAGCTCACCCGCTGGGGCATCAACGCCCACATGGGCACGCTGTTCGGCCTGGTCAACCAGCTCCTCCTGGCCCTCCTCGCCCTCGGTCTGATCTGCGTGACCGTCTGGGGCTACCGCATGTGGTGGCAGCGCCGTCCCACCCGTACCGACCGCCGTGCCGTCCTGGGTGCTCCGCCCGTCCGCGGCGCCTGGCGCGCCCTGCCGTCCCCGGCCGTCGCCGTCGGTATCGTCGCGGTCGCCGTGGTCGGCTGGATCATTCCCCTGTTCGGCATACCGCTGGCGGTGTTCCTCGCCGTCGACCTCTGCGTGGGCGTACTCCGCCGTCGCCACGCGGCCGGCTGATGCTCCGGAAGGGTGATGCCTGCCACGCCCGGGAACTCGCCCCGGGAACCCCCCGACTCACTGGTGGACGGCACCGGATGAGCATGCGAACCGGTGCACCCGTATCGCGCGGCGTACCAACGCCGTGCCGAACCAAAGGAGTTGCGCCATGACACGGAAGCAGTACCTCGTCACCGGCATGAGCTGCGGCCACTGCGCCGCGGGCATCACCGAGGAGGTCTCCCAGGTCCCCGGTGTCACCGAGGTGGACATCGACGTCGCGGCGGGGACGGTCTTTGTCGGCGGCACGGAACTGGACGACGTGCTGCTGCGCGCGGCGATCGTGGAGGCGGGGTACGAGGTCACGGAGCCGGTCTCGGCCTGACGGATCTGTTAGATCCGGGGATCCGGGGATCTGTGGGATCTGTGGGATCTGTGGGATCCGGGAGATCCGTTCCGCTCCCGGCCGCCGGGCGGTTCCGGTCCGGCGGCCGGGCGGTTCCGGCCTCAGCGGGCGGCAGGGGAGCGGGGCCCCCGACGGCCGTGGCCCCGACGGTCACCACCGTGGCCGTACGGACAGGGGCCACGTCACGGCCTGCTCACCTCACGCGAGCACGGCGAACATGACGGCCATCCCCAGAGCCATCGCCGCATGACATGCGTGGGCCAGGGCACCGACGGCATCCGACTCCGACACCCCGCCGTCCCCCGTGCCCCGGCCGTCTCCCTGCCCGGCCCTGGCCCGGTCGAGCGCACGCGTCAGCCAGACAAGTCCCAGCCCACCCAGGACGATCGCGAGCAGCACAGCCGTTGCGACGGGCCCGGTCCCGGTCAGCCGCATGGCGGCGAGACCCGAGCCGCCCGACATGTCCATCCCGGCCATGTCGTGGGCTCCGCCGGAGCCACCGCCGTCGGGCATCGCCCCAAAGGAGTCCATCGCCGACACCATCCACGCCATGGCCCCCATCATCACGACGTGCGGCAGGGCGGCCACCACGGCCCGGCCCCGGGACCCGCCCCGCGCGCGGAACGGAGCGGCGGCCACGAACCACAGGGCGCCCACGGAGAAGAGCGCGACCTGGGGAACGACGGGCAGATCCATGCCCCACGGCCAGGCCATCGCGATCATCAGCACCCCCATGGCCGCGTGCAGCGCGTGATCCACCCGCTCCCCGACGCCCCTTCCGGGCAGAACCAGTCTCCACGCGCCGTACGCGACAGACGCGGCGAACATCAGACCGAGAATCCAGCGCAGCCCACTCGCGGCGATCACCGGGACACCCACCCCCACTCCAGGACGCCGCAAGGCGCCGACGAACAGATCCAGGGCCGCACGCACGGGCACCGGGTCGCGAACGGAGAGGGAAGCGGTGGGACAGGTGCCTTCCCCGAGCCACCACGGCGGCAGGGGATTCCGGGCACCTGATCCGTCCCCGGTCAGAACACGGACCCGGCGAGCGGCCACACCAGGAGTCGGCGCGCCACCTGCACGAGTTCCGGGCACTGGGTATGACCGCGGTCACACCCACCCTGCGGCACGACACGCGACTCCCTGTCGGAGCCTGCCCTGATCGACGGCGGGGCCGGGCATGCCTTCGGTAGACGGCCAGGGGTGAGGAGCGGTTGTCGTTCCGAGTGGGCGTCCGACACCTCGACACGGATCACCGTCGGCCCGAGCGGCAGCCGGAGGTGGAAGTCCCGTCCTGGCACTCGTCCGTGGGTCACGGCGTTCGCGCAGAGTTCGGCGGTGATGAGGGTGACGGTCTCGTTGGCGGCGGAGTCGTAGGGGTGTCCCCAGGCGTCCAGCCGGTGGGAGACCAGCCGCCGTGCGAGGCGTGCGCCGCCGGGGCTGGAGGTGAAGTGCATCTGGAACTCGTACGGGGGAGCGGGCGGGTCGGGGTCGGCGGGGACCGGCGCGGTGGTGGGGGTGGGTGCGCTGTGCATGGCCCTACCGTGGTGCCGCCGGGCCCTGGTTGTCAGGTGTGACGTACTTACGGCGCGGAGCGGTCGGCGGGCGGACGGGGGCTGTCGGCGGTGCGCGGCGCCGTCGGCCCATGGTTCACAGAGGCCGACGCTCCTCGGCCGCAGCCGCCCACGCTCCCACCGTCACCCTGGTCCAGCGGGAGGCGGGGGAGATGACCGACGAGACGGCTGCCTCCCGACCGCTGCCGGAACCACCTTCCGGGCAAGCCGGTGAGATGGGTGATGCCGAACCGCAGGAGGACGGCGACCGCGGCCACGACGACGACGGTGCACACCACGAGGAACGGGTTGACCCATGGAGGAACCAGATCGAAGTGCGCGTTGCACTTGTTGTGCAGCGGGAAGAGCTTCCGGAACTCCGCGGCGTGTGCGCCCGTGTACGTACTGTCGTAGTACTCGTGATGGACGAACTGGCATGTGTCGCTGACGTCGAGCCCGGTGCTGAACAGTGCCCATGTCCACGTCGTGAGGCCCGCGAAGAGCGCGACGGAGCCCACCCGGGTCCACCACAGGGGGCGTTGCCATGATCGGTCCCGGAGGCCGGTGGCGATGCGGAAGAGGCTCCACAGGTTCCACATCGCCCAGCCGATGAAGACCACTGCGGTGCCAAGGGCTCCTACTTCCTTCATCCCGATGTTCTACCCGTCGTCACCGGGCGGCGTGTGCGCGGGCCGTGCAACGGCCGAGGGCCCGGGATCAGATGGCCGACCCGATCCCGTGCCCTCGGCTTCCTACCGCGGCGTGCTCCGCTGTCGCCCCGTCAGGGGCCGACCGTGCATGCCGTGTCCGGATCACGGACGTCTCCCAGGGACAAGTACGCCTGGGACTGCACGAGATCACGTCGAGTGCCGTCGACGACGGCGGAGAAGGCCAGGGCTGGGACAGCGCTGGTGTGTCGGCGGCACCGGCTTCTCGGCGGTCGGCCACCTCCACCGACTCGTCGACCTCACGGAACTGCTGAACCGAGCCGTCCGCGGGGCCGTCCGGCGTGGAGGTGCGGGCCGGTACCGTTCCGTGTCGCCGTTCGTGATCAGCGCGCGGAGTCGGAGGACGGCTTCGGCCTGTCGGGCCATGTGCTGCCCATCGGTGTGCTGGTCGCGGGCTCGGCGGCCACGTGGATCATGTCGGTGGTCTCGCCTCGCCGGGCACGGCAGGCGGCCCTTCATGCGGTCTGGCTGGTGACAGTGGTCATCACCGTCGTGCCGGCCCTGGCACCGCAACTTCGCGCGGCCCGGACCTGCGGCTCGGAGGCGGGTGCCCGAGGAATATCCGGTAATGCTGCGGGGAAACAGCCGTGGTGACCTTTTTTATGGCATTCGCCTTCGGCCCGTTGCTGTACGCAGCCGCGGTGTACGGCGTACGCAGACGTGAGACTCTGCCACCCCTGCCCAGCCCCCCGCCCTCTCGCGAGCTGGCCGCGCCTGTGGTGAACCTGCTGTTCGGGCGAGGGGAGGTCACGCCCAAGGCGATCGAGACGACCAGCCTCGAACTCGTTGCAGCGGGCCGGCTGCGGCTCGAGCGCAAAGCAGACGGCACGCCGACCGTGCGCCTCACACCCGCCGCCGAGGACGACCGACACCTGCGCCCCTTCGAGCAATTGCTCCTCGAACGGATCCGCCACCGCTGCGGCGACACGGTCGACCGGGTGCCCACGGAGGCGCTGGGGCCCGGGGACGGCGACGAGTACTGGATATGGTGGCGGGCCTTTCAACGGAGCGTTCAGGACGAGGCGACGGCCCTCGGTCTGATCCGTCCGGCCCGCGAGAAGTACCTGACATGGACGCTGCGGATCATCGGGTGTCTTGCGTGGGCGGGCCTGCTGTACGGCTGCGCCGAGTTGGGCGGCGACGTCTTCGACAGGGCCTTCCAAGCGACTGCCGTCGTCGCGGTCCTGCTGGGCTTCTGGTACCAGCGTTTTCCGCGCAGGTCCGGTCCCCGCCTGACTCCCGCCGGCCGCCGGGCCGCGGCCTGGTGGCGCAACAGCGCGGATGCCGCCGCACATCGCCCTCCGAAACGGCAGGTGGGAGTGAACGGCCCCGAGTCGGCACTCCCCGTTCGCGAGTCCCGCCGTATCTGGTCCTCGTACAACAAGTCGTGGCACGTCGTCGACACGGCCCCGCTGGACCCACCGCGCTGGGGCCGTATGTGGCAACTCGTCGTCCTGGCCCTCACCGCCTGCACCACGACAGCGGCACTGGTCATGACCGCACGCACCGCCTACGACGCGGTTGCCGGCGCCGTCCCGGTTCTGATCGGCGTGGTCCTGGCGGGTCTCTGGCTGCCGGCGCATCGCCGGATCCACAGTCTCCCGGCCGAGTCGACCTTCCGTGGTGCGGTCGTCTGCCGTTGGGACTTCACCACTCACTACGACGATCCGCCGGCCTTCATCACGCACTACTGCTGCTCGATCGAGCACCCCGAATCCCGCCAGGCGTGGTCCTTCGAAGTGGACCAATGGCACCGGCCGATGTTCTCCATGAAGTCCGACCCCCCGTCGAAGGACCGCTTCACGGTGGGCGACGTGGTCGACGTGCACTGCAGTCCCCGCCGACGCGTGATCCATCAGATCACCATGGTCGAGGCCGTACCACGCTGAGCGACGAAAGACGGGGGAACGGAGCACACGTGCGCGTCCTGTCACCGAACCGCGGCCTCCCGCGCCTGAAGCCCTTCCGGCAACGACACCATGGCGCCCCACCTCCACCTCGCCACGGAGAAGTACGACGGCACCGCCCGCACGCCGATCTGGGTCGCGCCTTTGCTGATGAGGTGAGCCGCTGTCGGTGATGCGGCAGCGCGGATTCCGGCCGACGGCTGAGGAGCGCACCGGCGCTATTCCTGTTCCTCGTGGGTTCCGCCCCGCAGTGACGACAGGACCAGGCGGCCGTACCGCGTGGTGAGGATGGCGCCGGTGGCGGCGACCGAGAGAGCGAGGGCGATGAGGAGGTCGGTCAAAGAGGCGTCGCCGAGGACCTGGAGGATGCCGAGGGCGGTGCCGACGGGGAGGCCGAGGACGGTGAGGACGCCGAGGGCGCCGCTGATCTGCTGGCTCTCCTGGGTCTGTACGAGTCTGCTGTAGTCGGCGGCCTCGGCGAGGATCTCGGTGAAACGGGCCGGGAGGCGGTGCTGGTCCTGGAAGGCGAGGAGCAGGTCGTTGGCGGGGCCGTGGGCGGTGAGGTGCTGGCGCCAGTAGGTGCTGCGGAAGACGGCGATGCTGCGTTCCAAGGCGGCCACCCGGCGGGCCAGGCGGGCGGAGCTGAACACTTCGGAGAGTTCGTCCGTGAGTTCGTCGATGTGGTCGCGCTGGAGTTTCCGCGACGGCTGAGCAGGTCACCCGTACCCTCACGGCGGGCCTTCCGCCGCAGGGCGATTCCATCCACCATCCGGCCCGCCTCCTCGAACACCGCCTGACGGCCTTGCTGCCGCCCCCGCTGCCGGCGGCACCCGCCGACACGGCCACGGTGCCATCACGACCGCGGGCGCTGCCGCTGGTGAGCTGCGACGACTGCGAACGCGCCGTCCGTACCCACGATCCGGTCCCCTTGTGCCGGAAATGCCGGGAGCGCCGTGCCGGCGGGGCGGTAGCTATTCGCCCGGCAGCCTGAATGGACGTTGAGGCCGGTGGTGGCGGTGAGTTGCCCTGGTGCGGCATCACCGCCTGGGAACAGGCTGCCGAGCGGGTTTCCTTCGGGTGTACCGGATGGGGGGAATCCTGCGGGTTCGCCGGATCTGGGGCGTGGATGTTCTTAGCGTCGGTGGTGCGTGGCGTGCCGACAGGGGAGCGCGGTAGGCGTTTGGGGGTGGGTGTGGTGCCGGTGAGGCGTGTCGGTGGGGTGGGGCTTTGCGTTGGTGGATTCATGAGCGACGGGTGGAGGTGGGCAGGGCGTCATGAGTGAACTGGCGGGGCGAGTGGACGGTGCCGACGGGGCCGGGGTGCCGGGGCCGGAGGTGGCTGCGGGGCCCGGTGCGGACGGTGAGGGTGAGGTCGGGGCTTCGGGTGCGGCTGAGTCGGGGGTCGGGATTCTCCGGGTGTTCGGGCGGCAGTTGAAGCGTTTCCGGTTGCGGGCGGGGTTCGACCGGGTGGAGTTCGGGCGCAGTACCGGGTACTCGACGGCGACCATCGCGGCGTACGAGCAGGGCAGGCGGGTGCCGTCCGGCAGGTTCATCGACCAGGCGGACCAGTTGCTGGACGCGGGCGGGGTCCTCCAGGAGATGAAGGACGAGGTGGCTCGGGCGCAGTATCCGGCATTCTTTCGCGACGCGGCGCGGTTGGAAGCGGAGGCCGTTGAGCTGCATGCTTATGACACGCATGTGGTGAAGGGGCTGTTGCAGACGGAGGAGTACGCGCGGGCTGTCTTCACCATGCGACGCCCGCTTCTTGACGAGGGGACGATCGAGCAGCGAGTGGCAGCTCGGCTGCTGCGGCAGGAGATCTTTTCAAGATGGCCTGCGCCATTGATGAGTTTCGTCATCGAAGAAGCCGCGCTCCGACGGCCTGTTGGCGGTGCCGAAGTCCTGCGTGGCCAACTGGAACAGATCTTGCTGATCGGGCAGAAGCGCAACGTCGAGATCCAGGTCATGCCCACACTGCGGGAGGACCACGCGGGGCTTGCGGGGCCCTTCACCCTGATCGAGACCAAGAGCGGGCAGCGCATCGCTTACGCAGAGGTCCAGAAGAGCAGCCACCTCTACACGGAGCGGACACCAGTTCGGGAGCTGGAGGCGCAGTATGGGATTATCCGGGCTCAGGCTCTCACCCCGAGGGAGTCGGTGGCCTTCGTCGAGGGGTTGCTGGGAGAATCATGAAGGTCGCAACGGAACTGGCTTGGTCCAAGAGCACTCACAGCAGTGGTGAGGGCGGTGACTGCGTAGAGGTGGCCACTTGCCGGCACACCGTGCATGTGCGGGACTCGAAGGACACGAACCGCCCCAGCCTGACTGTCGGTTCGGAGACATGGAGCACGTTCCTCGGCTTCGCTGCTGACCAGAGCGCCTGAGCCTCTGCCGTACTGCTGCGCCCTGTGGTTCCGAGGGTGGCCACCGCGGGCGGGTTCGGAGCAGTCGGCCGGGTGGGCTGCTCCGAACCCGGGGTGGTCAGTTGACGGTCAGGGACGCCGTGTTGTTCGTGAGGTCCGGGTCGAAGGTGTAGGGGTACTGGCCGAACTCGCCGTACGAGGGGTGGATGCTCACGGCACCGGTCGCGCCGGGGACCACGGTGTCGACGCGTACGGAGAACGCGTAGGTGCGCCGGGTGTCCGAGAGGACCCAGTACCGCAGGTCGCAGTCGTAGCGCGGGGCGCCCGTCTGCTTCGGGTAGTAGCCGCCGGTGAGGGTGTGCGGCTCGCAGCCGGACGGCACGCCGGTGACCGTGGTGCCCTGGGGCACGACCAGCCGGACCTCGGCGACCGGGTCACCGGAGCCGAGGTTGCCGAACCAGGCCGGACCGTTGTTCTGGAACGTCAGCTCGGCGGTGGCCGTCTCGCCCGCCGCGCCGGAGACGGCGTCGCCGGTCACGGAGAAGTCCGCGGTGTTCTCCGCGCTGATCTGGAGGACCGTGTAGTCGTTGCCGGAGTCGAGGTCCTGGGCGCCGTCACCCGGCTCGACGTCGATGTCGAGCCGCTCGTTCATCGCCTGCGGGGCGAGTCGCAGCGTCAGCGGCTCGGGCAGTTCGAAGGAGTCGCCCGGCGCCAGCACCTGGTCGAACGTGCAGACCGCCTTGTTCGACGGCGCGTAGTCGGTGCCGTCCGTCGTGGTGTAGGTGCAGGCGTCGTACCGGGTCAGATCCGTCAGGCCGTACGAGGCGTACAGCTTGACGGTGATCCCGTGCGCGCTCTCGTTGCCGTTGTTGGTGACCTTCAACGGGATCGTCCGCTCGTCACCGGGCTGACCGTCCTCGACGGGGGCGATGGGCGCGATGGCCAGGTCGGGCCCGGAGCCGACGGTGAGCGTGGTGTCGAAGCTCTCGTGCGGTGCGGTGAGCGTGCCGTTGGGTCCACCGGTGGCCGTCGCCTCGTAGGTGATCCTGCCCTGCGCGCTGGCTTGGGCGCCGTCGGCCGCACGCACCGTCAGGACCACCTGATCCTCGATGTTCCCGATCGCGGGCACCACGGGGATGTCGCAGACCGCGCTCGTGCCGCTCGGTGTGCAGTTGTCGGGCCAGGTCACCTCGGCGACCCCGGCGAGGCCGGAGACGTCGACGGTGAGCCTGCCGTCGGTCACCGTGAAGTTCTCGTTGTCGTGGTACAGGCCGACGCCGAGGGTGCGGGACTGCGGCCGGCCGCCGTCGGTGCCGAGCGGCAGCGTCTGCTCGTACGCCTCGTGGATCCACAACTGGTCGCTCTGCTCCTGGCCGGCGGCGAACGCGGGTGCGGTGAGGCCGGCGGTCAGCAGACCGGCCGCCGTCACCGCGGCGGCGCCGGACGTGAGACGTACCAGGCGCTCGGCTAAGAACGATCTCATGGCTACCCCCAAGGGTGTGATGACGCGACTGACGCACCGGCAGCCCCGGCGTGTCGAAATGATCATCACATGACAAGGGATTCCGTCGCCCTGGATTTCCGGCCCTGCCGGAGAAGAAAGCCCGTCGCCCTGGGGGAACCGCCGGGGCGAGCCGGCAGGGCGAGTTCCCCGTCCGGCCGCACCGCCTCGGCGGATTCCGGGCCGCCCCGCCGATCAGTCCGGGCGGACGACCTCGCGGAAGTCCGCCTTGCGGATCTTGCCGTGGATGCCCTTCACGCTGTCGACGACCTGGGAGACCGCGAAGTCGCCTGCCGCGCTGAGGTAGGCCATCGCCAGGTGGCGGTCGATGCCGTAGTCGGTGGTCAGGAGGTCCAGGGCGCAGCGGACGCAGTCGCGCATGGCCTCGTTCAGGTCCTCGTCCAGGCCGATCGGGATGAGGAGGTCGTCCGTCTCGGCGAACGGGGTGATGCGGCCGTTGCCGGGGCGCAGGGCCGCGCCGCCGGGGATGACCTCCAACTTGACCGTGGCGCGCAGTGACGCCTCGAAGGCGGTGAGGGCTATCTCGCCATCGCCTTGGGCGAAGTGCGGGTCGCCGAAGTAGACCAGAGCGTCGGCCACCTGGACGGGGAGGTAGAGGGTGGCGCCCACGCCGAGCAGGGACACGTCGATGTTGCCGCCGTGCCGGCCCGGCGGGACGGAGTGGGGGCGCTCGTCGCCGGGGACCGCCACGCCCATCACGCCGAGGAAGGGGCGGAGGGGGAAGCGGAGGGCGCCGCGGGCGGGGTCTGCGGGGTCGACCGCCATGCGGCCCCAGGTGCCGTCGCGGTCCGCGTGGGCGGTGGCGAAGGTCATCTGCGGGCCGGGGAGGGAGGGCATCTCGCCGGGGAGCGCGCCGAAGCCGTGGCGGGCCGACACCAGGCCGTACGGGACGCGCGGGGTCAGGCCGAGGACGGTCACCGCGAGCAGGTCGCCGGGGCGGGCACCGGTCACGGCGATCGGGCCCGTGACGAGGTGGGGGCCGTCGTCGTCGAAGTCGTGGGCCGTGCCGGAGTCCGCGATCTGCTGCGCGTCGTCCAGGACGTGGGCGGCGCCGACGCCGTGACGGGCGAAGTAGCCGCGTGGGTCGCGGCCCTGGTCCTCCAAAACTCCCTCGTGGCTGAGGGTGTCGACGGTGACGACGGAGCCGGACCCGACGGCGGCGACCGGTGCGTCCGCTTCGCAGGGGAGGCGGCCCCACAGGGTGTTGTCCGGCGTGGCCGGGACGTAGGTCGGCGCCGCGATCGCTCCGTGGCCGGGCTGGAGGATCGGGAAGCCGGTCGCGGCGATGTCGAGGAGGGGCGAGTCGGTCGCTGTCATGGCCCACCTTTCGTGGAAGGGATGGCCAGACGCTATGAACGACCCGTTGCGATGGTGTTTCACGGGAGGGTCCGCGTCGTAACTGTGTCGCGTAATGCGATATGCCGTCTCGTATCAAGTCGGAGGTGGGGGTGTGTGCGGACATGACTGGGCGCGGTCCGGCGGTGGGCGGTGAGCCCGGTGCCGGACCGCGCCGAAGGGGTTGGGACGGTCGGGGCTAGAGGTCCAGGACGAGGCGGTCGCCCTTGCAGCGGCCGACGCAGATCATCATCGTCCGCCCCGCTTCGCGTTCCTCGTCGCTGAGTACGGAGTCGCGGTGCTCGGGGGTTCCGGCGAGGACCCGGGTCTCGCAGGCGCCGCAGTAGCCCTTCTCGCAGTCGTAGGACAGGCCGCTGACCGCGTCGCGCACGACCTCGATGAGGCGGCGGTCGGCCGGTACGGTCAACGTGCCGCCGGTGCGGGCGAGCTGGACCTCGAAGGGGCGGTTCGCCGCCGCGTCGAACGCCGTCTCCAGGTCGTCGCCCGCCGTGAAGCGCTCCAGGTGCAGCCGGTCGGTGAGGCCGGGGCCGATCCGGGCGCACTCCTGCTCGATCGCCGCCAGCATCGGGCCGGGACCGCAGGCGTAGACCGCCGTGTCCTCGTCCAGGTCGCCCAGCAGGCGGGGGAGGTCCGGCAGCCCGGCCTCGTCCTGGGGGAGGAGCGTGAGGGCGTCGCCCGCGACGGCGGCGAGGTCGTCGGTGAACGCCATCGTCGCGCGGGTGCGTCCGCCGTATACGACGGAGAAGGGGACACCGCGGCGCGCGGCCTCGCGGGCCATCGCGAGGATCGGGGTGACACCGATGCCGCCCGCGACGAAGAGGTACGACGGCGCGTCCACCAGCGGGAAGTGGTTGCGCGGGCCGCGTACCGCGAACGTCGCTCCGGGGCGGGTGAGTTCGTGGAGTTCCTCCGACCCGCCCCGCCCGGCGGGCTCGCGCAGCACGCCGATGCGCCAGGTCCCGGCGTCGGCCGGATCGCCGCACAGCGAGTACTGGCGCAGCCTCCCCGACGGCAGCCGCAGCTCGATGTGCGCGCCGGGGCGCCAGGCGGGCAGGTCGGCACCGTCCGGCAGGGCCAGGTCCACGGCGACGACGCCCTCGGACGCCGTGCGCACCGACGTCACCCGCAGCGGGGTGGGCGTGGTGAGCGCGCGGACCGCGCCCGCCGTCCCGGTCGCCCGGGGGCCGGGGGTGAAGACCGCCGGGACCGCGTCCCAGCCGGACTGGTTGCCGCGCGTCGGATAGGGCACGAGCCCTTCCTCGATCACCCGGTAGTCGGGCAGCCGGGTCAGGACCTGCGCCATCATCGCCCGGAACATGGCCCGGGCGAGGTGGGCGCCCGCGCAGCGGTGCGAGCCGATGCCGAAGCTGAGGTGCCGGCTGGCGTCGCGGTCCAGCCGTACCTGCTCGGGGTCGGGGAAGACGGCCGGATCGTGGTTCGCGGCGACCCACGGGATCAGCACCCGGTCGCCCGCGTGCATCGGGCAGCCGCCGACCTCGGTGTCCCGGGTGACCGTACGCGCCATCGACTGCGACGGCGCGAACGCGCGCAGGAACTCGTCCGTCGCGCCGTCCAGCAGGTCGGGGGAGTCGATCAGGCGCTTGCGCTGCTCGGGGTGACGGGCCAGGTGGACGAGGGTCGATCCGGTCAGGGACGTGGTGGTGTCGACGCCGCCCGCGATGAGCAGGCCGATCACCGACACCAGCTCGTCCTCGCCGAACTCGGCGCCGTCGGCCGTCCGGCCGACCACCACCGCGCTGACCGCGTCGTCCCGCGGCGCCGAGCGGCGGTCGGCGATCAGCTCGCGGATACGCCGGTCCATGTAGGCCAGTCCGGCGGCACCGCGCGCGGCGCGCTCGCTGCCGGCCGGGGCGGCGAAGATGTCGTGGACCGGACCGGCCAGCTTCGCCCAGTCCTCCTCGGGGAAACCGAGCCAGTCCAGGGTGACGGCGGCCGGCAGCGGGTTGGTGAGGTCGCGCACCAGGTCGCAGGAGCCGTGCTCGATGAACTCGTCCACGACACGGGCGGCGTGCCGCTCGATCATGGGGACGAGCCGCTCGACGGCCTCGGGGGTCAGCAGCGGGTTGATCAGCTTCCGGTACTCGGTCGCGCGCGGCGGGTCGAGCTCGATCGGGTACTGCTCGAGCCCCGGACCCTTGGGGATGACGATGCCGACGCCCTGGCCGCCGTGCTCGCTGCGGGCCGAGGAGAACGCCTCGTCGTCGCGGGCGATACGGGCCACGTCGGCGTAGCGCGTCGTGTAGTGGAAGCCGCCGTGCGCGGCCGACCGGCCCACCGGGCAGCTCTCGCGGAACCGCGCGTAGTAGGAGACCGGGTCGGCGTTGGCCTCGTCGGAGTGGTGGTCGAAGTCGGGGCCCCGCTCGGGGTCGAGGTGGTGCTCGGGGTCGACGCGGTGGTCGAAGTCGATGTCGGCGGACATGGTGGGCACGCTCCACGTGCTCGGACCTGTGCGCGGTGTTGTCCGGCCGCGCCACCGGATGTCTGCTGCCTCATCGGCGGTGCGGTCACCTTAAGGTGTCGCCGCCCGTGTGACAACGTCTCTCTGCCGACGTACAGCAGACCGTATGCAGGTCAGCGCCCGGCCAGGCGCCCGGTCAGAAGGTCAGTACGGCCTTGCCGACCGCGCCGGACCGGACGGCCGCGACGGCCTCGTTGATCTGCTCGAACGGGAAGTACGTGATCATCTTCTCGACGGGGAACCGGCCCTGGGCGTTGAGGTCGAGCAGCCTCGGCAGGAACAGCTGCGGCAGACTGGAGCCGGCGATGATGCCGGTGACGGAGCGGCCGTTGAGGATGCTGCGCCACTCGAAGCTCATCGACTCGCTCGGGCCGATGCCGATGACCCCGGCGCGGCCGAGCGGGCCGAGGGCCTCCACGGCGGTACGCAGGACGTCCTCGCGCCCCGTGGTGTCGATGACGAAGTCGAACCCCTCCGGGACGAGCGCGGCCAGCTGCTCGGCGGCGCCCCCGGTCGAGGAGTCGACGGCGTGCGTGGCGCCGAAGCCGCGTGCCGCCTCCAGCTTGGCCGGGTTCACATCCACGGCGGCGACCACCTCGCAGCCGCTCAGCGCGGCGGCGATGACGGCGGACACACCGACGGCCCCCGCCCCGAAGACGGCGATCGACGAGCCGGGACGCGGTTGCAGGACGTTGAGCACACCGCCGGCGCCGGTCTGGAAGCCGCAGCCGAAGGGGCCGGCGCGCAGCAGGTCCAGCGACGGGTCGATGCGGACGACCGCCCGCTCCGGTGCGACGACATGGCCGGCGAACGACGACTGGCCCAGGAAGTGCGCGTTGACCTCACGCCCCTCGTGGGTCACCGCGGTGGAGCCGTCGGGACGGCGGCCGGAGAAGTTCACCGCGTCGAAGCCGCGGCAGTAGGCGGGGGAGCCGGTACGGCACAGCGAGCACGTGCCGCAGGACGTGAAGGACATCGCCACGTGGTCACCCGGGCGGACCGAGGTGACGTGCGCCCCGACCTTCTCCACGACACCCGACCCCTCGTGCCCGAGCAGCGCGGGCGTGGCGAAGAAGGAGGCGAACTCGAGGTCGGTCCCGCAGATGCCGACGGCGGCGACGCGGACGAGCACCTCGTCGGGGCGGGGTTCCTCCAGATCCACCTCGGTCAGGACGAACGGCTGACCGGCTTGCTCCAGCAGAGCGGCGGTGGCGCGCACAGGGCCTCCTCAGTGACGTGCCTTGTCGTGGACTTGTCTGGTCGTGGACTTGCCTGGCCGTGCGATGACCCGCGACGTCTCACAACGACTCGCGACGTCTCGCGACGTTTCGCTACGACTCACAACGACTCGCAATGCGAGACCGCATATTGACATGCGCGATATGACGGGTCAAGGTTCCCCCTATGGCGGCTGTTGACTTCCCTTCTTCCCAGCACTTCATCGACGGCGAGTGGGTCGCGGCCCGCGACGGCGGCACGCTGGACGTCCTCGATCCGGCGACCCGGCAGGTGATCACCCGGACGGCTCAGGCGGGCGGCGGCGACGTCGACGACGCGGTGGCCGCGGCGCGACGCGCCTTCCCCTCCTGGGCGGCGACCAACCCGAGCGAACGCGGGGCCCTGCTCCGGCGCTGGGCCGACCTGATCATCGCCGAGGTCGAGGCCCTCGCGGCCACCGAGGCCCAGGACGTGGGCAAGCCCCTGTCCGGCGGCCGCATGAACATCTACATCGCCCACGGCATCATCGACTACTTCGCCGGCGCGGCCGACAAGCTCACCGGAGTGACGCTGCCGACCCGCAGCCCCGACTACCTGGGCTACACGGTCCCCGAGCCGTACGGCGTGTGCGCCGTCGTCCTCCCGTGGAACGTGCCCGCCGTGCTCACCGCCGCGAACGTCGCACCGGCGCTCGCCGCGGGCAACACGGTCGTCCTCAAACCGTCCGAGATCGCGCCGCTGGCCCCGTTCGCCCTCGCCGAACTCGCCCGCCGCGCCGGTTTCCCGCCGGGCGTGATCAACGTCGTCACGGGCCTCGGCCCCGAGGCGGGCGTCGCGCTCACCTCGCACCCGGACGTCGACCACATCAGCTTCGTCGGCTCCACCGGCACCGGCCGGGCCATCATGGCGGCCGCCGCGCAGAACCTCGTCCCGGTCAAACTGGAACTCGGCGGCAAGTCGCCCAACGTGCTCTTCGCCGACGCCGACCTCGACGTCGCCATCCCGGCGATCGTCGCCTCGATCACCGAGAACGCGGGCCAGAACTGCTACGCCGGCTCCCGGCTGCTCGTCGAGGCGTCGGTGCACGACGAGGTCGTGGAACGGGTCGCCGCCGCCATGGCCGCGGTCAAGACCGGGGCCTGGGACGCCGACCTCGACATGGGGCCCCTGGTCAGCGGTACGCAGTTCGACCGCGTCAGCGGCTTCCTCGCGGACACCCCCCGGGAAGGGGCACGGCTGGTCACCGGCGGCACGCCCACCGGGGACGGGTGGTTCGTCCGGCCCACCGTGTACGACCAGGTGGACGCGGGCATGCGCATCGCCCGCGAGGAGGTCTTCGGCCCCGTCCTCGCCGTCCAGTCCTTCCGCGACGCCGCCGAGGCGACCGCACTGATGAACGCGACCGACTTCGGCCTGCTGGCCTGCCTCTGGACCAACGACATCTCCCGGGCCCTGCGGCTCGCGAAGGACGTCCGCTCCGGGCAGGTCGCGGTCAACCAGTTCCACGACGCCGGAGTCATCGGCTTCCCCTTCAACATGCAGAAGGACAGCGGCTTCAGCCGGGGCGGCGGATACGCCGCGCTGCGCGAGTACACCCAGGAGAAGGGTGTGGCCGTCCGGCTGCTGGACCGCTGAGAGCGACACCATGGGTATCACCACCGCCGTACCGTGGTCCGGACCGGCCCGGGAAGGGCCGGGACCGGACGCCGGCCCCGCCGACCCCGCCGCCCTGGAGCGGGAACTGACCGAGGCCGTGCTCGCCGGAGCCGCACGGTCGGACGTCCTGTGCGCCCTGCGCGCGGCGACCGGCCGGCACGCGCGCCTGCTGTCCGCGCACGGCGTGCCGCTCGCCGCCACCGACGGCGGCGCGGGACTGCCGTCCGTGGTGGCGCACCACGTCCTCGCCGGTACGGCCGGACCGGTGGTCGACACGCTCGACGGGGTACGGGCCACGGCGCTGCCCGTACGGGCCGGGACGACCGTCGCCGGTGTGCTGCTGACCGCCGGTCCCTGCGATCCACGCGTACGGGCGCTGGCGGGTGCCGCCGTCACCGCGCTGCTCATCGACGCCGTACGCGGGGGTGAGGAACCGGCCGAGGCCGTCCCGAACCGGCACACGGCCGCCGACGTCGTCGCCGCGCTGCGGTCCGGGACGGTGAGCCCCTCCGAACGCGCGGCGGCCACGGCCCTGGGGATCGATCTGCAGCGGCCGCCCGCCGGCGCCGTGCTGCACTACGGGGGTTCCCGGCTGCGCGCCTGGTCCACCGCGCTGTCCTGGCTGGAGCACCCCGTGCAGCAGGAGGGACGGGAGGGGCGTACGGCGTGGACGGTGGTGCCCGGCGAGGACGCGCTCGCCCGGCTGCGCAACCGGCTGCGCCTGACGACCGGCGACGAGTCCGCGGACCACGTCGTCGCGGCCAGCGGCTCCCACCCCGACTCCGCCGACGGCCTGGCCCGGTCCTTCACCGAGGCCGAACGGCTGCTCGGCCTGGCCCGGACCCGGCACGTCCCGCTGCTCACCTTCGGCGGCTGCGGGGTCGTCCAGATGCTGCTGCCCCTGCCCCGCGCCCGGCTCGAGACGTACGCCGAGGCGCACCTCGGGCCGATCCTGCACCGTCCCGAACTGATGACCACCCTGCGGGCCTGGCTGGCCGAGCGGGGCAGCCGGCAGAGCGTCTCCGAACAGCTCCATCTGCACCGCAACTCCGTGGGCTACCGGGTGCGGCAGATCAAGAACCTCCTCGGCACCGACCCCCTGCTGCCCGCCGCCTCCGCCGAACTCCACCTGGCGCTCGCGGCCCTCGACCTCCTCACCTCCGACGACGGCCGCCTGCACGGCAGCGACGGCCGCCTGCGCGGCAGCGACGACGATCCGGTGCCGGCGGGCGGCGGGATCGCCGAGCCGCGGGGCCGCTGAGCCGCGGGGCTGCTGGGCCGTCGTGTCGATGGTCGACCGCTGGCTGCTGGTCGTGCGGGTGATGCCGCAGGTGGCGGACCGCGAGCCGGTCGACGGAGCTGCCGGGCGGCGTGCCGCCGCCCGGCAGCCGGCCCCGGCGTGACCTGACGTCGCCTGGCTGCTTGCTCAGGTGTGTGCTGTCGCCGCCCGGCTGCTGACCTGGGCGTGCGCTGTCGTCGTCCGGTGTCCGGGTCCGGGTGTGAAGTGCCGGCGCTCGGCGTCCGGATCCGGGTGTGAAGTGCCGTTGTCCGGCTTCCGGGGCCGGGGTGGCCTGGCGTTGCCCGGGGTGGCCGGTCCGGGGGTGGCCTGGTGGCCGTCGGGTTCCGGGGTCGGGGGTGTTCTGTCGCCCGGGGGTCGGGTGGCCGGGAGTCCGGGGGTGGGGCCCTTGGGTGACCTGGGTCTTTCGGGTGGTGGACCACCGGGGGCCGGGCCGTCCCGCGGCCTGCCGTCACCCGCCTGCGGGTCCGTTCCGCACCCGCTCCCGCCTGCACCGTGAGCGGTACGGAGTCTTGCGCTCACACGAAAGACCGACGAAACCAAGATGTTCCACAGGAGCGTTGACACGGCCGTTCGGCGGAGGCAGAGTACCTCGCAATACGTTCCACCGACTCGCAATGCGAGATGGGTAAGGGGAGGAGGGCAGCCGGTGCGAGCCATGGTGCAGACCGATTTCGGAGGGCCCGAGGCCGTGTCCCCGAGAGAGGTCCCGGAACCCGTGTGCGGGCCGCGCGACGTCGTCGTCGAGGTCGAGTACTGCGGGCTGAACCGCCTGGACCTGCTGCAGCTCAAGGGCCCCGGCCTGATCCCCGGCTTCCGCCTCCCCCACGTGCCCGGCATGGACTTCGCCGGCACCGTGGTGGAGACCGGTACCGCCGTCGGCTCGGTCGTCCCCGGCGACCGGGTCATCGCCGACCCTACCCAGGGCTGCGGCAGCTGCCCGCGCTGCGCGGTGGGCGACCGGGCCTACTGCGTCCGGCCCCGCATCCTCGGCGGCAACGCCCCGGGCGCGCTGGCCGAGTACGTACGGGCGTCCGCCGAGTCCATCGTCCGCGTCCCCGACTGCCTGCCGCTCGCCGCGGCCGTCACCCTGCCCACCGCCTACGCCACCGCCTGGCACGCGGTCCACACCCTCGGGGCGATCGCGGCCGGTGAGACCTTCGTGGTCCACGCGGGAGCGAGTGCCGTCAGCCTGGCGGCCATCGGTCTCGCCAAGCGGGCCGGTGCCAGCGTCGTCGCGTTCGCCGGCGGCGACGCCAAACGGGCCGCCGCCGACGAGGCCGGCGCGGACCTGGTGCTGCGCAACGAGGACCCCGACGCCGTGAAGACGGTGTCGGTCTTCACCGACGGCGCCGGGGCGGACCTGGTCCTGGACCATGTCGGCACCGACACCTGGCGCACCTCGCTGGACTGCCTCGGCGTCCGCGGGCGGCTGCTGCTGATGGGCAACACCAGCGGCGACCAGGTGTCGTTCTCGCTCCAGGAGGTCTTCCACCGGGGCCTGAAACTGCTCGGCACCGGCGGCTACACCTCGGCGGACTTCGTCGCCGCCACCTCGGCCTGTTTCACCGACGGCCTGCACCTGCCCACCGCCGCCCGGTTCCCGCTGGAGGACCTGGTCGAGGCGTGGGACGTGCTCGCCGCCCGCGACACCATCGGAAAGGTGGTGATCGAGCCGTGACCGATCTGCTGATCACGGGCGGCGACGTCGTCACCATGGACCCCGCCCGGCGCGTCCTCACCGACACCACGATCGCCGTCTCCGGCGACAGCATCGCCGCCCTCGGCACGGCCGAGGAGCTCCGGGCCCTCTTCCGGGGGGCGCGGGAGATCGACGCGACGGGCTGCGTGGTGATCCCGGGCCTCGTCGACGCCCACCAGCACACCACCGTCGACCCCCTCGTACGGAGCATGATCCCCGACGACATCGGCTCCCAGGAGTCGATCTTCGACTGGATCGTCCCGCTGCACGCCGCGGCCGACGGCGACGACGACGAACTCGCCGCCACCATCACGGCCGTCGAATGCCTGTCCCGGGGCATCACCACGGTGCTGGAGCCCGGCACCGTGGCCTTCCCGGAACGGGCCGCCGCGGGCCTCGGCGCCGCGGGCGTCCGCGCCCGGGTCGGCGGCTGGGGCTGGGACGCCGAGGGCGTGCCGCTCGGCGCGCCCGCCGACGAGGTGCTCGCCCGGCAGGAGGACATCGTCCGCTCCCTGCCGGCCACCGGTCCGGTCACCGGCTGGGTGACGCTCGTCGGGCACGACCTGGTGAGCGACGAACTCCTCACCGGGGCGGCGGCCCTGGCCGAGCGGCTCGACACCGGACTGACCTGGCACATCTCGCCCGGACCCGCCGACATCGAGGCGTACGCGCTGCGCTGCGGGCGCCGACCGGTGGTTCACTTCCGTGAACTCGGAGTCCTCGGACCGCGCCTGCTGCTGGGGCACGCCGTATGGCTCGACGACGCCGAGGTCGAGGCGGTCCTGGAGACCCGGACCGCGGTGGCCGCCTGTCCCGGCGCCTACCTGCGGCTGGCCCAGGGGTACACGCGAGCCTCGCGCCACGCCGAACTGGTGCGGCGGGGCGGCCGGGTGGCCCTGGGCTGCGACGCGCACAACGCCGGTGACGCCCCGGACGTCCTGCTGTCCGCCTACCTCTTCTCCGCCCTCGAACGCGACCGTGACCTGCCCGACCCGATCCGTGCCGAGCAAGCGTTCGCGCTCGCGACGATCGACGGGGCGGAAGCGATCGGGCTCGGCGACCGGATCGGCTCCCTCGAGGTCGGCAAGGCCGCCGACCTCGTCGTACTCGACACCACCGACCCGGCCTGGATGCCCAGAGGCGACCTGGCCCGCCAGCTCGTCTGGGGGCACGTCTCGCGCACCGTGCGCGACGTCCTGGTCGACGGCCGTGTGGTCGTCCGCGACCGCAGGCCGACCGGCGTCGACCTCGCGGCCGTGGCCGAGGCCGCCGCCGAACGGTCCGCCGCCCTCCTGCGACGGGCCGGCATCACCCCCCGTCCGGCCTGGCCCGAACCGGTGGCCGTCCGGTGAGCCGGACCCGGACCGGTGGGCTCCCCATGGAACCCGGCCCGTACCGGAGATCCGGTGGGCTTCCCCCGAACCCGGCCCACACGGCCACGGGACCACACCAGGCCGCGGGACCGGCACCCGCCGCAAGACCACCCCGGACCGCAAGACCGTCGCACACCGCAAGGCCGGTACCCGCCGCAAGACCACCCGGGCCGTAAGGCCGCCCCGGCCCCGTCCGTCAGACCGGCGGCCACCCACCAAGCCCGTGTCCCGAACCCGGCCCGGCCCAGCGGACCGGCGGCCACCCAGCGAGGGGAGACCAACCGTTGAACGTCGTCGACATGGCCGGGTCCGCGCAGGCGAGGACCGCCGGCCACCCCCGTACAGCGGCCGTCCGCCGCCCCCGTACAGCGGTCACCCGCCACCCCCGTACAGCCACAGCGGTCGCCCGGCCCACCGGACCGGCGACCCGCCGCCGTCCCCGCGGCGCGGGCGGCGCGGGCTGCGCGGGCGACGCGGACGGCGCCTGCCGCCGATTACCCCGCCGGTCCACCACCAGGCGTACCCGTCGTGCTCACCGCGGCCGTCGGCATCACCGCTGACGGTCCGCCGTCCCCGCCCCCCCATGCCGTATCGACCCCACCCGGGTCCGAGCGGCCGGGCGGATCCGTTCCCCGTGGTCCGTCGCCGCGGGTGAGGAGACCCTCCGGCACCAGGACGGTCTCTCCGACGCCGAGGTCAACCAGGACCCCGGCCCTGCCGAGCGATCACCCCCCTCGACCTCACCACCGCCCCGCCGGGGCGGCACCACCCGGCGCCACCTCGAACGACACCTCGAGCCGCACCTCGAACGACGTCCCGAGCGCCACCCCGAGCGATTCCACTGAGCGAATGGAACCACGCACATGACCACCAGAAGCACCCTCCGCCGCCCCCGAGCCGCGGTCGGCCTCGCCCTCGTGGGAGCCCTCGCGCTCGCCGGCTGCGCCAGCAACGACGCGACCGCCGCCAAGACGACGGCCTCGTCGACCGGCGGCGGCGACAGCGCCTCCGGCCTCAAGCAGCCCGACCTCAACGGCGACGGCAAGGTCGTCATCGGTGTCCTCAGCCCCGGTGACATCAACGACCACGGCTACTACCAGAGCTTCGTCGACGGCGCGGACGCCTACGCCAAGCAGAAGGGCTGGACGGTCATCAAGCGCGGCAGCGTCCCCGTGAACGACGCGCTCACCGCGGCCCGCGCGCTGTGCCAGCAGCACGTCGACATGGTCGCGCTCGGCGCCAGCGAGCTGAAGAACGCCATCCCCGCCTCCGAAGAGGCGGTCTGCTCCAAGACCGCCTGGTACGTGCCCTCCTCGGCCAACATCGACCAGACCCCCAAGATCCTGCTGTCCGCCGACGACCCGAACCAGTCCATGCTGGTCGCCGGCTACGCCGCGGGCCTGAAGATGAAGACGGCCGGCGACACCAAGGCCGGGTTCATCACCGGCGCCAAGGCCGACTTCAGCGTCGCCGCCGCCAAGGCGTTCCTGGCCGGTATCCGTGAGGTCGTCCCGAAGGCCAGTCTGGCCACCACCTACACCGGTGACTTCAACGACTCCGCCAAGGCCAAGGAGGCCACGCAGGCCCAGATCAGCCAGGGCGCCAAGGTCATCTACCCCTACCTCGGCGGCGCCACCGACGCCTCGGCCGCGCTCGCGAACGGCAGCAAGGCGCTGACCCTCACCCCGGGCACCGACCGGTGCGACTCCACCAGCCCGAAGTACGACATCTCGGTTATCTTCAGCCCGGGCGACTACTTCCAGGCCGCGCTGAAGGAGTTCGCCAAGAACAACCTGAAGATGGGCACCACGCGCACCTGGCAGCTCGGTGTCGACCCGTACCCGACCGTCAAGATCTGTGACCCCCAGGGCGACGAGGCCCAGCAGCTCACCGACTTCATCAAGAAGATCGGCACCAAGGAGATCGACCCGGCCGCCGAGGTCAAGCGCCTCGGCTGACCCGCCGACACCGACGAGGAAGATGTAGCGATGACACCGACGGCCTCAGCGGTTCCGATTCTCGAGCTGCGCGGCATCACGAAGTCCTACGGACCGGTCAAGGCCTGCGACGCGGTGGACCTCAGGGTCGACGCGGGCGAGATCCACGGACTCCTGGGTGAGAACGGGGCGGGCAAGTCCAGCCTCATGAAGGTCCTGCTGGGGCTGGTCCGGCGCGACGCCGGCACCGTGCTGGTGCGCGGTGAGGAGGTCGCGCTCGACAGCCCGCAGGAGGCCGCCGAGCTCGGCATCGGCATGGTCCACCAGCACTTCAGTCTCATCGACGCGCTGACCGTGTGGGAGAACGTGGCGCTCGGCGACAGCGGCAAGGTCGACAGACAGGCCGTCTGCGCCGACATCACCGAGGTCTCCGCACGGTACGGGCTCCCGATCGACCCCGAGGCCCGCGTCGGCACCCTCTCGGCGGGCGAACGGCAGCGGGTCGAGGTGGTGAAGTGCCTGCGGCGCAACCCGCGGATCCTGATCCTGGACGAACCGACCTCGGTGCTCACCCAGGCCGAGTCGGAGGAACTGTTCGCCGTCCTCGGCCGGGTGGTGCAGGAGGAGGGGCGCGCTGTCATCCTCATCAGTCACAAGCTCGCGGAGATCGCCCGGGCCACGGACCGGGTCACGGTCCTGCGCAAGGGAGGCGTCGCCTTCCGGGCGGTCACCGCCGAGACCACCCCGCAGCTGCTGGCCCAGCAGATGGTGGGCCGCGAGGTGTCGCTCGGCGAGGAGGGCGCCGCCCTCGGCCTGCTGCCGGTGCAGCACACGGGCACGGCGGACGACGAGGGCCACGACCGCGAGGCGCACGTGCTGCGCCTCGCGGGGCTCACCGTGGAGCACAACGGCGTCAAGGTGCTCGACGGCGTCGACCTCACCGTCGGCGTGGGCGAGATCGTCGCCCTCTACGGCGTCGAGGGCAACGGCCAGGCGATGCTCGGCGACGTCCTCTCCGGACTCGTCGTCCCGGCGGCCGGCACCGTCGAGGTCGCCGGGCACGAGATCGACCTGACCCGGCCCGGCGCCCTCTCGAAGGCCGGCCTCGGCATCGTGCCCGAGGACCGGCACCAGAGCGGCGTCGTCCTCGACATGAGCGTCGCCGAGAACCTGACCATGAAATCGCTCGACAAGGTGAGCGGGCTGTTCCTGCTGCGGCGGCGGACGATGCTCGCCGAGGCCCGCCGCCTCGCCGACGAGTTCAACATCGTCACCCCCTCGCTCGACGCACCCGTGCGCAGCCTCTCCGGCGGCAACCAGCAACGGGTCGTCCTCGCCAGGGAACTGTCCGGCCGCACCTGCGTCCTGGTGGCCGCGCAGCCCACCCACGGGCTGGACGTCGGCGCCATCGAGGACATGTACGCACGACTGCGCGCGGCCGCCGCCGAGGGCGTGGGCGTGCTGCTCATCTCCACCGAACTGGAGGAAGTCATGGCCCTGGCCACCTGGATCGCGGTGATCTCCTCCGGGCGGATCACCGGAGCGCTGTCCGTCTCCGAGGCGACCCCCGAACGGCTCGGCATGCTGGTGGGAGGCGAGGCCGCATGACCGCCACCGCCTCCGGGCCGGACACGACGCGGACCTCCGGCGACCTCGGCCGGATCCTCCTGGCCCGGCTGCGCCCCGGGCCGGGCGGCTGGCTGACGGCGGGCTTCACCGTCGTCCTCGTCGCCGTCGCCCTCGGCGTGTCCGCCGTGCTGCTCATGACGACCGGCGCCTCGCCCGGCGCGTCGATGTCCGCGATCTGGACCGGCAGCCTCGCCAACAGCACCGGCTGGACGACGACCCTGCTCAACGCGGCGCCGCTGCTGCTCGTCGCCGTCGGCACCTGTATCTGCGCCGCCGCCGGCACGTTCAACATCGGTCAGGAGGGCCAGGTGCTCATCGGCGGCCTGGCCGGCGCCTGGGTCGGACTGCGCCTGGCCGTGCCCGGCCCGATGATGGTCGTCGTGGTGATGGCCGCCGCGGCCGTCGGCGGCGGCGCCTGGGCCGCGCTCAGCGCCCTGATGTACCGCTTCCGCGGCGTCAACGTCGCGGTGAGCACCATGCTGATGACGTTCCTCGCCCTCCAGCTCGTCACGTTCGCGGTCAGCACCCGCTGGTTCCTGCAGGAGAGCGCGCAGGGCTCCTCCGGCATCGCCGACGCGCAGTCCAACCCGCTGCCGGCGAACGCCCTGCTCGGCGGCTTCGGGCAGTACCCCTCGCTCCAGGTCAACCTGGGCCTGTTCGTCGCGCTCGCCGCGGCGGTCGGTGCCGCCGTCGTCCTGACCCGCAGCCGGTGGGGCTTCCGGGTGCGCATGGTCGGACTGAACCCCCGCACCGCCCAGCACGCCGGCGTCCGGGTGGCCGCGCTCGGCGGTCTCACCCTGACCCTGTCGGGTGCCTTCGCGGGCATGGCCGGCGGGCTGCTGCTCGCCACCCCGGTCAGCACCAACCGGCTCCAGGCCGGGCTCTCCGACAACGTCGGCTGGGACGGACTGCTCGTCGCGCTCGTCGCCCGCAACCGGCCCCTGGTCGCGATCCCGGTGTCGTTCGTGTTCGCCGTGCTGCGGTCGGGCGGCGACTTCCTCTCCGCCACCGGCGTGCCGTACTACCTGGTCGACATCGTCAAGGCGCTCCTCGTCCTCGCGTTCGTCGTGCCGCCCCTCCTCGTCAACCTCCTCAACGGGCGCCGCGGCGCCAGGCCGACGGCCGCGCCCGCCGCGTCCGTCGTCCCGACCAAAGTGAAGGCGGCGGCGTGAGCGCTCTGGACAACACCTCCACCATCCTCGCCAGCGGTGTCCGGCTGACCGTGCCGCTCGCCCTCGCCGCCTGCGGCGAGTACCTGGCCGAGCGGGCCGGCACGATGAACATCTCCATCGAGGCGATGATGCTCGGCTCCGCGTTCACCTCGGTCGCCGCCGCGAGCGCCACCGGCAGCGCCACCACCGGCCTTCTCGTCGGCGTGCTGACCGGCCTCGTCATCGGCCTCGTGCACGGCAACCTCTCCCACCGGGCACAGATCAACACCTTCGTCGTCGGCCTGGTGCTGAACGCGCTGGTGCTCGGTCTGACCAGCTTCCTGATCGCCACCCAGCGGTTCTCCTCGCACCAGGTCGGGCTGCTGTCCATCCCGCTGCTGCGGGACATCCCGGTCATCGGCGCACCCCTGTTCTCCGTACGCTGGCCCGCCTACCTCCTGCTCCCCCTGATCGGGCTCACCTGGTGGCTGGTCGAGCGCAGCCGCTGGGGCCTGGAACTGCGCGCCGTGGGGGAGAACCCGCAGGCCGCCGACGTCACCGGCATCAAGGTCAACCTGCGGCGCCGGCAGGCCCTGCTGTGGTGCGGCGCGATGGCCGGACTCGGCGGCGCGTACCTGGCGGTCGGCGAGGTCGGCTCGTTCAACCAGAACATGACCGCCGGGCGCGGCTACATCGTCATCGCCGCGGTCATCTTCGGGGCGTGGCGGCTGGGCCGCACCCTGCTCGGCTGCCTGGTGTTCGGGCTGTCCGACGCGCTGCGCCTGGCGCTGCCGCCGCTCGGTGTCACCCTCAACCCCCAGCTGCTCGTCGCCGCCCCCTACGTGCTGGCGCTCCTGGCCATGCTGCTGTTCACCACACAGCACCGGGAACCGGCCGCCCTCGGACGGCCCTTCGAGCGCGGCTCGGCCTGACGGCGGCGCCGCTCCGGCGCCTCGGCGAGAACCGATGCCGGCCCCGCGTACACGCGGGGCCGGCATCGGCTGTTGCAGGGGAACGGCCGTACGGAGTCAGCGGCGGCGCAGGGCCGCGCTCTCCAGTGCCGGCGGCGTGTAGCCGACGTCGCGCGGGTTGAGCACACTGCCCGGCGCGACGAGTTCGTCGATCCGGTCCAGCGCCGCGGCGGACAGCGGCCGGTCCACCGCCGTGAGCTGCGTCAGGAGCTGAGCGTGGGTGCGCGGGCCCATGACGGCCGAGGTGACGCCGGCGTGGGCGAGCACGAACCGCAGGGCCAGCTCCACGAGCGTGCAGCCCTCGTCGTCGGCGAGGCGTACGAGTTCCTCGACGACCGCCAGCTTGCGCTCGCGCACCTGCGCGTCGGCATAGTCGAAGTGGTCGCCGTTGGTCCGCGCGCGCGAGTCTCCCGCCGGTTCCGCGCCCGCCCGGTACTTGCCGGTCAGCCAGCCGCCGTTCAGCGGGCTCCAGACCATCACACCCATCCGGTGCCGCTGCGCGGTGGGCAGTACGGCGGCCTCCGCGTGCCGGGCCAGGACCGAGTACGACAGCTGCTCCACCGTGAACCGCTCACGGCCGCCGCGTCGCGCCGCCCACTGCGCCTCGACGATCTCCTCGGCCGGGAAGCTGGAGGTGCCGATCGCCCGTACCTTGCCCGCCCGCACCAGGTCACCGAGCGCGCCGAGCGTCTCCTCGATGTCGGTACGGGGGTCGGGACGGTGCACGAGGTACACGTCGAGGTGGTCCGTGCCCAGCCGGCGCAGGCTGTCCTCCACGGCCCGCGTGATCCACAGCCGGGAGTTGCCGCGCCGGTTGCGGTCGAGCGGGCCTCCCGGCATCTCGTTGTGGAACTTCGACACCAGGACGACGTCGTCGCGCCGCCCCTTCAGCGCCCGGCCGAGGATCTCCTCCGACTCGCCGGAGGCGTACACGTCGGCGGTGTCGACGAAGTTGACGCCGGCGTCCAGCGCCGTCGCCACCATGCGGTGGCACTCCGCCTCGTCCGTGTTGCCCCAGGCACCGAACATCATCGTCCCGAGGCACAGCTCGCTCACCTCGATGCCCGTCCCACCCAGAATCCGGTACTGCACGCTTCGCCCTCGTCTTTCCTGCGTCTTCCCTGCCGACGACCGTCGCTGTCATCCCGCAGACTCCCACGGGGGCGGGCCCGGAACCGATGTCGCGCGGGGTCAGCGTTCCCGCCGCACGCCTTGTGTCCGCAGCACATCGACGCGCGCCCGCGCGCGTGTCTAACCTCGGGGAAATTCGTACCCCTCACGATGGAGGCACTGTGGCCACCGGTCTCACCTCGGCCCGCTGGACGCACGTCGCGCTGCCCACCGGGGACCTCGACAAGGCGATCGGGTTCTACACCTCGCTCACCCCCCTGGTCGTGGTCGAGCGGTTCAAGGACGCCGACGGCGAGAGCGTCTGGCTCTCCAACGACAAGCAGGTGGAGACGCCGTTCGTGCTCGTCCTGGTGTCCTTCGACAAGGACAAGGGCAACCAGCTGGGGCTGCTGCACCCGTTCGCGCACATCGGCATCGAGGTGCCGGAGCGCGCGGACGTCGACGCCCTCGCGGACCGGGCCCGCGAACTGGGCTGCCTGCACTGGGAGCCCCGGCAGATGCCCGACCCCGTGGGCTACATCTGCGCCCTGAAGGACCCCGACGGCAACGTCGTCGAGATCTCCCACGACCAGCGGGTGTTCGACACGGTCCGCCAGAAGTGGGGGTCGGCCTGAGCACCGGGGACCACCCCACGGACGGCGCGGGCGGCGCGGACACCGGCGACGGTGACGGTGACGGCACCCGCGCCGCCGTGGAGGCGTACCTCGCGGCGCTGAACGCGCACGACGCCGACGCCGTGGCCGCCCGCGTGGCCGAGGACTTCGTCAACGACCACACGTCGTCGATGGGGCACAGCCGCAGGGGCCGTGCCGCGTACCGCGCGGCGCTGACCGGGTTCCTCGCGGACTTCGGGGACCTGCGCTACGAACCCGAGCGCGTCCTCGTCGACGGCGCCTCGGCCGCCGTGCCGTACGTCATGACGTTCCGGATGCGGTCGGCGGGCGACCGCCCGGTGCGCATCCGCGGGGTCTTCCTGTTCACCGTCGCCGGCGGTCTCGTCACGCACCGCACGGACTACTGGGACAGCGGCGAGGTACGGCGCCAGCTCGCCTGAGGTGTCGGCCGGCCTCGGCCCGTTGTCCCGCCCGACGCCCGGCCGTTGTCCCGCCCGACGCCGCCCGGCGTCCCGTCCGATGTCCTGCCCGACGCCGTCCGGCATCCCGCCCGGCGTCCCGTCGCCGACTCCGCGAACAGCCTTGCCGACCAGCGGAGATCAGCCCGCCGACACCCCGTCCGTCTGCTGCGCGGACGGGGTGTCGGTGTGTCCCGAAGCAGTCATTGCGTATCGCTTGACATGATGGCGTCTCGCAATAAAAGATGCTCGCCATGCGAGTAGTCACGACGCAGACCGGCCTGGGCCGGATCGAAGACGGGGCTGTCGCCCTGTTGGCCACTGCTTTTCCGCACCTCGGCGCGGTCCTCGAACAAGAGGGCTCGCTACAGTGCCTGGCGTCGTGCGCGGTGCGCCGGCGCGTTCCTCTCGACGAGGCCGTCCTCACGGCGCCGCTGGGCCGTCCCGGCGCGGTGTGGGGCGTCGGCCTCAACTACGTGTCGAAGGCGGAGCGGACCGGCAGGGGGCTGCCCGAGCAGCCGATCCTGTACCTGGCCGCGTCGTCAGGCGTCCTTCCCCCCGGTGCGCAGGCGGTGATCCCGCCGGGCGCGGCCGAACCCGACTACGAGGGCGAGATCGCGATCGTCGTCGGGCGCCGGCTCTACCAGGCCGCCGAGTCGGAGGTCTGGCCCGCCGTCGCCGGCATCACCGCCGCCAACGACATGACGGCCCGGGATGTCATGCGCACCACCGGCACACCCGCCCTCTCCAAGAGCTACCCGGGCTTCACCCCCCTCGGCCCGTCCGTCTGCACGCCCGGCGACCTCGCCGACCGCGAGGCCATCGGCGTACGGACCCGGGTCAACGGACAGCTCGTCCAGGACGACACCAGCGCCGGGATGATCTTCCCGGTCGCCGACCTGCTCAGCAGGCTGTCCTGGTACGCCGCCCTCGAACCCGGCGACGTCGTCCTCACCGGGACCCCGGCCGGCACCGGCCAGGACCGCGCCTGCTTCCTCGCCGACGGCGACGAGGTGAGCGTCGAGGTGGACGGCGTCCTTCCCCTCGTCACCCGCATCGTGCGTCCCGCGGACGCCGCACCGCGCGAGACCCGGCTGGCCGAACCGGTCAGCTGACCGTCCCCTCACCCTGGAGCCAAGCGATGTCCCACTCCTCCAAGCCGTCCTACGACCTCGTCCTGGCCGGGGGCACCGTCATCGACCCGGCGTCGGGCACCAACGCCCGGCTCGACGTGGCGGTCACCGGCGACCGCATCGCCGCGATCGGCGAGAACCTCGCCGCGGACGCGGCCCGTACGATCGACGTCGCCGGCTCCACCGTGCTCCCGGGCCTCGTCGAGGGCCACACCCACATCTTCCAGTACGTCTCCGCCGTCGGCGCCCCCGCCGAGGAGGCCCATCTGCGCCGCGGCGTGGTCGCCGCGGCGGACGCCGGCACGGCCGGCGCCTCGACCTTCGCGGCCTTCCGCAAGCTGGTCGTCGAGGCGAACCCGATGCGCATCGTCAACTTCCTCAACGTCTCGGTGCTCGGCCTGATCGACTTCAGATTCGGCGAGCTGCTCAACCCCGACACCCTGGTCGCCGACGACGCCCTCGCCACCGCCGAGGCCCACCCCGACATCGTGCGCGGCTTCAAGATCCGGCTCTCCGAGGACGTCGTCGGCGAGCACTGGGAGTCGCTGCTGAAGAAGTCCGTGGCGCTGGCCGAGCAGGCCGGGCTCCCGCTGATGCTGCACATCGGCGAGACCTCCGAGCCGCTGCCCGTCGTCCTCGACCACCTGCGCCCCGGCGACATCGTGGCGCACTGCTACACCGGCAAGCCGTACGGCATCCTCGACGGCGACCACGTGCAGCCCGCGGTGAACGCGGCCCGTGAGCGCGGCGTCCTGTTCGACTCCGCCCACGGCAAGAGCAACCTCAGCTTCGAGGTGGCCCGCCGGGCCATCGCCGACGGCTTCCTGCCCGACATCCTCAGCTCCGACACCAGCGCCCGCAACTGGCGCGGCCCGGTGTTCGACCTGCTCACCAGCATCTCCAAGCTGGTCGCCCTCGGCGCGCCGCTGGAGGAGTGCGTCCGCCGCGCGACCGTCGCCCCGGCCCGGCTGCTCGGCCTCGACACCGAGGGCTACGGACGCCTGGAGGTCGGCGGACGGGCCGACGTCACGGTCATCACCGAGACCGAGGAGTGCACGCTGCCCGACGCTGCCGGCAACACCATCGTCGCGCCGCGTTTCGAGCCGACCGTGGTGCTGCACGAGGGCGCCGAGATCGACATCGTGCCGTGGCGCGGTCTGCCGACGGCCTGACCGCACGGCACCCGTACAGCCCGTACACCACACGCCCGTAGACACCGTGGAGACCCCGATGACCGCCGGTGACGTCCATCCGCTGCGGCGGCGGCTGCGCGCCGCACTGACGGCGGAGGGACCCGCCGTCGGCACCTTCGTCAAGCTGGCGACGCCCGACGCGGTGGAACTCGCCGCGGCGGCCGGCTTCGGGTTCGTGGTCGTCGACCTCGAACACTCCACCCTCACCGAGCGGGACGCCGTGGACCTGGTGCGCCACGCCGCCGTCTGCGGTCTGCCCGCCCTGGTCCGGGTGCCCGACGTGGACGCCGCCGCCGTCAACCGGCTCCTGGAGGCCGGGGCGGCGGGCATCCAGCTGTCCATGCTCACCCGCACCGCCCAGGCCGAGGCACTCGTGGCGGCGACCCGGTTCGCCCCCGCCGGGCGTCGCTCGGTCAGCCTGGCCAACCGGGCCGCCCGGTTCGGCGCGCTCCCGCTGGCCGGGTTCCTCCGTGCCGAGCAGGACGATCCGCCGGTGCTGGTGGGCCAGATCGAGACCGCGCACACCGACCCGCTGCCGGAGCTGGTCGCCGCGCTCGACGTGTGCTTCGTCGGCAGTACCGACCTCGCCGTCGACCTGGGCCTGCCCGCGGACCCGGCGGTGCTGCGGTCCGCCGTGGACCGGGTGAGGGCCGCGGCCCGGTCCGCCGGAGTGGCGTTCGGCGGCTGGGCACCGGCCCGGAACGCCGCGGCGGACCTGGGCCTCGCCGCCGCCGACTATCTGATCGTCGGCTCGGACCTGCAGATGTTGGCGGCCGGCCTGCGCGCCGCCGCCGGAGAGGAAAAGCAGTGAGCACACGCAACGCGGCCCTGTTCGGCGCCGTCGTCAACTGGGACGAACTGCCGGTCACCCAGGTGCGGCCGGGAGTCCGCCGACGCGTCTACTCCACCGACGAGGTGATGATCTGTCACCACGAGCTGGAGGTCGGCATGACGCTCAACCCGCACCGGCACGAGGACTTCGACCAGCTGGTCCACATCTCCGAGGGACGCGCCAACTACTACGTCGACGGGGTCGCGCACGACATGCGCGCGGGCTCGTTCCTGCTGGTCCGGCGCGGCAGCGAGCACTACGTGGAGCCGACCGAGGCCCCGTGCGTGAACATCGACTTCTTCGTCCCGCCGCGGGCCGACCTGCTCCCCTGACCGGGCGGCATCCGGCCCGCGCCCGTGCCGACATGGCTGTGGCCCACCGCGGAAAGCGGTGGGCCACAGCCATGTCCGGTGTTCTGCGAACGGCGTCCGGTGAACGGCTCAGCCGCCGTTGGGCCCGTCCTCCGAGGTGCCCAGCCGCTGCGACAGCGCCCGGGCGGTCTCCAGCAGCGCCTGGGCCATCGGCGTCGAGACGTCGTCGGGCACCGTCGCCGTCGTGCCGACGATCGCCAGCGTCCCGCTGATCTTGTCACCCTCGAAGATCGGCGCCGCGATGGTGCGGACCCCGTTCACTATCGGGGAGTTGACCGACAGACCGTGCTTCCGGATGGCTTCGAGCTCCTCGTTGAACTCGGCCGACCTGCGCACCGCGCGCGGCAGCGCCGGCACCTGCTCCGGGGCCAGGAACGCGAGGAAGACCCGCCCCTGCGCCGAGGACGTGAGGTTCAGCCGCGAACCGACCCGGACGCTGATGCGCACCATGTGGTCGGTGTTGTCCACCGAGCGCACCACGGTCGCCGACTCGCCGTCCCAGACCGACAGCACGATCGTCTCGTCGATCCGCCGGACCAGGTCCTCCATGTACGGCTCGGCGGCGGCCACGATCGGCAGGCCGGCCCGCGCGGCGGCGGCGAGGGTGAGCACCTGCGGGCCCAGGGAGTACAGCGAGGTGCGCTCGTCGTACCGCAGCAGGTTCGCCGCCCGCAGCGCCTTCGTGTAGCGGTGCGCGGTCGCCTTGCTCGCCCCGAGCCGTGCGGTGATCTCGTTCAGGCTCATGTGCGGCTTGCCGACCGTGAACGAGCCGAGGATCAGCGCGGCACGCTCGACCGTCTGGATGGTCGGTGCGGTCCTGTCGGGACCGTCCTGCTCACCGGTGCCGCGCTGCACCTTCGTGACCATGGTCGTATCGCTCCTGTCCGGGCTCAGTCGGAGGGGATGGGATGCCAGACGAGACGCCGTATCGGATGAAGAAAGGGTACGGCGGCTCGAAGCTGTGCGGGAAAGCGTACTCAGGTTCTCGTCCTCGGCAGACCGTCGTGGCGGACCGGTACCGGGAGGGGGTGCCGACGGCCCCTCCCGGTACGGCGGGTTCACGCGTCGGAGGAGTGCCCCGGTGTGACGGAGCGCGCCGGGTCCAGCAGGGCGGCCACGTGGTTGACGGCGAGGGCGGCCTCACCGAAACCGATCGAGATGAGGCCGACCCGTCCGTCGTAGTCGGCGATGTCACCGGCCGCGAAGACGCGCTCCCGGCTGGTGCGCATCGTGCGGTCGACGAGGATGCGCCGGCGGCGCAGCTCGAGACCCCAGCGCTCGATCGGTCCGAGGTCGGCGATGAAGCCGAGCGCGGCCACGACGGTCTGGGCCGGCAGGGTGATCCGGTCGCCGCCGGAGCTCGCGACGACGACCTCCGACACCACCCCGTCCGCCTCGCCCGCTCCGCCTGCCCCGTCTACCCCGTCCGTCCCGTCGGCTCCGCTGCCGGAGACCTTCTCGACCTCGTACGGCGTCAGGATCCTTACGGAGGACGCCTCGACCTGCTCGACGGTGCGTTCGTGGGCCCGGAACCGGGTGCGACGGTGCACCAGCGTCACCGACGCGGCGATCGGCTCCAGGGACAGCGCCCAGTCGAGCGCGGAGTCCCCGCCGCCGACCACCACGACGTCCTGGCCCGCGAGTTCGTCGAGCCGCGGCACGAAGTACCGCAGTCCCCGGCCCAGGTACTCGGAACCCACCGGGAGTTCGCGGGGGATGAAGTTGCCGATCCCGCCGCAGACGAGCACCGCGCCCGCGTTGATCCGCGCGCCCGCGTCGGTGGTGGCGACGATGCCCTCACCGGTGTCGTCGAGGTCGGTGACCCCGTGGCCGAGCAGATAGACCGGGTTCCACCGCCCGGCCTGCTCGGCCAGCCGGTCCACCAGCTCCTGGCCGCGGACGGCGGGGAAGCCGGCCACGTCGAAGACGAGCTTCTCCGGGTACAGCGCGGCGATCTGGCCGCCCACCTCGGGCAGCGCGTCGGCGACCGCGACGCTCATCCCGCGGAAGCCGGCGTAGTACGCGGCGTAGAGCCCGGTCGGTCCGGCGCCGATGACCAGCAGGTCGACGGACACCTCGGTCGCGGCGCCCGGCGCCGTGGCGTCCGCCGCCGCGGGGGCACTCACGCGCCCACCTCGGGGTGGTCGTCGCCGACCCGGCCGACCTTGCGCGCCCCGCCGGGCGAGCCGAGCGGTCCGGTGCCGATCTGGAGGGTGAAGAACTCGGCGTTGATGCGCTCGAACTTCTTGGCCTCCTCCGGCAGGTCCTCGTGGTGGAAGATCGAGATCTGCGGGCACACCGGTTCACAGCGCCCGCACTCGACACATTCGTCGGGCTGGATGTAGAGCATCCGGTCGCCCTCGTAGATGCAGTCGGCCGGGCACTCCTCCATGCACGACTTGTCCTTGACGTCGACGCAGGCCTGAGTGATGACATACGGCACGAGCTTTTTGCCCTTCACACGGTCGCACGGAATGCGAGACGGTGTCTTTCAATGTGAAATTGGATGATGACGACACCGGCCAGGTGTGTCAACCGTCGGATGAATGCTTGACAGTCTTCCGTGTGCTAGGGGACGCTACTGCGACATACGAGATGGCGTCTCACAGCACGCCACTCGGGTCGGGACTTGTGAGAGGCAAACTCCCCATGGGAAGCAATCCCCGGACCGTCCCAGCGCCGATGATCGTCGAGGACTGGGACCAGCTCACCTTCCGGGTCAACCGAGAGGCCTACCGCAGCGCGGAGATCTTCGCCCGGGAACGCGGCTGGGTGTGGATGCACACCTGGCTCTACCTCGGGCACGAGACCGAGATCCCCAACCCCAACGACTTCAAGGTCCGCACCCTCGGCGGCCGCCCGCTGATCTTCTGCCGGGACAGCGCCGGCGAGGTGCACGCGTTCCTGAACTCCTGCCCGCACCGCGGCACGGTGCTGTGCCGCGAGACCGAGGGCTCGGCCCGGCTCTTCCAGTGCTTCTACCACGCCTGGACGTTCCGCAACAACGGCGAGGTCGCCGCGATCCCCGACGCCGACGCGTACGAGTCGAGCGACGAGTTCCGGGAGTCGATGGGGCTGCGCGGCGTACCGCGCCTGGAGATCCACGAGGGCTACGTCTTCGTCTCCTTCGACCCCGACGTCCCGCCGCTGCTCGAGCACCTCGGCGACGCCGCCGACTACATGACGATGATCGAGCAGCAGCACGTCGGCGGCATGACCACGCTGCCCGGCACCCAGCTCTACAGCGTCCGCGGCAACTGGAAGCTCGCCGTCGAGAACGCGATGGACGGCTACCACTTCGCGCCGACCCACAACACCTTCGTCGGCTACCTGCGCGAGAGCGGCTACGCCGTCACCGACGACAACCAGTACGCCTACGACCTCGGCAACGGCCACGGCCTGCTGGTCCTGACCGGTCACGGCGGACGCATCAGCATGGTCTGGGAACCGCGCTTCGGCGAGGACGAGAAGGTCCGCACCGAGCGGCACCGCGCCGAGATGACCGAGCGGCTGGGGGAGAAGCGGGCGCACCACGTCGCCGACGAGAGCCACATCCTCTTCGTGTTCCCGAACCTGCTGCTCTTCGACATCGAGGGCCTCTCCATCCGGCAGCTCGAACCGGTGGCCCCCGACCAGACCGACGTCCGCGCCTGGCAGCTCGTCCCCCGCGAGGAGGACCCGGCCACCCGCGCCCTGCGCATGAAGACCGTCGTCAGCTTCGTCGGCCCGGGCGGCCTCGCCACCCCGGACGACATCGAGGCGTACGAGGCGGTCCAGCGCGGCATCCAGGCCACGGCCGGCACCACCGCGCCCGAGCTGGACTACAGCGACATGTCCCGCGGCATGGCCGACGAGGTCAAGGGCGTGCAGGGCAGATCGACCGACGAAGGCGCGATGCGCGGCTTCTGGCGGCACTGGACCGGCGCCATGGGCATCGACGACGGCATCGAGGTCCACGGCGACCGTCCGGCGTCCTTCCTGGCCGGGAGGGACGTGCGATGACCACCGTCAGCAACCTGGGCTCCGGACCCGGTTCCCACTCCGTGACGTGCGCGGGGCGCACCGTCACCCGCCCCGAGGTGGAGGACTTCCTCTACGCCGAGGCCGACATCCTCGACCGCTGGGACTACGACAGCTGGCTCGCCCTCTTCGAGCCCGGCGCCCGCTACGAGATCCCGACCACCGACCACCGGGCCGGCTGGTCGCCGCACGAGACCGGATCGTTCGTCGACGACGACTGGGACCTGCTGCGCGCCCGCGTCAAGCGCCTGAAGTCGCGCAAGGCCCACGCCGAGAACCCGCACTCGCGCACCCACCGGCTGATCTCCAACGTGCGTCTCTCCGAGAACGTCGAGAACGCCGGGGACGCCGAGGGCACCGAGGGCTCCTTCCGGGTGTCGGCGTCGTTCATCGTGCACCGCGCCCGCGACGGCCACTTCGACGCCTACGTCGGCTGGTACGAGCACCTGCTGGTGCCCACCGACGACGGACTCCGGTTCCGGCTGCGGCGCTCGCTCCTCGGCCACGAGTCGCTCGCCGCGGGCGCCCGGCTCAGCTTCATCCTCTAGCCGGCCACGGAAGGCGACCCGATGATCCGACACACCCTGTCCTTCCGTTTCGCCGACGGGACCGACCAGGCCACCCGGGAGTCCGTACTGGCCGAGCTGCGGACCTTCCCGGACCGCTACCCGGCCATGCGCGGCTTCCTCCTCGGCGACAACATCAGCACCCGCGACCAGACCTTCACCCACACGATGGCCGTCGACTTCGACAGCCAGGACGACCTGCTCGGCTACCTCGGCAGCGAGTTCCACGAGACCTTCGTGCGCACCCGCTGGCGGCCGGTCATCGGACAGCAGGCCATCACCTCGTTCGAGTTCGCCGAGCGTCCCTCGCTCGCTGCAGGAAGGACACCGCCGGTGAGCACCCGCCCCCACGGCCCGTACGGCATGGAGTACGCCCGCATCGAGGTCCCCGACCTGCAGGCCACGATCGACTTCCTCGAGTACCACGTCGGCCTCCAGCTCGAGCAGCGCACGGACGACTACGCCTACCTGCGCGCCGACATCGAGCACCACGCCATCGAGCTGATCCATGCCCCCGAGCGCACCGACGGATGGACCACCGCCGTCGGCTACAGCGTGGAGAGCGAGGAAGTCCTGGAGCAGCTCCACAAGAGCGTCCTCGACGCGGGCCTGGAGGTCCTCGAACTCCAGGAGCGGCAGAAGGCGCTGTGCGACAACGGCTTCGCGGTGAAGGACCCCAACGGCCTGATCATCGAGCTGTTCACCGAGTTCCAGGAGTACGCCGAGCCGCCGCACCTCGAGATCCGGCCGCTCGACCTCGTCCACCCCTTCATCGCCACCGCCAAGTACGAGGAGACGCTGGACTTCTACCAGAACGTCCTGAAGTTCCTGCCCTCCGACTACGTCGTCGGCTCCACCACGTTCTTCCGCTGCGAGGACCGCTACCACCACAGCCTCGCCGTGCAGAACAACACGGAGCACTACGTCGCGCACCTGTGCTTCGCGATGAAGAGCCTCGACCACGTCATGCGGATGCGCGCCCGCGCCCTCTACAAGGGCGCGCCGATCGCCTCCGACATCGTCAACCACTCGGCGTCGACGTCGATCGCGTTCTACATGCACGACACGCGCTTCGGCCCCCGGTTCGAACTGTGCGACGCACACCGGGTGTTCACGCCGGAGGAGCACGAGACGCACCGGCCCCGCAGGATGCCGGCCGACCCCCGCAACATCGATGTGTGGCGTCCGGCCTCCGACGACTGGGGACGTTTTTGAGGCAGCCGCTGCTCGACGTCCTGCGGCTGCTCGACACCGTTCCCGCCCCGCGCGGACGGGAACGGACGGCGGCGCACCGGCTGCGGGCCTGGTGCGCCGACCGGTGGCCGCACATCGACTGGCAGGTGCTGGAGCACGGCCCCGAGGGCGGCAGCCTCTTCGCCGCCCGCGGGGCCGGGCCGCTGCTCTACTCCCACCTCGACACCTCGCTGGACGACGGCGCGGCCACGGTCAACCGCCTCGTCACCGGTGACGCGGCGCCGGTCGGCCCGCTCGCCGTGGGCGGCGACACCGTGAGCGGCTTCGGTATCGGGGTCGCCCGCGGCCCGGCCGCCGCCGCGCTGGTCGCCTTCGCGGAGGCGGAGTCGGAGTCGGCGGCGGAGACCGGGGCGGACACGGCGCGGGGGCCGGTGCGGGGTTCTGTGCGGGGGCAGTTGCTGCTCGCCGGTTCCGGCACGCACCGCTGCGGCGGCGGAGCCGGCGGGACCACCGCCGTCACCGGCCTGGAGGCCTACGCCGACACCCACCCGCTGCCGCGCTCGGCGATCGTGGCGAAATGCGGCCCGCCGACGCTGCTGTGGCACGAACCGGGCGCGTTCTACCTGACGGTGAAGGTGACCGGCCGCTCCGGCGCCGCGATGCTGGCGGAGTCCGCCGCACCGCCCGGAGGAGTCGTCGCCCACGCGGGCGTCGTCCTGGACGAACTGGCCCGCTGGCGCGAGGCCTACCTGGCCGCCGACCCGCGGCAGGGACAGACCGGCCGGGCGTGCGGCATCGGCGCCATCAGCGGGGGATGGCCCGGCAAACCGGACCTGCTGCCCGCCCAGTTGCGGATCGGCCTGTACGTCGTCGCCGGAGACCCGGTGCAACCGGCTTCGCTGGGAGCCGAGTTGGCGGGACGGCTGCGGGCGCGGTGCGCTCGGTCGGCGCTGCGGGACTGCGCGGTGGACGTGGCGGTGGAACCGGTCGCGGCAGCCGCGGCCACCCCGCCGGACGCCCCGGTGGTGACCGCCGCCAGGGCGGCCTGGAGCGACGAGTTCGGTGCCCAGCCGCCGCCGATCACCGGCTGGACGGGCTCCACCGACGGCGTCGAACTGCGCGCCCGGGGCGTCGACACCGTACGCCTCGGCCCCCAGGCCAGGCCGGCCGACGGCGATCCGCGCCGCGACGCACTGTCGTTGACGCAGCTCGAGTCCTACGCGCGCATCTACCGGCGGCTGTTGACCGAACTCCCGGCATAGCCGGAACGGCGGCTCGCAACGGCAGGTCGCAACGGCAGTTCTCAGTACCGGATTTCACTACCGGTGTCAGTACCGGGTCTTCGACGAACGATTCTCAGCGAAGGGCGTCCCGTGCGCCCTGACAAGGAAGTGGGCGGGCGGATGGACAAAGTGGTCGCTTCCGCGGCCGAGGCGGTGGCGGACATCCCCGACGGGGCGTCCCTCGCGGTCGGCGGCTTCGGGCTCGGCGGGATCCCCGGGATCCTGATCCAGGCCCTGTACGACGCCGGTGTCACCGGACTCGACGTGGTCTCCAACAACTGCGGGGCGCTGGACTCCGGCCTCGCCGTACTGCTCTCGGCGGGCCGGATCGCCCGGGTCACCGGCAGCTACATCGGCGGCAACAAGGAGTTCGCCCGCCAGTACCTGGGCGGCGAGATCGAGCTGGAGCTGATCCCGCAGGGCACCCTCGCCGAGCGGCTGCGGGCCGGAGGCTCGGGCATCCCCGCCTTCTACACCCCGGCCGGCGTCGGCACCCAGGTCGCCGAGGGCGGCCTGCCCTGGCGCTACGACGGCAGGGGCGGCGTGGCCGTCGCCTCACCCGCCAAGGAGGTCCGCGAGTTCGGCGGCACCGCCTACGTCCTGGAACACGGGATCACCACCGACTTCGCCCTGGTGCGCGCGGCGAAGGGCGACCGGCACGGCAACCTGGTGTTCAACAAGTCCGCCCGCAACTTCAACCCGGTGGCGGCCATGGCGGGCCGTATCACGATCGCCGAGGTGGAGGAGCTGATCGAGCCGGGCGGGATCGACCCCGACCAGGTGCATCTGCCGGGCGTCTTCGTCCAGCGCGTGGTGGCCCTCAGCCCCGAGCAGGCCGCCGACAAGAAGATCGAGAACGTCACGGTGACGCCGGGGCCGCGTCCCGGGAAGGCGGGAGCCTGATGGCCTGGACACGCGACGAGGTGGCCGCCCGCGCCGCCCGCGAACTGCGCGACGGCGAGTACGTCAACCTCGGCATCGGACTGCCGACACTGATCCCCAACCACCTGCCCGACGGCGTCCACGTCGTCCTGGAGTCGGAGAACGGCATCCTCGGCACCGGCCGCTTCCCCTACGAGGACGAGGTCGACCCGGACCTCATCAACGCGGGCAAGGAGACCGTCACCGTCCTGCCCGGCGCCGCGTTCTTCGACTCGGCCCTGTCGTTCGCCATGATCCGCGGCGGCCACATCGACACGGCCGTGCTCGGCGCCATGCAGGTCTCCGAGCGGGGCGACCTCGCCAACTGGGCCATCCCGGGGCAGATGGTGACCGGTATCGGCGGGGCCATGGACCTCGTGCACGGCGCCCGCCGGGTGATCGTCACCATGACCCACACCGCCAAGGACGGAACCCCGAAGATCGTGGCGGACTGCGACCTGCCCCTCACCGGGAAGCGCTGCGTGGACCGGATCATCACCGACCTCGGCGTCCTCGACGTCACCGACGACGGCCTGGTCCTCGTCGAGACGGCCCCCGGAGTCACCGCCGAGGACATCACTGCGGCGACCGCGGCGAAGGTGCGCGTGCCCGAGGGCATCACGGGGGGCAGGACATGACGTCCGTCGCTGTGCTCGGCAGCACCAACATGGACCTCGTCGCGTACGTCGCGAAGGCCCCGGCGCGCGGGGAGACGGTGACGGGACGCGAGTTCCGCACCGTCCCCGGCGGCAAGGGAGCCAACCAGGCCGTGGCGGCGGCCCGCGCCGGCGGCTCGGTGTCGATGATCGGCGCGGTCGGCGGCGACGCCTTCGGCGACCGCCTGCGGGCCGCGCTGGAGGAGTCCGGCGTGGACACGGGCGCGTTGCGCACGGTCGACGGCGCCTCCGGGACGGCGCACATCGTCGTCGACGACGAGGGCGGCAACGCGATCGTCGTCATCCCCGGCGCCAACGCCACCGTCACGGCCCTCACCCCGCACGACGAGGCCGTCATCGCCCGCGCCGACGCGCTGCTCCTCCAGCTGGAGACCCCGCTGGAGGGCGTCCTGGCCGCGGCCGAGGCGGCCCGCCGGCACGGCGTACGCACCGTCCTCACCCCGGCCCCCGCCCGGCCCCTGCCCCCCGGACTCCTAGCGGTGACCGACCTCCTGGTCCCGAACGAGCACGAGGCGGCCGCGCTCACCGGCAGGACGGACCCGTACGAGGCGGCCGACGCCCTGCTGGAACAGGTCCCGGAGGTGGTCGTCACCCTGGGCTCGGCGGGCAGCCTCCACGCCTCCCGCGAGGCCGGAAAGCTGCTGGTCCCCGCGTTGCGCGTGACGGCCGTGGACTCGACCGGGGCGGGGGACACGTTCGTGGGCGCCCTGTCGGTCGCGCTGGGCGAGGGCCGGCCGATGCCGGAGGCGCTCGCCTGGGCGTCGGCGGCGGCGGCACTCTCCGTCCAGCGCTCCGGAGCGTCGACGGCGATGCCGTACCGGGCGGAGATCGACGAGCTGGCGGCCCGCGGCGTCTGACGCCGCGGGGCCCCCCCCAGTCAATAGTACCGCCGCCGCCCCCCCCCCCCGGGGGGGGGGGGGGCGGTGGTTTTT